>DWXV01000047.1 GCA_019119025.1 Candidatus Allofournierella excrementigallinarum
GAACATGCACCCTGCAAACGTTTTAACATGATACCCGTTTGTCTTTGGGCGCAGATAAATTATTCCAAGATTCAAAATAATAACGCTGTCGAGTGGAGCGATCACGCTCCCTGCAAGTATCAGAAAAGGGATGGATATCATTTGCGTCAGCCGGCTTTCAATCTGGTATGCGCACCACTCGTTTTCCCAAGGTTCCACAAGTTTGTTTCGAACAAGGAATGATGTAATGTAATTTGCCAACATGGTCATACGAATATCACATCCTCTATTGCAGTATATCATTCCTCCTTTTCTTTTTCTGTTTTATGTTAAAATACGAGTATTATGTAACGAGCGACGAGTTTCTGCAATTTCCAGGTATGCCAGGAACCAGCCGTCTTTATAGTCAGTGCCAAAAAGCGAATTGTATCTGCTTAGTATTGTTTTTACATTTTGCAACTATCCCATTGAAAAAAGCGCACTGCCGCCCACCGCTGCCGAAGACGCGGTGGGCGGCAGCTGCTTTGTGATCGCGGGCGAGACCCTTCAGCCCCGGGAGGATCGGCGGGAAGGCCGCCGTGAGCCCCCCTGGGCCGGTGTACGGAAAGATACGCTGTGCGGATTTCCGGGCAGGGACCGGCCCCGTTGAAACAGCCTCCGGAAAAATTAGCAGTTTTGATACAGCTTGCAGATGACCCCGCGCCTCTGGCGGCGGTATCCTTGCAGCAGAGCCCGCAAATGCGGGCGGATTTCTGCGGGGCCTGTTTCCCGGGCCCGGCGCGAAGGGAGCTGCCGCCATGAAAACGAAAACAAAACGCCTTTTTTCCGCCGCCTTTGCCGCCTGCCTGCTGCTTGCAGGCTGCAGCGCGCCGGGGCCCGAAGCCCCGGCCGCGGAAGGTGGCGCCATCCGCTTTTTGAGTTCCGATCTGTCTTACGGCTCGGGGAATGAGACGGGGTATTACTACTTTACAAAAGACGAAAACGGAAACAGCCTGCTGCGGGTCGTGGACTATGCCACCCTGCAGGACGTGCCTCTGTGCAGCCAGCCCAACTGCGCCCACAGCGGCGAGACCTGCCCCGCGTGGTTTGCCTGGGGCGGCACTGAACCGAGCGTCCTTGCCTCCGATGACGCGCTTTACATCCTGTTCCCCGGCGCCCCGTGGGACGGCTGGGCCTTCGAGACCTACGGCGAAAAAGCCCTGCCCCGCATCCTGAAGTGTAACACGGACGGCTCGGGCCGGCAGGAATTGGCCCGCTTCGGCGCATCGGAGGCCTTCGCCTCCATGCCTGCCGCCGACAGGCAGAGCCTTTACATCATCCTCGCCGATTACAGTTCGGCCGGCGGGCCGGTGGAAAAAATCGTGGCCATCGACCTTGCCACCGGCGCGGCGAGCGCCGACGAAGCGGTGCAGCGGGCGGAACTGCGCATCGTGGGGGCATGGGGCCGAGAGCTCATTTTGCAATCCGGTTTGGGCCGCAATTACTACGCCGCCTACAATGTGGACACAAAGGCGCTTCGCGACCTGGCCGCCAGCGACAGCGCGGCCGCCGTGGGCGAGGGGGTGCTGTGCTGCGTGGACGAGGCCACCGGGGCCATCCGCACCGTCTCGGTGGAAGACGGCAGCGTGACGGAACTTGCCACCGACCTTCTGGCTCAGTGCGCCCCTCAATGGGCCAAGCTGGCCGCCGTGACCGAGCAGGGCTATGTGGTGCAGGCCTCGGGAGAGGACGTATACCACAACTGGCTCATCGACTTTGGGGGCAGGGCCGTCCGGCAGGAACTGCAGGCGGAGAGCACCGAAGAAGGGGATCGGATGCGGATGCTGGAGATCTTCGCCCGGCAGGGAGAAGATTATCTCGTTTCTCCCAGCCGCTCCTTCCACACCGTGCGCATCCCCGGCCCGAACGGCGTTACCTACGGCGTGGACGTGGTGGACTACGCCTTTGCCCTCATCAGCGAAGAGGACTTTTGGGCCGGCACGCCGAACTACCGCGCCGTGAGCCGGGCGGGATGAGCCCCGCTGCCCGGAAGCAGGGGCGGTGCGTGAGCTGTGGGAGGGCGGCGCGAACTGGCAGGTGTTCCCCCTGTCCGCGGCCTGAGCGCCCCCGGCAGAATTTACAGTTTCGATACCCAAAGCATACACCCCCATGGTAGAGACCTCTCTCTGCCCCGTGCTATGCTGAACGCACAAACGGGGCAAAAGGGTGCTTTTCGATCGCCCGCGCCCCGCAAAAGGAGGTTTTTGCGCCATGAAAAAACACATGTTGGCCCTGGGCCTCGCGACCTGCCTGCTTTTGGCGGGCTGCGGCGGAGAGCCTTCTTCCGCCCCGGCGGGCTCTGACGGGCCTGCCGCCCTGGAAACAGCGGACGACCGGCTGGTCTATCTATCCAGCAGTCCTGACCAGCTGGGCAACGGGGCTGAAGGGGAAGCGGGCTACTATTATATCGCCTCGTCGGAGGACTATTCCCATAGCAGCATCCACTTCATCGACAAAGAAAGTCATCAGGATATTATTTTGTGCTCTAACCCCGGCTGCGGCCACGACACCGACGCCTGCCCCGCGTATCTCGGCAACCATGGGCCCGAGCTTGCCTGGGCTGGCGGCAAGGTGGTGCTTTTCCATAAAGGATCGAGCAGTGACCAGAGCGAGGTGCTGCCCCACATCGACGTGATGAACCCCGACGGCTCGGACCGGCACAAGGTCTGCGACCTGGAAGCAAATCAAGAATACAGCACCGGTGTTGCAGCCAGCGGCGAGAGCCTTTATTTTCTTCTCACCGCCTACGAGGCCGACGGTCACAGCACAGAACTTGTGCGTCTGAACCTGACCAGCGGCAACATCACCAGTGTCTGCAAGGTGGAAAAAGGCTCGTTCCTGATGGGGGTGGCCTGCGGGCAGCTGATCGTCAAGCACTTCGAAATGCCGAAGGGGGAGGGTCAGCTTTCCGATATTTCTGAGCAGCGTCACATCCTCACGGCCATCGACCCCACAACAGGCACAAAAACGGTTGCTGCGGAATGGAAACAGGAAGAATACTGGGAAGTGATCGCCGACGACAAACTGTTTTTGCTCAGCATGCCGAATGATGTGCTGCATCTGACGGTGCGGGAATTTGCCACCGGCCAGGAAACAGAGTATGACCTGGGCATCCAAGTGGAAGAGCCGAAAAATATTGTGAATCCATCGTTCCACAACGGAACACTGCTGTTTGAGTTGCTCTCCGGCTACACGGAAGAGGGTGAACTCATCAGCAAGTACCTGGCCTTTACACCTGAAACACAGGAACTGCGCGAGATAAAACTCTGTGATCCGGTGCGCGGTTACCCCATCCTCATTGAAGGCGAACTGGGAGGCGGAGTGATTCTGCATGTGCCCCGTTATAACGGTTCGGATATCTCCGATTTTGACCGCTATCAGTACAAATACTGCAGTTGGGAAGACTTCATGAACTCCCGTCTGCCCGAATAAACGAAACCCAGGAGGCCCGCCATGGAAATAAGCGCCCCGGCTTTGCAGGTGAAGGAATTGAAAAAAAGCTACGCGCTGCCGGGGCGGTTCGGCCGCCCGGCGGGCAAAAAGCAGGCGCTGGCGGGGGTGAGTTTCACCCTCGGGCCGGGGCTTTACGGCCTGCTGGGGCCCAACGGCGCGGGCAAATCCACCCTTTTGGGCATCATCACCGGCGGCCTTGCGCAGGACGGCGGCTCGGTGCTCTGGTGCGGAAAAAGCGCCCGCGCGCTGGACGTCAAATTCCGCCGCGCGCTGGGCTTCATGCCCCAGCAGCAGGGCCTTTACGACAGCTACACCGGCCGCCGCTTTTTGGCCTACCTCTGCGCCCTGAAGGAGATACCGGCCAAAGAAACAGCCGCCCAGGTGGCGCGGGCGGCGGAATGGGTGAACCTTTCAAGCGAACTGGACAAGCGCCTTGCCGCCTATTCCGGCGGCATGAAGCAGCGCCTTCTTTTGGCCAGCGCCCTGCTGGGCGAGCCGAAGCTGCTCATTTTGGACGAGCCCACCGCGGGCCTTGACCCCAAGGAGCGGGTGCGCCTGCGCCAGCTTCTGGCCGAACTTGCCAAGGATCGTATCATCTTTGTGGCCACCCATGTGGTCAGCGATGTGGAAACAGTGGCAAATGAGATTCTTCTGCTGAAAGACGGCCGACTGGTGGCCCAGGCCCCGGTGGCTTCGCTGGTGGAGCAGTACGCCTCCGGCGGCAGTTTGGAGGACGTATATCTCCGGGTCTTTGGGGAGGAGGGCGGCGCATGAGGCTCCTTCTTGCAGAAATGCGCAAGGTCTGGGGCCGGCGGGTCACGGCCCTCTGCCTTGCGGTGCTGGCGGGGGCAAACCTGTTTTTGCTCTACACCGGCACGAAACCCGGCCCCAACGCCGCCCCCGCCTCCGCCTGGCGGGCGGTGGGGCGGGACCTGCGGGGCCTTTCCACCGCCCAGCAGCAGAATTTTATCAACGAAAAGCTGGATACCGCCAAGGGCGTTTATCAGGTGGGGCAGCTGCTCTACGACTATGCCCTGAACGCCCAGTACGGCTATATGTCCGACCCGCGCACCCAGTACCCCGAGTTGTTTGAACAGTATGAACAGATCTATCAGGATAAAAGCTATGCCCTCTACACCGAGAACCTGCGCCAGGAGGTGGCCTTCCTCACCACCGTCAAGGCGGAGCTGGACACGGTGGCAGGCTACCCGCAGTTTCTGGCCGATGTGCAGGCCAAAGCCCAGCAGCTTTCCGGCATTTCCATTTTTCAAAACCCCCAAAGCGGCTATGACCTGGAAAACATCGGCAAGACCGCCGCGGCCTACGCCGGCATGGGCGACGTGCAGATAAACTACGCGCCCCAAAAGGGCCTTTACACCGCCCTGGACTACCCCTTCACCGACCTCATCCTGCTGGCGGCCATGCTGCTGCTGGCAAGCCTTTTGGTGCGCGCCGAGCGGGACAGCGGCATGCTGGCCTTTGTGCGCGCCACCCCCGGCGGGCGGCTGAAGACGGCGGCGGCAAAGCTGGGGACACTGGCAGTCAGCCTGCTGGCGGTGCTGGCGCTGCTCTACGGGGTGAACCTTGCCTATTGCCAGCTCACCTTCGGCCTGGGCCCCCTCGGCCGCAGCATCCAGAGTGTGCCCGCCCTCATGCGCTGCACCATGCGCATCACCGTGGGGCAGTATCTGGGATTGTTTTTGGCTGCCAAGTGGGCGGGAGCCTTCGTGATGGGCCTTTGGGTCATGCTGGCGGCGCTGGTCTGCCGCCGGGCGGCGGCGGGCTGGTGCGCCGGTCTGGCGTTGCCCGCTGCCCAGTGGCTCATCCGCCAGGCCATCCCCGCCACCAGCCGCCTGAACGTGATAAGATACGCGAACCTGGCAAGCCTGTTGCGCACCAACGAGCTTTTGGGCAATTACCGGAATCTTTATTGGTTCGACCATCCCGTCCCGCTGCCGCTGGTGGAATGGGCCGCCGCGGCGCTGTGGTGTGCCTCGCTGCTGGCCGTTTTCTGCCTGGTGTTCTGCCGGGCGGCGCTGCTGCCCGCCCCCGCCTTCGCGGGCCTGCGGCTGGGCCAACCCCGCACCCGGCCCACCACCATCTGGCGGCAGGAGGCGCGCAAGCTGGCCCTGAGTTGCGGGGCACTGGCGGTGCTGGCCGTCTTTGCGGGGTATCAGGCATGGCAGACCGCCAAGGCTCAGAGTTTCATCGACGCGGACGAAATTTATTATCAGTACTACATGACCCACATCTCCGGCCCCTACGACTGGGAGTCCTATCAGTGGCTACTAAAACAGAACGAGGAATTTGAGTCGATTCGTGCACTTGAACGGGCGGTCCAAGCTGGTGAAATAACATTCGAAAACTACCAAGCTCAAATGGGAGCTTACTACGGCCTTTCCCAGAAAAAGCAGGTGTTCGAACGTATCGTTTACGGGAATCTGCCCTATCTCAAAGAACACCCCGGCGCCCAGCTGGTGTATGAGAGCGGCTGGGAAAAGCTGTTCTGCTTTGCGGGAGACAGCGACCTGCGGGATACCCTGGTCGCCGGCCTGCTGGCCAGCGTCTGCTTTTCGGGCCTGTTTGCCTTTGAACACCGGGGCGGCATGAAGCGGGTGTTAATGGCCACCCCGCTGGGGCGCAAAACAACGGTGATTGCCAAACTGTTGTCATCTGGTGCCGCTGCAATACTACTGTGGGCGCTGGTGAGCCTGCCGCAGCTCATTGTGGCCCTGCGGGATCACGGCCTGCCCGCCCCCTTCGCCCCGGCCATGAGCCTTCCCGATTATCTCCATCTGCCCGGCTGGCTGACCCTTGCCGGGGTGCTGGCGCTGGCGGGGCTTGCCCGCCTTGTCGCCGTGCTGTGCATGGCGGCGGTCACCCTCTGGTTTTCAGAGACGCTGGGCAGCGCCCTCAGCGCCATGTTCCTCTCGGCCCTTATCTTCTGCCTGCCGCCCATGCTGGCTTTAAGCGGTTTGTGGCCTCTGCGCTGGGTGGGGTTGTATCCGCTGTTCCATCTGGCAGAGCTGCTGCGCCGCCCTTCCGACGGCGCGGCGGGCCTTGTTCTTCTCGTTCTGGCCACGGCGGTGTGCTGGCTGTGCGCCGACCGGCTGCGCGCAAGGTGGGAACAGCCGCAAAAATAGCCACAGCTGTTGAAAAGCCGAAGGCTTTGCCTCCGGGGCCCGTTTCCTTCACCCGGCGCGCACGCCGGTGCGGGTCTGCTCGATGATGCTGTCCATGATGTCGCGGGTGAGGCTGCCGGTGATGTAGCCGAAAACGTTGCCCTCTGCGTCGATCATGAAGGTGGTGGGGAAGGCGCTGACGCCGTATTGGGAGAATATCTCCCCCGTCTGGTCCATCACCGTGGGGTAGGTGTAGCCCTTTTCCCCCAGCCAGTCGCCGATCTCTTCGGCGGTGAGGCTGTCGGCGTTTCCGGGGCGGTCGGGGTCGTGGGGGTTCGCCACCCCCAGCACCACCACCTCGCCGGCGTTTTCGCCCCAGTCCTCATAGAGCTGCTGGATCTCCGGCATCTCCCGCTGGCAGGGGCCGCACCAGGTTGCCCAGAAGTTCAAAAACACCACCTGGCCCTTGTAGTCCGAGAGGGTGTGCTCCTGGCCGTTCTGGTCCACAAGGGTGAAGTCCGGCGCGGGGGGCAGCTCGCTGGCGGAGGAGGAACCGCTCTCCGGCGCGGAGGGCGCGGCGCTCTGGCTGCCCTGGCTTTCGCCGGCCTCGCCCTCGCTGCCCGGCACGGCGGCGGGCCCGCTTTCCGGCTGGGAGGCGCTTTGGCTGACCGAAGCGCTTTGGCCGGCGGTGCCGGAAATGCCGCTGAGGTAGGCGGTGAAGCCGTTCATCCAGCCGGTGAACATCATCACCCCCATCAATATGAGCAGCACGCCGCCCGCCCGGGCGGTCCACTTGAGCCAGCCGGTGTGGCGCTTGAAGAAGGCCAGCACCTGGCTGGTGAACAGGCCCACCGCCAAAAAAGGCAGCACAAAGCCCAGGGTGTAGACCCCGATGAGCGCAAAGCCCATGCCCCGGGTGGCGGCGCTGGCGGCCATCAGCAGCACGCTGGTGAGGGCCGGGCCGACGCAGGGCGTCCAGGCGAAGCTGAAGGTAAAGCCCAGCACCAGCGCGGCCAGAGGGCTGGCCCCCCACTTTTTGGGGTCGAAGGGCAGCCGCCACTCCCGCTGCATGAAGCGGCTTTCCAGAAAGCCCATCTGCACCAGGCCCAGCAGCACCACCAGGATGCCGCCGATGCGGGCGGCCAGCGCCCGGTTGCCGGTGAAAAAGCGGCCCAGCTGGGTGAAGCCCAGGCCCAGCACGAAAAAGGCGAAGCTGATGCCCAGGATGAAAAACAGGGTGTTGCGCAGCGCCAGGCGGCGGCGCTGGCGGCCGGTGAGGTCCTCGGCAGAGGCGCCGCCCGCCAGATACCCCAGGTACAGCGGGATGAGCGGCAGCACACAGGGCGAGAAAAAGCTCAGAAGGCCCTGGAAGAACACCGCCAGCGCCGAAACGCTTGTCTCCACGGTAAATCCCATTCAAAACACTCCTTTCCCCTTTTGCGGCGGGGGGTATGGGGCTATGATACCACAAAACGGCCCCGGCCACCGTAGCAAAGTCACCATCGGGACCGGAAAAGCCCCCGGCAGGCAGGCTGCCGGGGGCTTTGGTTCGGCGGTTTGTTTTATTTGCCGGCCTTCTTGGCGGGCTCGGCCTTCTTGGCAGGCTCGGCCTTAGCCGCTTCGGTCTTGACGGGCTCCGCCTTGGCGGCGGGCTTGTCCTTGGCGGCGGGCTTGGCGGCCTTCGCCTTCTTGGCGGGCTCGGGCTTGGCGGCCGCCTCGGTTTTCTTGGCGGGGGCGGCCTTGGCTGCCTCGGCTTTGGCGGGGGCGGCCTTCCTGGCGGCGGGCTTTTTGGCCGCGGGCTTCTTCGCGGCGGGCTTTTTGGCGGCTTTGGGGGCCTCCTCCTTCACAGGCTCGGCCTTGACCGGGGCCTTCTTCTTAACGGCTTTGGCCTCCGCCACGGTCCAGGTCTGATTCTCGCCGCCCACGTCCTGCCAGATCTGCAGGCGTGCGCCGTTCTCCTGGTTCATGCCCACCACGTCCAGGCACTTGCCGGACAGGTTGGACCTGATCTTCACCCGGCCGTCGCCGGTGGATTCCAGCACCCACAGCTGGCTGGAGCCGCTGGCGCCCTCCCACTGGTGGACCCAGGTGCCGTCCACCACGCCGCCGGCGATCAGGTCCAGCATCTTGCCGGTGAAGCGGTTGCAGATGCGGTAAACGCCGTCGCCCGCGCGCACAAAGCTCCACTGCTGCCACTCCTCGCCGGCGTAGTCCCACAGCTGGATGGCGGCGCCGTTCTCGGTGTTGTAGTCGGCCACCTCCACGACCTTGCCATTGGCGGCGGTGATGGTATAATATTTATCAGCACTGATCACGGTTTGAGCAGTCTTTTTCATAGGAATGTCCTCCATTCTTTTTCACATGTTTCCCCATTCGGAAACCTCGCATTTTATTATAGCACCACAGCGAAATCCGTCAAGCAAATCGGCCTAAAATGCCGTTTTGCGACGCAAACTGCACCATGAAAGGGTCTTTTTATGACATACGAGCGCATTCAAACGGCACAGTTCCTTGTGCGGGAGAACCGCTTCACCGCCCAGGCGCTGCTGGGCGGCGCGCCGGTGCGGGTGCATGTGAAGAACACCGGCCGCTGCGCCGAGCTTCTGGTGAAGGGGGCCACGGTGTATCTGGCGCAGGCGGGCAGCCCCGCCCGCAAGACCGCCTGGGACCTGGTGGCGGTGGAAAAGGGGCCGCTGCTCATCAATATGGACTCCGCCGCCCCCAACAAGGCCGCCGGCGAGTGGCTGGCCGCCGGAGGGCTGGGGCGGCTGGAAGGCCTGCGGGCGGAATACACCGTGGGGGATTCCCGCTTCGACTTTCACGCCCTGCGCGGCGGCGCGCCGCTGCTGGTGGAGGTGAAAGGCTGCACCCTGGAGCGCGCGGGCGTGGCCGCTTTCCCCGACGCGCCCACCCTGCGGGGCTTAAAGCACGTGCGGGAGCTGACGGCGCTGGCCGCCGGGGGGTGGCAGTGCTGCGTGCTGGTGGTCATCCAGATGAAAGGGGTGCGCCTGTTCCGCCCCAACTGGGCCACACAGCCTGCCTTTGGCCGGGCGCTGGCCGAGGCAAAGGCCGCCGGGGTGCAGCTGCTGGCCATGGACTGCCGGGTGACGCCGGGCAGCATGGCGCTGGATGCGCCGGTGCCCATCGACCTGACGCCGCCAAAAGGAGTGTGAACCATGGCCGTTGCACAAAAGACCCGCTACCGCTGGCTGGACGCCCTGCGCGGCGCGGCGGTGGCGAATATGGTGGCCTTTCACTTCTGCTACGACTGGTTCGAGGTGTTCGCCCGGCTGCCGGGCTGGTATTTTCTCTGGCCCATCCGGCTGTGGCAGCAGGCCATCTGCTGCACCTTCATCCTCACCGCGGGGTTCTCCGCCCATCTGGGCCGGCGGGCGCTGCGCCACGGCCTCATCCTGAACCTGTGCGGTCTCGCGGTGAGCGCCGTGACGCTGCTGGCCCTGCCCAGCGAAGCGGTGCGCTTTGGCGTTTTGAACCTGCTGGGCTGCGCGATGCTGCTGGTGTGGGCGCTGCGCCCCGCGCTGGAAAAGCTGCCCGCCGCGGCGGGCCTTTGCGCCAGCCTCTTTCTCTTCGCGCTGACCCGCCACCTGCCCGAAGGGTATCTGGGCCTGTTTGGGCTGTGGCGGCTGAAGCTGCCCGCCGGGCTCTACCGATGGGACGCCCTGGCCTTTCTGGGGCTGCCGGGGCCGGCTTTTTCCAGCAGCGACTATTTTCCCCTGGCGCCCTGGTTTTTCCTGTTCCTCGCCGGGTGGTTCTTCTGCAAGCTGGCCCGCCCCCGGCTGGAGGGCTTTCTCCCCCGCCTGGGCTGCCCGCCGCTGGAGTGGGCGGGGCGGCACAGCCTGGCCGTTTACCTGATCCATCAGCCGGTGTGCATGGCGCTGTGCTGGCTTTTGAACCTTTGAGCAAAAAGGCCGGGCGGGCACGTTTTTCCCGTGCCCGCCCGGCCTTTTTATGCGTTGAGGATGAGATAGCCGGTGTAGGCCGCATAGGCCAGCAGGCCCGCCGCGCCCATGGGCTTTGTCATCCGGCCCCTGATGCGGCACCAGATAAACAGCGCCGCGGTGAGCGCCGTCATGATGACGCCGTCCACCAGAACGCCCCGGGCGCTCTCGATGGGGGTCAGGGCGCTGGACACGCCCAGGATGAACAGGATGTTGAAGATGCAGGAGCCCACGGCGTTGCCCAGCGCAAGGCCGCTCTCGCCCTTGCGGGCGGCCACGATGCTGGTGGCCAGTTCCGGCAGGCTGGTGCCCACCGCCACGATGGTCAGGCCAATGAGCGTTTGGGAGAGGCCCAGCGCGGCGGCGATGCTGCTGGCGCTGTCCACCACCAGGTCGCCGCCCCAGATGATGCCCACCATGCCCAGCAGGATGAAGGCCGCGCACCGCAGCAGGCTGACCGGCTCGCCTTCCGTTTCGGGGGTGCGGCTGGCCAGCGCCTGCGCCACCGTGAGGGCGATGTAGGCCGCCATCAGGCCCAGCATCACGACGCCCTCCCAGTGCTGGAGCACATCGTCCCACATGAACAGCACCAGCAGGGCGCTGGCGCCGATGCACACCGGGAAGTCGCGCACCATCAGCTCCTTGTCGGGCGCAAAGCTCATCATCAGGGCGCAGACGCAGGCCACCACCATCAGGTTGAAGATGTTGGAGCCGATCACGTTGCCCAGGCTCAGGCCGTTGTTGCCGGTGAGCCCGGCGGTGATGGACACCGAGGCCTCCGGCAGGCTGGTGCCCATGGCCACCACGGTGAGGCCGATCACCACGCCGGGCACCCGCAGGCGGCGGGCGACGCCGGAAGCGCCGTCCACAAAAAAGTCTGCGCCTTTGACCAGCAGCGCAAAGCCGGCCGCCAGCACCAGGCAGTTGAAAAGCATCGTCATGCTGTTTTGACATCCTTTCGTTTCGGGCGGCGGGGAGGTCAGTCCTCGCCGTCCACGTCGATCTTTTTCATGGGTTTGCGGAACAGAAGGTCATAGAACACCGGCACGATGAAAAGGGTGAGCAGGGTGGCATAGCCCAGGCCCCCCATGGTGACCAGCGCCATGGGTTTGGAGAGCTCCGCCCCCATGCCGGTGCTGAAGGCCATGGTGCTCATGGCCAGGATGGTGGTGAGGGCGGTCATCAGGATGGGCCGCATGCGGGTCTTGCCGGTCTCGATCAGCGCCGCGCGCTTCTCCATGCCCTCCAGCCGCAGCTGGTTGGCATAGTCCACAAAGACGATGCCGTTGTTCACCACCACGCCCGCCAAAATCAAAAAGCCCAGCATGGAGATGACCGAGAGGGGCAGCCCCGCGATCCACAAAGCGCCCAGGCCGCCGGTGAAGGCCAGCGGCATGGTGAGCATCACGATGAAGGGCCCCAGCAGGCTTTGGAACTGGGCCACCATGATCATGTAGATAAACACCACCGCCAGCAGGATCATCAGCACCAGGTCCTGCATGGCCTGGGCCACCGTCTGGGTCTCGCCGCCCACCTCAAGGGTGTAGCCGTCCGGCATGTCGTAGCTGTCCAGCGCGGGCTGGATGTCGCGGCTGATGAGGGTTGCGTTGTAGCCCTCTTTCACCGCCGCGCTCACCGTCATGTACCGCTGCTGGTTCTCCCGGTTCACCGCCGCAAGGCTGAGGTCGTCCTTCAGGCTGGCGAACTCGGAAAGGGTGTGGGTCTCGGGTTCCGCGTCGGGGCCCGTGCCGGCCACCTCGAACTCGTAGCCCATCAGGGCGTCCCGGTCCAGCTTGTCCCGCTCGTCCGCCACCACCACCTCGTAGTCCTCGGCCCCCGCCGCAAGGGTGGTGGAGGTGGTCTCGGTGGTCAGGGCGGCGGCCAGCTCGCTGTAGATCTGCGCCACCGTGAGCCCGCAGCGCATGGCGGCGTCCTTGTCCACCACCAGCCGCAGCTGGGGCGTGCCTTCCTCCTGGCCGTTGGTGGGCTCTTCCAGCCCCTCCACGCCCCGGAGGATGTCCATCAGGTCATGGGTGATGCGGTTGAGTTCGTCCACGTCCGGGCCGCGGACGATCAGCTCCACGCCGCTGCCGCCCAGCGCCGACATGTCCATGCCGGAGGTGGTCACGCTCACCTCGCAGCCGGGCAGCTGAGCGGAAAGGGCGGCAAGGCCGTCGGCGGCTTTTTCGCTGCCGGCGTTTTCGTCCAGCACAAGATAGAAGCTCATGCTCTCCACCGTGTCGGAGCTGGCCGCGCCGCCCATGCCCATCATGCTCATGCCGGCGCCGCCGTCCATGGCGCCCACCGTCTCCACGCCCTCCACTTCCTGCATCAGGGCCATGGCCTTGTCGGCAAGGGCGTAGGCGTCGGCGCGTTTGGTGTCTTCCGGCAGGATGAGGGTGGCGCTGATCTGGTTGGCGCTCATGCTGGGGATGAACTCCATGCCCATCCGGGTGGTGTGCCAGATGCACAGGGCCAGCAGGGCGGCGGCCAGCGCCAGCGGCACGGCTTTGACCCGCAGGCAGAAGTCCAGCGCCCGCTCATAGCCTTCCAGCGCCTTGTCAAACCAGGGATGGCGCTTTTCCCTGCTCTGGCGCAGCATGGTGGCGCTGAGGGCGGGCACCAGCGTCAGGGCCACGATGAGGCTGGCCATCAGCGAGTAGGCGATGGTGAGGCCCATGTCCACAAAGAGCTGGCGGGTGAGGCCGTCGGTGAAGACGATGGGCAGGAACACGCAGACGGTGGTGAGGGTGGAGGCCGCGATGGCCCCGCTCACCTGTTTGGCGCCCTGCACGGCCGCCTTTGCCGCCGGAAGCCCCAGGCCCCGCAGGCGGTAGACGTTCTCCACCACCACGATGGAGTTGTCCACCAGCATGCCCACGCCCAAAGCAAGGCCCGAGAGGCTGATCATGTTGAGGGTGACGCCGGAGAAGTACATCAGCACCACGGCGAACATCAGGCTGATGGGGATGCTGAAGGCCACCACCAGCGTGGGGCGCAGGTCCTTGAGGAAGAGGGCCAGCACCAGCACCGCCAGCACCGCGCCCCAGCCGAGGTTGGAGAGCACCGAGTCCACCGTCATCTGGATGTAGACGCCCTGGTCCATCAGCGGGGTGATGCGCAGGCCGGGATACTTGGCTTCCAGTTCCTCAATGGCCCCGTTCACCGTTTTGGACACTTCGCTGGTGGAGGCGGTGGATGTTTTCTGGATGCTCACCGCCACCGCCGGGTTGCCGTTCATGCGGGCGTAGCTTTCGCCGGAGTTGTCGATGACCGTCACGTCGGCCACGTCCGAGAGGCGCACATCGCCCACGTCCCCCGCGTCCATGTGCAGCAGCAGGGCGTTTTCCACCTCCTCCACGCTGGAAAAAGCGTCGCCCACTTTCAAAAGGTACTGGTCCTCGCCCTGATAGAGATAGCCGGCGGGCATGGCGAAGTTCTGGGCCATGACCAGGTTGGCCACCATCTCCTTGGTGAGCAGGGCGCTCATGTCCGCCTGTTCCAGGGCCGCGGCGCGGGCGTCCTCAAACTGCTTTTGGGCGTCCTCCAGCTGGGCCTCGCCCTCCTTGAGGGCGCTCTCGGCGGCGGCCAGCTGGGCCGAGGCGCTGCCGAAGCCCGCCGCGGCCAGGATCTTGCCCTCCTCCAGTTTTTTGTAGGCCTCCTGGGCCTTTTCCACCCCGGCCTTGGCCTGCTCGGCCATCGCCTTGGCGGCCAGCAGTTCGGTGTCCAGGTCGCTCAGCGCCACCTTGATCTGCTCAATACGGGCATCGGGGTCTGCCCCGTTGTCTCCCACCAGGGCCAGCATGCTCTTCAGGCTGTCCTGGGTGAGGGCGGCCACCTGGCCGGCCATGGGGCCCTGGCTCAGCAGCGCCTTCATTTTTTCAAAGTCGGCGGCGGGCATTGCAGCCGCTTCTTCCACGCTGGACGGCAGGCTCGCCGGCAGGTCCAGGCCGGGGAACATATCCGGAGCCGCGCTCCACGCGGCGTACAGTTCTTCGTAGCTGCCGAACTGGCCGCCCATCTGCTTCAGCAGCGTGCTTTCCAGTGTTGCGAAAATCGCGTTCAGCGTGCCGTATCCTTCCAGGGCTTTCTGTTCCCCTTCCAGCGCGGCCTTGCTGGCCTCCAGGGCGGTCTGCTGGCTGGCGAGGGCCTGGGCCTGGGCGATGGCGGAATCCAGCTGGGCGCTGGCATCGGCCAGCTCGGCGGCGGTGTCGCCCTGCCGGTTTTCCAGGGCGGCCTTGCCGCTCTCCAGCTCGGCGCGGCCGTCCTCCACCTTCTTTTTCGCGTCGTCCAGCTCGGCCCTGGCGTCCGCCAGTTCCTCGTCCACGCTGGCCAGCACCCTGGTGTTGATGGCTTCGATCTTTTCCTCACTGAGGCGTATCTCCACGCTCTTTTCCACAAGGCCCGTGCCGCTGACACTGGCCACGCCCGCCTGCCGCTCGAAGGCGGGGATGACCGTCTCGGAGGCGAAGTCGGTGAGCTGGTAAACGTCCATGCCCTCCATGTCCACTGCGGCGATCATCACCGGCAGCATGTCCGGCGAGATCTGCAGCAGCATGGGGTTGCCGGCGGTGTCGGGCAGCAGGCCCCGCACCTGGTCCGCCGCGGTGGACAGGTTGACCATGGCGCTGTCCATATTGGTGCCGCTGTCGAACTCCAGCACCACGGCGCTCACGTTCTCGGAGGAGGTGCTGGTGACATTGGTCACCCCGTTCACGGTGCCCAGGCCCGCTTCCAGCGGCGCGGTGATCTGGCTTTCCACCTGCTCGGGGCTGGCGCCGGGCATGGTGGTCACCACCACCACATAGGGCAGCTCCATGGCGGGCAAAAGGTCGGTGACCATGTTCATAAAACTGATGACGCCCAGCACGATCACCATCACCACCGCCACCACCACGGTGTAGGGTTTTTTAACGCAGTATTTCGACATAAGCTCACTCTTTCTTTTCAAACGGGAGCGGGCGCCCGCTCCCTTGGCGTATAAATTATAGTATATACTTTTTGGGGCCGAAAAGGCAATCTGCGTGCCCCACCATGTAAAGTTTGCCCTGTGATTGACGGACATGCTATGATAAAAAGGAACGATGCGAGAGCAGAGGTGGAACATGCGCCGCGGTTGCGCGCAGTCTCCGCCGCGGCCGGCGGGCCGGGCATGCCGCCCCGCCGCACCATTTTTGCAAGGGGGCAATCGAATATGCAGAATCCCGCCGGCGCGCCGAACGCCCAGTTCATCAAGATGACCCGGACGCCTATCCCGAAGCTCATCGTCACCCTGGCCGCCCCCACGGTGGCCAGCATGCTGGTGAGTTCCATCTACAACCTGGCAGACACCTTTTTCGTGGGCCAGCTGAAAAGCAACAGCGCCACCGGCGCGGTGGGCGTGGTGTTCAGCCTGATGGCCATTCTGCAGGCTTTCGGCTTCATGGTGGGCATGGGTTCGGGCAGCGTCATCAGCCGCCTGCTGGGGCAGCAGGAAGGCCGGAAGGCCAGCCACATCGCCTCCATGGGCTTTTTCACCTCGCTGGGCTGCGGCGCGCTGCTGGGCATCGGGGGCCTTGCATTTCTGGAGCCGCTGATGCGGCTTCTGGGCGCCACCGACACCATCCTGCCCTACGCCTGCGACTACGGGCGCTACATTCTGGCCGCCGCGCCGCTGATGTGCGCCAGCTTCACCATGAACAACATGCTGCGTTACGAGGGCAAGGCCGCCTTTGCCATGATCGGCCTGACCGCCGGCGGCATTCTGAACATCCTGCTGGACCCGTTGTTCATCTTCGTGTTCGACATGGGCATCGCGGGCGCGGCGCTGGCCACGGCCTTTTCCCAGGGCGTGAGCTTCTGCCTTCTTCTGGCGATGTTTCTCTTTGGCAAAAGCCAGCTCCATCTTTCGGTGCGGCTCATCGGGCGGGACCTGCCCGGCCTTAAAAACATCCTGGCCTGCGGCCTGCCCAGCTTTGCCCGGCAGGCGCTGGCCAGCGTGGCCACCGCCCTTTTGAACTGGCAGGCGGGCCAGTGCGGCGGCGACGCCGCCGTGGCCGCCATGAGCGTGGTAGGGCGCATCTTCATGTTTGTGTTCGCGGTGATGCTGGGCATCGGCCAGGGCTTCCAGCCGGTGGCGGGCTACAACTACGGCGCGGGCAAGTTCGCCCGGCTGCGGCAGGCCTTCCGCTTCACGCTGCTTTTGGGCGAGGGGTGCATCTGCGTGGTGGCGCTGGGCACCTTTTTGGCCGCGCCCTGGCTCATCCAGGCCTTCCGCAACGACCCGCAGGTCATCGAGATCGGGGTGCTGGCCTGCCGGCTGCAGTGCTGCGCCATGCTGCTGGTGCCGGTGGGCACCTGCGCCAACATGCTGTTCCAGAGCACCGGCCAGAGCGCCGCGGCCACCTTTTTGTCCAGCCTGCGGCAGGGGCTCTATTA
>DWXV01000048.1 GCA_019119025.1 Candidatus Allofournierella excrementigallinarum
TCCTTGCCGTCGATGGTCACCTTGTAGTCGGTGCCCATGTGGCGCTTGATGCTGCTCACGGTGCGGTCGGGGTTGGTGATGGCCTGGCGCTTTGCCACCTGGCCCACCAGGCGCTCGCCGGTCTTGGTGAAGCCCACCACGCTGGGGGTGGTGCGGGCGCCTTCGGCGTTGGCGATGACGACGGGCTCGCCGCCCTCGATCACGGAAACACAGCTGTTGGTGGTGCCAAGGTCGATGCCAATGATTTTACTCATAGTATATCTCTCCTAAATTTTACTCAGATGGGGTGGAATGCTTTGCTATGGGAAGGGGTTTTAAGCCCTTTCAGCGGACTATTCGGCCACGATGACCGCGGCGTGGCGGATGACCCTGTCACCCAGCTTGTAGCCTTTCTGGAACACCTGCAGGACGGTGCCGCTCTCCTCGCCGTTCTCGGCCGCCTTTTGCATCACGGCGTTGTGCACCGCGGGGTCGAAGGGCAGGCCCAGGGCGGGGATCTCCTCCACCTTGAGGGCCTGGAAGGCGGCCCTGGCTTTTTCCAGCGTCAGGGTCACGCCCTTCTTGAAATTCTCGTCGGCGGTGGGGGCGGCCTCGGCCATCTCCAGCGTGTCCAGGATGGAAAGGATCTGGCTCACCGCGTGGGCCACGCCGCTCCCGAAGGCGGCGTCCTGCTCCCGGGCCGAGCGCTTGCGGAAGTTGTCGTACTCGGCGGCGGTGCGCAGCAGCCGCTCCCTGGCTTCGTCCGCTTCGGCGCGGGCCGTTTCGGCCTCGGCTTTGGCGGCGGCCAGCTGGCTTTCCAGCTCCCTCTTGGTCTCTTTCTTTTCCTTTTTGGGGTCTTTTTCCGCCGCGGGCTGTTCAGCCCCGGGGGCGGCGGCTTCCTGCGCCGCTTCGGCCTGGGGGGCCGTTTCGGCTGCGGCCTCTTCGGGCCGGATGTTGGTCTCGTCCATCATTGCGGGTCCTCCTGCGCCTTGCCGGCCATGCACTCGCCGAGCTTCAAGGCAAAATAGTCAAGAACGGGCACCAGCTGCTCAAAGGGCATCCGGGTGGGCCCCAGCAGGGCGATGGCCCCGGTGAGGCCGCCGCCGGCAAGGTAGCGCTTGCTCATGAAGCAAAGCCCCGGCAGCGGGCGCTGCAGGTCCTCGCCCAGCAGCACGGTGGTGCGGCCGGTGCGGGGGGTGATGAGCCTGCCGGCCCGTTCGTCGTCGGTGAAAAGCTCCAGCACCCGGGGCAGAAGGCCGGCCAGTTCCGGCCAGCGCATCAGGTATTGCAGGCCCTGGGGATAGGTGCGGGCCTGGGCCGCCTGCCGCAGCAGCGCCGCCGCCGCGTTCAGCACCGGGTAGAGGTCATTCCCCCGCCCGCCCAGCCCGGCGGCCAGGTTCGCCAGCACCGCGCCGGAAAGGTCCGCCGGCGCCACAAAGGTCAGCCCCCGGTTCAGCACCCCGGCCAGAAGCGCCGCGTCCCCGGCCGTGAGGTCGGTGTCCAGCCTTGCCACGCGGGTGCGCACGCCGCCGGCGCTGGTCACCGCCAGCACCGCCGCGGTGCAGCGGCCCACCTGCACCACCTCATAGTGGGCGATGCACAGATCGTCCGCCCGGGGGGTGGTGGCCGCCACCATGTGGCCGGAATAATCCGCCAGGGCCTTGGCCGCGCCCGCCGCCAATCGTTCCGGCTCGTAGTCGAGGCCGGCGAAGATGCGGTCGATCTCGGTTTTCTGCCGGGCGGAAAGGCCGGGCGCGGGGCGCATCAGGTTATCCAGATAATAGCGGTAGCCCTTGGCGCTGGGCACCCGGCCCGCGCTGGTGTGGGGCTGCTCCAGAAGGCCCAGCTTTGTCAGCGCGGCCATCTCGTTGCGCAGGGTCGCGCTGGACACCGCCATGTCGAAATACTGGCACAAAAGCCCCGAGCCCACCGGCTCGCCGCCCTGGGTGTAAAGGGCAACGATGGCCTCCAGCACCCGCTGTTTCCTGTCGTCCATGGCCATGCGCCCCACCTCTTTTCTGTGGTTTTAGCACTCATTACATCCGAGTGCTAAATTTATTGTACTCCATTTTATTCGTCTGTCAAGGGGGTGGTGTGAAAAATTTGAAAGTTTCATGGAACGTTCACAATGCGGCCCCCCTCGGGGCACAAAAAGGGCCCGCGCCTGCTCTTTCGGGGCGGCGCGGGCGGGGAGGAACAGCGCTTCAGCTCTCCATCTGCTTTGCCAGGAAGGCGGCGGCGATGGCCAGGGCCTTCTGCTCCTCGGGGGTGGGGACGGCGGCCTTCTCGTCGCTCAGAAGGGCCACCGCCCCCGCCACGTCGCCGGCGGCGATGATGGGCACGGCGATGTGGATGTGGCGCGCCGCGCCCTCGCAGGGGAACTGGCAGTCCTCGGCGCGGCCGGAGTGGAGATAGACGCGGCGGGCGTGCATCAGCTTTTCCAGCGGGATGCTCACCCGCTTTTCCAGGCACTCCCTGCGGGCGGCGCCGGCGGCGGCGATGATGCTGTCCCGGTCGCAGACGATGGAGGTGCGGGAAAGATTCTTTTGCAGCACCTCGGCGTACTGGGCGGCAAAGGAGGCCATCTCGCCGATGGGTGAATACTTTTTAAAAATGACCTCGCCGTCGCCGGTGGTGAAGATCTCCAGCGGGTCTCCCTGGCGGATGCGCTGGGTGCGGCGTATCTCCTTGGGGATGACCACCCGCCCCAGTTCGTCGATGCGGCGCACGATGCCGGTTGCTTTCATAAGTCGGTTCCTCCCAATGCAGATATTGGCTGCTGGTAGTATTTGCATCCGGGGGAAAAATATGCAGCGCCGGCCAAAAAGCGGCCCGGGCCTGAAAGGGCCCCGGGCCGCCTGTGTCAGCGGTGAAGGGGGTAGTCGCGGCAGGCCTGCACATAGGCCCGGATGTTCTGCCAGGGCACCTCCGGCTCCAGCAGGTGGGTGGGGGCCACGAACAGCCCGCCCTCGCTGGCGATGTCCAGGTTCTTCCACACCTCGGCCCGCACCTGGTCCGGCGTGCCGAAGGGCATCACCGTCTGGGTGCTCATGGCAGCCACCCGGTCCAGAATGGCGGCGGCCATCTCCTCGTCGCACACCATGTCCATCATCAGGTTTTCCATGCCCCGGATGTACCAGGAGGTCTCCCAGATGGTGCACTGCATGTTGCCCACCGACGCGATGCCCCGCTTGTGCAGCGCCTGCACCCGCCCGGCCAGACCGCCGTTGTTCTTCAGCGAGTAGGTGGGCAGGGGGTAGTCCAGGATGTCCTGCACGTCCTCTGCGTCCCCCAGGGGGAAGAGCATCCTGGTCATGTGCATGGAGGTGGGGGTGGACTCGTGCCCCACGCCCCACTCGTCGATGGTCACCCGGTCGTTGAGGCGGCCGGCGTGGTATGTTTCAAATCGGGTCAGGTCGGTGTCGTCGGGCACAAGGTCGCCCACCCGCCGCCAGGGCATCTGAAAATAGTCCTCATAGGGCATTTCGGGCTGGTTTTCCTCCCGGCGGTAGTCCTCGATGAGGCTGGGGCAGAGCATGAACTCCACCGGCACGAACTCATAGGGCTGGCGGCGCACAAGCGCCAGCAGATTTTCCCGCTGCGTCATACAAGACCGTCTCCTTTTCCTTGCTGGTTTGATTCTATTGTAGCGCGGGCGGGGCGGGGGCGTTTTCAAAAATCGGAAGCCGGGGCGGCAGGATTTGCCTTTTTTGACGGAGAAATCCGGCGCCGCTGCGGCCTTGTGCAGGCAGGGCGGAGTGTGGTATATTCAAGGAGAAGCCAAAGGGAAGGGAGGCGGGCCCATGCCGGCGGACGAATATCTGCAGGCGGTGCTTCTGGGGCGGGACACCCTGGACGCCGTGGACAACGCGGCGGTGCGCGCCCTGCCTGCCGGCGACCATTTCGCCGCCCACCTGCACAGCACGGTGGAGCTCATCATCTGCACCGAAGGCAGCATCACCCTCACCCTGTTCCGCACCCCCGTCACGTTGGCGCCGGGCAGCTCGCTGCAAAACCGGCACCTGATGACCGCCGCCCAGTACATCCAGCAGCACTATGCCGAAAAGATCACCGCCGCGCAGGTGGCGGAATACTGCGGGGTGACGCCCCGGCGGCTGTCGGCGCTGTTCTCGCAGCACCTCAACATGAACTTATCCACCTACCTCGTCTACTTCCGCATCAACAAAGCCGTCGAGCTCATGGACCTGCACGGGGGGCGCTGCCCCCTCACCCGCCTCGCGCTGGACACGGGCTTTGGCAGCCTGGCCCACTTTTCCGCCACCTTCAAGGAGAAGATGGGCGTGGCCCCCACCCGCTACTTCGGCCTGCAGAAGGGCGGCTCCGATATAATAAAGTAAAAGACCACCCTGCAAGGAGGGAACGAAGATGGCGCCACTGATCATGATCGCCGAGGATAACCCCGAGATACGCAGCCTTCTGCGCCTCTATCTGGAGGGGGAGGGCCTGCGGGTGCTGGAGGCGGAAAACGGCGACGAAGCCCTGGCCAAGGCCCGCGCCGAAAACCCGGACCTGGCCATTCTGGATGTGATGATGCCCGGGCTTTCGGGCTATGAGGTAACGCGGGCCCTGCGGCGCTTCAGCGAGATGCCCATCCTCATCCTCTCGGCCAAAAGCGAGGACAACGACAAGATCCTCGGCCTCAACCTCGGGGCGGACGACTATGTGACCAAGCCCTTCAACCCGGTGGAGGTGGTGGCGCGGGTGAAGGCCCAGCTGCGCCGGGCCGCCCGGGCCGGGGGCGAGGTGCTGCGGGGCGGCGAGCTGGCGCTGGACCTGGCCGGCATGCGGCTGGAAAAGGCGGGCCGCCCGGTGCCCCTCACCCCCATGGAGGCGAAGATCCTGGCCATCCTGATGCGCTCGCCGGGGCGGGTATTCACCAAGGCCCAGCTCTACGAAGGGGCCGCCGGCGACTATTTTGAGGGGGACGAGAACGCCATGATGGTGCACATCTCCAAGCTGCGGGACAAAATAGAGGACGACCCCCGCTCTCCCCGTTACATCCGCACGATAAGGGGGCTGGGGTACCGTTTTGAAGCGTGAAAAAAACGCCGGCGGCCTGTTCGGCCTGCTGGCAAGGCAGTATCTGCTGTTCACCCTGGCGCTGCTGGCCATTGCGGCGGCGGTGTTCGCCCTGTGGATGCTCTACACCGCCCGGCTCTACCGGGCGCCGGACTGGGACAGCCTGCTGGCGGACCCGGCCCTGGCCGAAGGGAAATGGGAGGCGCTGCGCCGCCACCTGGCCCCGGGCAGCGGCTTTGCGGTCTACGACGAAAAGGGCGGGCTGGTGTTTTCCGGCGGCGAGGGCTTCGACGAGGCGGTGGAACCGGGGGCGCTGGCCTGCGTGCCCGGCTGGGGCGACGGCGTGCAGATCGACGCTTATGAGCTGAGCGGCGACGGGGCGGCTCGGTATCTGGTGGTGGCCCACACGCCGGACGGCAAAGGGGGCGAGTCCACCCGCACCGCCGCGCTGGACGAAAACTACCAGGTGCTGCTGGGCGGCCTGGAGGAAGGCCGCGCCGCCTACACCCCCCAGGAATACCGCTATCTCACCGGGGCCCGGTTCGAGAACAGCTACCTCGCCCGGGCGGAGGCCGGCGGCCCGCAGGGCGGGGCCTTTACCCTGCTTTTGCGGCAGACCTACCCCACCGACGCTCAGTACCGTCAGGTGCTGGGGGGCAGCGTGTGGGTGGCGGCGCTGTTCCTGCCGCTGTTTTTGGCCACGGCGGGGCTGTTCATCTGGCGGCTGCGGCGGCGCATCGCCCGGCCGCTGGCGGCGCTGAACGCCGCGGTGGAGGCCCAGAGCCGGGGCGAGGACCTGCGGGTGGGCAACTGCGGCGGCCCGCGGGAGATACGCCGCATCGGCGCCAGCTTTGACAATTTCGCCGCCCGGCTGGCCGAGAGCGAGGCCGAGCGAAAGCGGCTGGACGAGGGCCGCCAGAAGCTCATCGCGGACATCTCCCACGACATCAAGACCCCGGTGACGGTCATCTGCGGCGCGGCGGACGCTTTGTGCGACGGCAAGGTGCCAGAGGAAGAGCGCCAGCGCACCCTGCGGATGATACAGAGCAAGGCGGCGGACCTGGCCCGCCTCACCGACGCGTTTCACGAGTACAGCAAGACCCAGCACCCCCGCTTTGAGCTGCATCTCCGGCGGGTGGATGTGTGCGAGTTTTTCCGGGCCTGGCTGGCGGCGCGCTACGACGAGATCGACCTGGCGGGCTTTTCGCTGGAGCCCTCCATCCCCGAAGCGCCCGCCTTCTGCATGGTGGACGAGTTGCAGCTGCGCCGGGCGCTGGATAACCTCCTCTCCAACGCATTGCGCCACAACCGATTGGGCACCATGCTCTTTGTGGAGGTGGAGCCGGGGCCCCGGAAGGTGACGGTGCGCATCGCGGACAACGGCGCGGGCATCCCGCCCGAGCGGCGCAGGACCATCTTCGAGCCCTTCGTCACCGGCAGCGACGCCCGCACCGGCGCGGGCAGCGGGCTGGGCCTTGCCATCACCCGCCGCATCCTGGAAAAGCACGGCGGCGCCATCCGGCTGAACGAAAAGCCCGCCCCCGGCCGCGCCACCGAATTCGTGCTCATCCTGCCCCGGGCGGAAGGATAAAAAATCAGGCAGCGCCGCGCATGCCCCCTGTCCGGGGCGTGCGCGGCGCTGCCGCTTTTCCCGGCATGGCCGGGACTATGGGAGAAAAAGGCCGGGGCCCGCCGGCGCGGGGCAAAGAAACGCCTCCCGCGCCGGGCCTGCCGTGCAAATGGGGGAGGAAACACGGGGCCCGCGGCCTTCTGGCAAAGGGAAACGGTCAGTCGCTCTTGATGGCTTCCAGGGCCGGGATGCGCACCGCCTTGTTCGCCGGGTAGTAACCGGAGCCCAGGCCGATGAGCACCGAAAAAACGATGGCGAAGAGCAGCAGCCACAGGGGTGTCACGCAGACCCGGGCGGGGCCGTCGCCGCCCAGAAGGGCGATGCGCAGGTTTTCGGCGTTCGGCCCGCCTAAGGCCACGATGTTGGCGATGAAGGCGGCCGCAAAGCTGATGACGCAGCTCACGATGCCGCCCAAAAGGCCGATGCAGCCCGCCTCGGCGAGAAAGAGGGCGCGGATGTCCCGCACATAGCAGCCCAGGGCCTTCATCACGCCGATTTCCCTGGTGCGCTCGGAGATGGACATGACCATGGTGTTGGTGATGCCGATGGCCGCCACCACCAGGCTGATGGCCCCGAGGCCGCCCAGCATCATCTGCTTTTGCCGGGCCTCCTTTTCCATGGGCTCGCGGATGCTCTCCATGCTTTCGGTGGCGCAGCCCAGGGCGCGGATGCGCTTTTCCAGCGCAGCCACCTGGGAGATGCTGTCCGCCTTCACCAGCACCGACTGGTAGGGCGATGCGCCCTTTTTGACCAGATGCAGCTTTTCGGTGAGGGCTTTCAGGTCCTTCAGGTCCATCAGCACCCCCTCGCCGGTCTCCATGCCCTTGGAGTAGTCCTCCCTGGCCAGGGCCACCGGCTTGAGGGTGAGGCTGGTCTTGTATTCGCCGCTCTCCGCCTCCAGCACCAGCGGCTCCTTCAGCGGGTCGAAGTAGGCGGGGGGCGGGTCGTTCAGCCTGCCGGTCTCCTCGTTCCACCCGGCGGACCAGCGGTCCACCGTGTTGGAGCCCTCGGGGCGCAGAGTGTCCCGGAAGTTGTAGGCCGTATACTGGCCCAGCACCACCTCGCCGGGCTTCAGGGGCCGCTCGCCTTTTTCCAGTTTGAAGCCCATGGCCTCCATGCCGGCGGTGTCCAGCCCGGTCACCGTCACCCAGTCCGCCACATAGCGTTTTCCGCTGCCGGCGCAAAGGCGCAGGTCCGCCGATTCGAGGGTCTGCCGGGGCATCACCGCCACCGCGCCGTCCAGTTTTTTCAGCCGGGCCACCATGGCGTCGTCCAGCTTCACCTTGCCGCGCCCGCCCTGGGGCGCGGTGACGGTGATGATGGTCAGATCGCCCAGATCGGCCAGAAGTTTATCCTGAGCCTCCTTCATGCCGATGCCCAGCGACACCATGATGACGATGGAGCACCCGCCGATGACCACCCCCAGCACCGTGAGAAAGGTGCGGGAGCGCTTGCGCAGAAGGTTTTGCAGGCACAGGCGGAACAGGTCCTGTTTGCGCATGGGTCATTCCTCCTTCGGCTGCTGCGGCTCATCCTCGCCGGGGTCCTCGGCCCAGCTCCAGGCGTCGGCCGCCGGGCCGCCCTCCGCTGCCTTGCGGCGCAGCCGTTTCACCAGGAAGAAGGCGGTGCCCGCGGCGGCGGCCAGCGCCGCCGTGGCGGGGATGACCGGCAGCCAGGCGGGCCGGTCGGGGGGCAGGTCCGCGTCGTCCGGCGCGAAGTCCGGCTCGGGAACGCCCTCCTCCACCGTCAGCGAGAGGGGGAATTCCTTGGTCTGGGTCTGCAGGTCGGCGTCCTCGTAGGTCACCTTGATGGCCAGGTCCAGCTTGCCGGCGGCCTCGGGGGTCAGGGCAAAGCCGATGCTGCCCGACGCGCCCGCCGCCACGTTGCCCAGGTACTGCACCTTTGCGGGGGATTCAAAGCCCTCGCCCACCAGCTGGGCCTCCAGGTTGCCGATGTCCGCCCGGCCCTTGTTCACATAGGCCAGGGTCACTTCCCCTTCCTCGCCGGCGGTGAAGGTGGCCGCCGCGGGCTGGTTCAGCTGGAAGCGGTCCGGCTGGCTCACCGGCACCGACAGGCGGATGTCCGAAGTCACGGCGCTGCGCTTGCCCGCGTCCACATATTCGTATTTGAAGCTCACCGTAACAGCCTGGGCCCCGCTTTTGCAGGTGGGCACCGCCTGCATGGGCATCTCCTGGGTGAGGGCCTTGCCTGCGCCCAGAGCGTCGTAGTGGGCGGTGTTGGAGCCGCCGTCCACCGTGAAGCATTCGCCGCCGTCCACCGTGACCACGATGTTTTCCACCTTGGCGGTGCCGGTGTTCTCAAAGGTGAAGGAGAGGGGGAACCGCCCGCCGGCGGCCACGGCCTTTCCGCCGTAGTCGAACTTCTGCACCACGATGTTGGGCACCGGTTTTTCCACGCTGGAGGCGGAGGAGGCCGCCCTGGCGGGGATGTTCAGCCGGTCGGAGGCGGTGCCGGCGGAGGCGGCGCTGCCGTAGGTGTAGCGCAGGTCCACCGAGAGGCTCTGGGCGGCGGAGGAGATCTGATTTGCCCCCTGCAGCTTCACGGTGATGGAAGCGGTTTTGCCGGGGGCGATGTCCGGCACCGGGAAGGTGGAGGCGGCGTTCAGAAGGCTCAGGCCCTCGGAGGGGGCCACCGTGGCAGCCGCGTTCTTCACCGTCACGTCGCCGGTGTTTTTGAAGGTGAGCGCCAGGTCGAACGCCTCGCCGGGGGAGATGGGGCTGGAGACGTCCGAGCGGCTGATGAGCACCAGGGGCTGGGCGTCGGCGGGCTTTGCCTTCACCGGGATGCTCAGCCGGTCGGAGGCGGCGCCTGCGGCGGGGGCGTCCTCGCCGTAGGAAAAGCGCAGTTCCACCGGCAGGCTCTGGACGCCGGCGGCGGTGTCCGCCGCACGCAGCTTCAAGGTCACGCTGCCGGTGCCGCCGGCGGGGATGTCGTCCAGCAAAAAGCTGGACGCGCCGCCCGCGATGCTCACGCCGTCGGCAGGCGAGAAGGCGGCCACCGGGCTTTTCAGGGCCACGCCGCCCAGGTTGCGGAAAAAGACGGTGATCTCCGCCTCGCTGCCGGCGGGCAGGTCGGCCATGTCGCTGCGGCTGATGAGCACCCCCGGCACGGGGGCGGGGGCGTCGCTGCTCTCTGAGGCCGAGGTGGGCGGGGCGGGGGGCACGGTGCCTTCGTCGGCCAGCGCCCGCAGGCTCAAAAGGCTCAGGGCCAGCAGCGCCATCAAAGAGGCCACGCCCCGGCGGAAATAGAACTGTTTCATGTTACTGCACGCTCCTTTGCTTCACTTCCTCCCGCACGATCTGGCCGTCGATGAGGGTCACGATGCGGTCGGCATAACGGGCCATCTCCGGGTCGTGGGTGACCAGGATGATGGTCTGATGGAAATCCCGCGCGAAGCCGCAGATCATCTCCATGACTTCCACGGTGGTCTTGGAATCCAGGTTGCCGGTGGGTTCGTCGGCGAACACCACGTCCGGCCGGGCCAGGAAGGCGCGGGCGATGCCCGCCCGCTGCTGCTGGCCGCCCGACATCTGGGCGGGGTAGTGGTCCATCCGATGGCCAAGGCCCACCCGCTTGAGCATGGCCCGGGCGGCGGTGTCCCGCTGGGCGGGGGGCACCCCCCGGAACAGAAGGGGCATGGCCACGTTCTCGGCGGCGGTGAGGCTGGGCAGCAGGTTGTAGGCCTGGAACACGAAGCCCAGGTGCCGCTGGCGGAAGGCCGCCAGCTGTTCCTCGCTCATGCGGGAGATGAGCGCGCCGCCGATGCGCACTTCGCCCCGGGTGGGCTTTTCCATGCCCGCCAGCTGGTTGAGCAGGGTGCTTTTGCCAGAGCCGGAGGTGCCGAAGATGCAGCATATCTCCCCCCGCATGATGGAAAGGTCGATGTGTTTGAGGGCCACCACCGTCTCGTCCCCCAGGGGATACTCTTTGCGCAGGCCCCGCACTTCCACGATGGGCCGTTTGCGCGGCGAAGGGTCTTGCATGGCGTCCGCCTCCTTTCGAGAAGAGAGTATACCGCCCCATTCTTTCCCCTGCCTTTGCCCTGTCTTAAGATTTGGAAAGGTTTTTCATAAATGCGGGCGGAGGGGCGGCGGTTCGGCTTTCAGCGGGCGGGCAGTTTTGCGCGGGGCAGCCGCGTCCCTGTCCGCCGCCGCACGCGGCGTTTCGGACACGCTGCCCTCGCATCGTGCAGCGTGTCCGCTCCGAGGCGCACTACGCGGCGGCAGCGCCGCGCCCTGCTCGGCTGGCATCGGGCGGCGGGCCGGGAGAAACAGGCCGAAGCGCCGACCTTCCGCTCCCGGCCCGGCAGCACGGGGGCACCACCCTTAGTGCGCATCAGAACGGACACTTTTCTTCGTCGTGAAAAGTGTCCGAGATGCCGCGTGCGAGGGTGCGTGTCCCCGGGCGGACGAAAAAGAAACGGCAATGCCGCGTGCGGTGGGGACGGGCCGGGCGAAGCGGTTCGGTCAAAACAGGCCCCTTTATTGTCCGGGCGGCGCTGTGGTGCGGGCAGTTTTGCGCGAAATGGCCGCGTCCCTGTCCGCCGCCGCACGCGGCGTTTCGGACACGCTGCACTCGCATCGTGCAGCGTGTTCGCCCCGAGGCGCACTACGCGGCGGCAGCGCCGCGTCTGGCTCGGCTAGCATCGGGCGACGAGCGGGGAGAAACCGGCCAGAGCGCCGGCCTTCCGCCCCCGGCCCGGCAGCACGGGGACACCACCCTTAGTGCGCATCAGAACGGACACTTTTCTTCGTCGTGAAAAGTGTCCGAGATGCAGCGTGCGAGGGTGCGTGTCCCCGGGCGGACGCAAAAGAAACGGCAACGCCGCGTGCGGCGGGGCCGGGCCGGGCGAAGCACTTTTCACAAAACTGGCCTTTGCTTTTGCCCGGGCGGCGCGGGGGTGCGGGCAGTTTTGCGC
>DWXV01000001.1 GCA_019119025.1 Candidatus Allofournierella excrementigallinarum
CTCGGCCGCGTTGCCGCCAAAGCCGCCGTGCTGCTGCGCGGCAAGAACAAGGTCACCTTCACCCCCAATGTGGACTGCGGCGACCATGTCATCATCATCAACTGCGACCAGGCGGTCCTCACCGGCAAGAAGCTGGAGAAGAAATACTACCGCACCCATTCCGGCTGGATCGGCGGCCTGAAAGAGACCCAGTACAAGACCCTGATGGCTGAGAACAGCGACAAGGCCATGTACGTTGCGGTGAAGGGCATGATCCCCGCCAACACCCTGGGCGCGAAGGCCATGACCCGCCTGCGCTGCTACAAGGGCGCTGAGCACCTGAACGCCGCCCAGAAGCCCGAAGTCTACGAGTTTTAATAGGAGGCAATAGAATATGTACGAGACGAAACCTTATTTCTACGGCACCGGTCGTCGTAAGAATTCCGTTGCCCGCGTTCGCGTCTACACCGGCACCGGCAAGATCACCATCAACGACCGTGACATCGACGATTACTTTGGCCTGGAGACCCTGAAGCTGATCGTCCGCCAGCCCCTGGCTGTGGCCGAGGTCGAAGGCAAGTTCGACATCGTGGTCCGCGTGAACGGCGGCGGCGTTTCCGGCCAGGCCGGCGCCATCCGTCACGGCCTGTCCCGCGCCCTGCTGCAGTACGACGAGAACCTGCGCCCCGCCCTGAAGAAGGCCGGCTTCCTGACCCGCGATCCCCGTATGAAGGAGCGCAAGAAATACGGCCTCAAGGCTGCCCGCCGCGCGCCTCAGTTCAGCAAGCGCTGATTTCAGAACCCTTTGCTTCAAAATCCCCGGAACCGTTTGGTTCCGGGGCTTTTTTTCGCCGCAAAACCGGGCAAAGGGCCGGCATGCGCCGCCGAATAAAGACAAACGAAAAATTTTGTCTTTTTGCTCCATTGTGTTTTGTCGCCGCTTTCGATATAATCGAAATTAGAATACACGCCCCGCTGCGGGCAAAAAAGGAGGACCGCACCCCCATGGACCTTTTGGAACAGTGCCGCCTGTGGCATGAGGCGGAGGAACACGAGAAGATCGTCCAGGCGCTGGAAGCGCTGCCCGAAGAGCAGCGCACCGCCGCCACCGATATGGAACTGGCCCGGGCCTACAACAATCTGGCCCAGCCCGCCGAGCCGGAAGGCCGTGAGCTGCTGCGGCGGGCCATCCGACTGATGGCCGCCCACGAGTCCGACTGCCCCGACCCTTACAGCTGGAACTTCCGCATGGGCTATGCCTGCTATTATCTGGACCGGGAGGGCGCTGCCCTCTCCTATCTGGAGCGGGCGCTGGAACTGCATCCCGGCGATTCGCCCCAGCTCAACAGCCGGGAGGAGATACGCCAGCTCATCGACGACTGCCGCCGCCGTCTCACCCTGCCCCGGTTCGAGCGGCCCTTCCAGCGCCGCTCCGCCGAGGCATGGGCGGAGTTTGCCCGCAGGGAGGAGCAGGTGCGCCGCCTGCTGGACGCGGGGGAGCAGGACGAGGCGGGGGAACTGGTGGAGGGCGCGCTGTGCTGCGCCTTTGCCCAGCCGCATTTTTCCCTGCGCCGGGGCGAAGGGTATGAACTCATCCTCTCCCCCGAGGGCGACCGGGCGCGGCTGTTCCAGCTGATCCGGTTCGTCCGTCAGGCGCCGCCGCCGCTGGCCCGGCACTGGAAGGTGCTGGTGGACCTCGCCTCCATGGAGGACGTGCCCGGCGCGCCGGAACAGGGCGAAACGGCGGACGCCGCCCTCTGCCTGGAAAACGGCTACGTCACCTATCACCTGGAGCCCAACGAGGACCCGGACGCCGACTGGCGGCTGGACGTCATCGCCGGCTCCACCCGCTGCCCGGCGCTGGTGCGCCAGTATCTGGCGGGGGAGAGCGCCGCGGTGGACCTGCTTCATGACGGCGGCGCGGCGGCGGGCTTCATCTGCTGGCCGCTGGAGGGCGTTTCCCCCGAGGAGCGGGGCCGGCAGGCCTTTGCCCTGCGCGGGCAGCTGGAAGAGACCCTGGCCGCCCTGGGCGAAGAGAAAGTGGCCCTGCTGGGCGGGGCCATGGGCCTGTTCTGCGGCTATCTGGACCTCATCGCATGGGACCTGCCCGCCGTGCTGGACGCGGCGGCGGCCTTCTTGGCCTCCTCCGGCCTTGCCTGGGGGTCCTTCCACTCCTTCCGGCGGGATGTGGGCACCGTGCGCCTGTGGAACGCCGAGGACGAAAAGGAACCCGAGGTGCACCCCGAGACCGGCTCGCTGCTCTCCCCCCAGGACATCGAGACCATGGAGAGCTATCTGGAGGCCAGCAGCGGCTACTTCTATCAGGTGCTGCAATACCTCACCGACTTCATCGAAACGGGCAAGAAGGAAGGCCGCTTCACCGAGCGGCAGGCCCGGCGGGACCTGCAGATCGCCCTGTGGTACGCCTACGCCTGCCTGAACGTGGACGAATACGAATACTACTACCGCGCCTCCCAGTGGATGCCCGACTCCGAGCCGGCGGCCAAGGGGTGCGGCACCTGGTACTACCGCTACGCCGCCTCGCTGATGTACTGCGGGCGGCTGGAAGAGGCGCGAAAGTACGCCGAGCAGGGCACCGTGGAGGAGCCGGACTACCCCTGGGCCTGGCTGCTGACGGCGAAGCTGCGCAGCCACTTCGGCGAAAAGCAAGCCGCCCTGGCGGCGGTGGAGCAGGGCCTGAAACTCGTGTCCGGCGACTACGAGTTCCTCACCCTGCGCCGGGAGATCGAGGCGGGCGCGACGCTGGAACAGATGGAGAACCACTGGATCGACCCGGACTTTGACCAGAAGCTGCAGGCCGGGCAGGACGAGGGCGCGGCGGCCAAGCTGCAGGCCATCTCCTGCATCGTGCTGGACGAGGCGGGCCTCGCGGCCTTCTTCGAGCTGTTCGCCCCCGACGAAGAGGACTACACCCCCAACGCCCCCTACTGCACCTTCCACCGCACGGTGCGGGGCCGCCGGCTGGACGTGCTGTTCCTGATGAACGAGGCGGGCCTCTCCAAGCTGGGGCGGGACTGGCTGCGCCGCCAGCGGGACCGGCTGGACAGCGGCGAATGGCTGGACCTCGCCGATCCAGAGGGCAAACCGGGCAGGCTGGAAACGGTGATCTTCGGGCTGGACCGCAGCGTGCGGCTGCTGGGCCACACCAAGGGCAACACCGGCAGCCGCTTCCAGACGGTTTTGGACGAGGCGGGCGCTGCCGCCTCCTGCGAATGGATGAACCGCCCGGAGCAGCCGGAAGACGAGGAGGAGCCCGCGCCCCAGTGGGTCTACACCGAGCGCCAGATGGAACTGGTGGAGGAGCACATCCGCCGCCATGTGGGGCCCTTCGACCAGGTGCTGCACGAGCTGGTCTCGCCGGACATCCACGTGGACCTGTGCATCGTGCCGCCGGATGACGAGCGCAACTTTTACACCATCATCACCATGGGCATGGGCGCGCGGCGGATGAACGTGCCCCCCGAGCTGGCCGAGCACCGGCTGGAGCGGGCGGAGCTGGCCATCGCCCTGCCCGACTGCTGGAAGCTGGACCAGGAGTCTTTGCAGGACGAGCGCTGGTACTGGCCGCTGCGGCTGCTGAAAAGCCTGGCGCGGCTGCCCGGCGCCTGCAACACCTGGCTGGGCTGGGGCCACACGGTGGACAATCAGGAACCCTACGCCCCGGACACCGGCCTGTGCGCCGCGCTGCTGGTGGGCCTGCAGGGCGCGCTGCCCGGCGGCGACGTCTGCCCTCTGCCCGACGGGGACGAGATCAACATCTATCAGGTCATCCCCCTCTACCGGGCGGAGATGGAGTACAAGCAGGAAAATGGCGCCGAGGCCCTGCTGGACCACATGAACGGCGTCAGCTTCGTGGTGATGCCCGACCGGCCCTGCGCCGATTTGGAAGAACAGCCGGCCGGCGCTTTTCTGCTGGACAACGCCGAATGGCATCTGCAGAGCCTGCGCCAGAAGCATCTGGCGGTGGAGCCCATCGCCGCCTATGACCATCTGGCCATCTACCTGCGCTGGTGCATCGAGCGGGGCCTGATGAGCGGGGAGTTCCTGGCCCAGCACGGCGCGCTGGCGGGGGCCGTCCGGCAGGACGGCGCGGGCACCGACCTGCGCCCCTTCGTCCGGGACGCGCTGGGCGGCAAGCTGTGGTCGAACCTGTTCAGCGAGGAGGGGCAGGCCTTCGCTTCCTATTATTATGGAGAGAACGAAGCGCCCTCTTTCCCCAGCGACATCGACGACTGGTCTTTGGGCCATTTCGGGCCGGTGCGCTACCAGTCCGACGAGTTTCAGGACGAGGCCTATCTCTTCGTGCCCTTCAACGAGGACTATTATCAGGGCATGGCCGCGCTGATGGACCGCCGCCGCGCCAGCTGGCTGGCCCAGGACATCCCGGGGGACGGCCAGCCCCCCGAGGCGGCCGCCGCCCTGATGGAACAGCTGGAAGGGGAGTGCAGCTACTTCCCGCCCATGAAGGACCCCGACCCCCTGCTGGCGGACTTCGGCTATACCCGGCGGCAGGCCATCCGGGACGGTTACATCCCCCTGCTGCTGGCGGCGGAGGACGGCCTGTGGCAGAGCCTGCGGGACCTGCCCCTGCCGCAGGAGCCCGCGGCCGGCACCAAGCCCTTTGCCCGTCTCTGGGGCGGGGACGGCCTCACCCGCCCGGTGGTGCTGGCCCGGGTGCCGGCGCCGGCCCCCTGGGAGGTCTTTGAAAAGCTGCCCCTGGGCGCGAGCGGCCCCCGCCTCGCCGCCCTGGCCCGCCGGTGGTACCAGCAGTACGGCGCGGTGCCCGCCGCCCTGGGCCGCGGCTGGGTGGAGTTCACTCTGCCCGACGCCCCGCCAAAAACCACCCTTGCCGGCCGCGACCGCCTGGCCCTGGCCCTTGCCGGGCGGCGGCCCGTTCGGCTGACCCTCTAATAAAATCTCTCCTGCCGCCCTGTGAGTTTTGCTCACAGGGCGGCTTTTTCACAAGAAACCCCCTTGACATTGCCCCATCGTTGCTTTATTATGTTATCATACTAAAGCGTACTGCCCGCCCGGCGGGCAAAGGGGAGGGGAGCCCGGCATGAACAGCGGCCTTTTGCAGAAAAACGAGGAGACGGCCTTCCGGCTGCGGGGGCTTTACCGCAGCTACGGTTATCAGCCGTACAAGATGAGCAAGTTCGAGGAATACGACCTCTATGTGCGCAACAAGAGCTTTCTGCTCAGCGAGAACATCCTCACCTTCACCGACCTGGACGGCAAGCTGATGGCCCTGAAGCCCGACGTGACCCTCTCCATTTTAAAGAACGGGCGCAGCGGGCCGGGGCTGCAGAAGGTGTATTACAGCGAAAATGTCTACCGGCCCTCCGCCACCGCCGGGGGCTTCCGGGAGATACCCCAGACGGGCCTTGAGTGCATCGGCAGCCTGGACGCCGCCGCCGAGGGCGAGGTGCTGATGCTGGCGGCAAAGAGCCTCGCGGCCATCAGCCCGGAATACCTGCTGGATGTGAGCCACCAGGGCTTTGTGGCGGGGCTGCTGGAAGGGCTGGACCTGCCCGAAACCGCCCGCCGCCGGGCGATGGAGGCCATGGGGGCGAAGAATGCGCCCGCGCTGGAAGGCCTTGCCGGCGAGGGGCTGCTGCCCGAAAAGGCGGCGAAGGCCCTGAGCCGGCTGGCCCTTCTCTACGACAGGCCCGCCCCGGCGCTGGCGGCGCTGGAGCCCCTGGCGGAAAACCAGCGGATGGCCGCCGCCCTGGCGGAACTGAAAGAACTCTGCGCCCTGATGGAACAGCGGGGGCTGGCGGAACACCTGCGGCTGGATTTTTCCATCGCCAACGACATGAACTATTACAGCGGCGTCGTCTTCCGGGGCTTTGTGCCCGGCCTTGCCGCCGGCGTGCTGGCGGGCGGGCGCTACGACCATCTGCTCCACCGCATGGGACGGCAGGGCGGGGCCATCGGCTTCGCCGTCTATCTGGACCAGCTGGAGCGCTTCGGCGCCCCCTCCCGGGACGAGGTGGACGTGCTGGTGCTCTACGACGACTCGGTGAGCGCGGCGAGGGTCGCCGCCGAGACCGACGCGCTGGTGGCAGCGGGGCAGACGGTGCGGGCCGAGCGGCAGAAGCCGGAGGCGGGCTATAAGCGCCTGCTGGACCTGCGAAAGGAGGGCCGGGAAGGATGAACATGGTAAACATCGCCCTGCCCAAGGGCCGCCTGGGCGAAACGGTCTACCGCAGCTTCAAGGCGGCGGGCTACGCCTGCCCTTCCATCGAGGAGGAAAACCGCAAGCTGGTGTTTGAAAACCCCGAAGCCGGGGTGCGCTACTTCTGGGTCAAGCCCTCGGATGTTTCCATCTATGTGGAGCGGGGGGCCGCCGACGTGGGGGTGGCGGGCAAGGACATCCTGCTGGAATACCAGCCGGACGTCTACGAACTGGCAGACCTGGACGTGGGCAGGTGCCGCATGTGCGTGGCGGCCAAGGCGGACTTCCGCGACGGCGGGGCCCGCACCCTGCGGGTGGCCACCAAGTTCCCCCGCATCGCCCGGGGCTACTACGCTTCCCTCAGCCGGGACATCGACGTGATAAAACTCAACGGCTCCATCGAGCTGGCCCCGCTGCTGGGCCTCTCGGACGTCATCGTGGACATCGTGGAGACCGGGCGCACCCTGGCGGAGAACGGCCTTGAGGTGAAGGCCGAGGTCGTCCCGGTGAGCGCCCGCCTCATCGCCAACAAGGTGAGCTGGAAGTTCAAAAACGGCGCCATCCGGCGCATGGCCCGGCTGCTGGCCGAAAGCGCCGCGGCCCAAAAGGAGGAACAGGCATGATAAAGCTGTATGATTTCGACAGGCTCTCCCCGGCGGAGATCTTCGCCCGCACCGACGACTCCGCCGACGTAGCCGAGGCGGTGCGGGGCATCATCGAGGCGGTGAAGAACGAGGGCGACAAAGCCCTCTTCCGCCTTGCCAAACAGTTCGACCACGCGGACCTCGCCGCCCTGGAAGTCACCGAAGCGGAGCTGGACGCGGCGGTGGAAAGCCTGGAACCGGGCCTGGCCGGCCTGCTCAAAGAGGCGGCGGACCGCATCGCCGCCTTTCACCGCCGCCAGCTGACCAACAGCTTCGTGGTCAGCGAGGAGGAGGGCGTGGTGCTGGGCCAGAAGGTCATGCCCATCGAGAGGGTGGGCCTCTATGTGCCCGGCGGCACGGCGGCCTACCCCTCCAGCGTGCTGATGAACTGCATCCCCGCCAAAATCGCCGGCTGCCGCGAGATCGTGATGGTCTCGCCTCCCACCGGCGGCGACATCCCGCCGGTCATCCTGGCCGCCGCCCGCATCGCCGGGGTGGACCGGGTGTTCCGCACCGGCGGGGCCCAGGCAGTGGCGGCGCTGGCATACGGCACCGAGACGGTGCCCCGGGTGGATAAGATCGTCGGCCCGGGCAACGCCTGGGTGGCCGAGGCCAAGCGCCAGGTGTTCGGGCGGGTGGCCATCGACATGATCGCCGGCCCCAGCGAAATTTTGGTGGTGGCGGACGGCGCGTCCGACGCGCGCCAGGTGGCCGCCGACCTGCTCAGCCAGGCCGAGCACGACAAGCTGGCGTCGGCGGTGCTGGTCACCGACAGCGAGGCGCTGGCCAAGGCGGTGCAGGCGGAGCTGGAGCGCCAGATCCCCCTGCTGCCCCGGGCGGCCATCGCCCGCGCCTCCATCGACGGCAATGGAAAAATTATTGTTACCCGCGATTTGCGGGCGGCCATCGAGGTGGCCAACGAGATCGCCCCCGAGCACCTGGAGCTCTGCGTGGACGACCCCTTCGCCTATCTGGACGCGGTGCGCAACGCCGGGTCGGTGTTCCTGGGCCGCAACTGCCCGGAGGCTTTGGGCGACTACTTCGCCGGGCCCAACCACACCCTGCCCACCATGGGCACCGCCCGGTTTATGAGCCCCCTGTCGGTGGACGATTTTGTCAAGCGCACCCAGTTCACCTACTACACCGCCGCCGCGCTGGAAAAGGTGCAGGCCAAGGTGGCCCGCTTCGCCCGGCAGGAGGGGCTGGAGGCCCACGCCCGCAGCGTGCTCAGCCGTTTTGACGACACCCTTTAAAACAGAAAGGCAGACCATGAGCAGATTTTTAGCCCCCCGCCTCGCCTCCCTGGAGGCCTACGTCCCCGGCGAACAGCCCCGGGAGATGGAGTATGTGAAGCTGAACACCAACGAATCCCCCTATCCGCCCTGCCCGGCGGTGGAACAGGCGGTGAGCCCCGCTGCCGTGCGGCGGCTCAACCTTTATCCCGACCCGGCGGGCCTGGAACTGCGCCGGGCCCTGGCCGACCGCTACGGCCTTTCGCCGGAGAAGGTGCTGCTGGGCAACGGCTCGGACGAAATTTTGAACTTCGCCTTCACCGCCTTCGCCTCGCCTCAAACGGGGGCCGCCTGCCCGGACATCAGCTACGGCTTTTACCCGGTGTTCGCCGCCCTCCACGGCCTGCCCCTTCTGGAAGTGCCCCTGAAGGAGGACTTCACCTTGTGCCCCGAGGACTATTACGGCCTTGACCGGCTTATCGTGTTCGCCAACCCCAACGCACCCACCGGCCTTGCCATCCCGCCCGAACGGGTGGAGGACATCCTGCGCCGCAATCCGAACAGCGTGGTGGTGGTGGACGAAGCCTATGTGGACTTCGGGGCCGAAAGCTGCGCGAAGCTGGTGGAACAATACGACAATCTGGTGGTGTGCATGACCTTCTCCAAGTCCCGCTCGATGGCGGGGGCGCGGCTGGGCTTCGCCCTGGCCCAGCCGGAACTCATCGCGGACCTGGAGACCATCCGCTGTTCCTCGAACCCCTACAACATCAACAGCCTGACCCTGGCCGCCGGGACGGCAGCCATCGCCGGCGACGGCTATTGTATGGACAACTGCCGCCGCATCATGGCCACCCGCGCCTACACCAGGGAGCAGCTGGACCGGCGGGGCTTTGTCACCCTGCCCAGCCTGGCGAACTTCCTGTTCACCTCCTGCCCGGGGCTGGACGGGGGTGGGCTCTACCGGGCCCTCAAGGCCCGGGGGGTGCTGGTGCGCTGGTGGGATAAGCCCCGCCTGCGCCCCTTCGTGCGGGTGACCATCGGCACCCAGGAGCAGATGAACGTGTTCCTGGCGGCTCTGGACGACATTCGAGAGGAGAGATGAACCATGCGCACCGCAAAGCTGCGCCGCACCACCGGCGAGACCGACGTGGCCGTCGTTTTGGACCTGGACGGCGCCGGCAAAAGCGAGATCTCCACCGGCTGCGGTTTTCTGGACCACATGCTCACCCTGTTTGCCCGCCACGGGCGCTTTGACCTGACGGTGCATGCCAAGGGCGACACCTGGGTGGACGACCATCACACGGTGGAGGACGTGGGCATCACCCTGGGCGACGCCTTCGCCAAAGCCCTGGGGGACAAGCGGGGCGTCACCCGTTACGGCAGCACCATCCTGCCCATGGACGAGGCCCTCATCCTCACGGCGGTGGACCTCTCGGGCCGGGGCCTGCTGTGTTATGACCTCGCCATCCCCACCGAGAAGGTGGGCGCCTTCGACACCCAGCTGGTCGGGGAGTTCTTTGCCGCCTTCGCCCGCCGGGCGGATGTGACCCTGCACGTGAGGCAGCTGGCGGGGACCAACAGCCACCACATCATCGAGGGGGCCTTCAAAAGCCTGGCCCGCAGCCTGCGCGCTGCCGTGGCCATCGACCCCGCCGCCGCGGGGGAGGTGCCCTCCACCAAGGGGGTCCTGTGATGGTCGCCATTGTGGATTACGGGGTGGGCAACCTCTTTTCCCTGCGCTCCTCCTTCGCCGCCATCGGCCAGCAGGCGGTGGCCACCGCCGACCCGGACCTTCTGGCCAAAGCGGACCGGCTGGTGCTGCCGGGGGTGGGGGCCTTTGGCGACGCGGCGGCGGCTTTGCGCCAGAGCGGGCTGGACAAGGCGGTGCTCAAAGCGGCCGAAGGAGGCAAACCCCTGCTGGGCATCTGCCTCGGCATGCAGCTTTTGCTGGAAAAGAGCTTTGAATATGGCGAACACAAGGGCCTCGGCCTCATCCCCGGCGAGGTGCGGCCTATCCGCCAGGCCATCCCGGAAGGGCTCAAGGTGCCCCACATCGGCTGGAACGCCCTTGCACTCACTCGGGAGGGGCGCGCCTGCGGCCTGTTCAAAAACACAAAGGAGGGCGACCGCGTCTATTTTGTCCACTCCTACTGGGCGGCCAGCCCCGCGCCTTACGTGCTGGCCGCGGCGGAGTACGGCGCGCCCCTCACCGCCGCGGTGGGCCGGGGCAATGTGCTGGGGGTGCAGTTCCACCCGGAAAAAAGCGGCAGCGTGGGCCTTGCCATCCTGCGGGCCTTTTGCGAAACGGAGGTGGGCGGATGAAGCTCTTTCCCGCCATTGATTTAAAAGACGGCCGGGTGGTGCGCCTGGTGAAGGGCGAGTTTTCCACCGCCCATCCGGTGGCCGGCGACGCGGTGGAGACCGCCCGCGCCTTCAAGGCCGCCGGGGCCCAGTGGGTGCACATGGTGGACCTGGACGGCGCTTGCAGCGGCACACGGCGCAACGGCGCCATCGTGGCCGCCGTGGCCGCCGCCGGCCTCTCGGTGCAGCTGGGGGGCGGCATCCGCACCCTGGCCGACCTGGAAGCGGTGTTCAGCCTGGGGGTGCGCCGGGCGGTCATCGGCTCCGCCGCCGTGGCCGGCCCCGGCCTTGTGCAGGAGGCGGTGAAGCGCTTCGGCCAAGAGCGCATTGCCGTGGGGCTGGACGTGAAGGGCCAAAGCGTGCGCACCGCCGGCTGGCAGGCGGACAGCGGCCTTGACTGGCTGGACTTTGCCCGCAGGATGGAGGCCCTCGGCGCGGCCATTCTCATCTTCACCGACATCGACACCGACGGCACCCTCTCCGGCCCGCCCTTTGAAAGGCTGGCGGCGCTGCAGCGGGCGGTGGGCTGCGGCATCATCGCCTCGGGGGGCGTTTCCTCCAACGAGGACCTGAACAAACTGGCCGGGATGGGCCTGTACGGGGCCATCGTGGGCAAGGCGTATTACGCCGGGAAAGTGGACCTGGCCCGGGCGGTTCGGGAGGTGCGGCCATGATCGCCAAGCGCATCATCCCCTGCCTGGACGTGAAGAACGGACGGGTGGTGAAGGGGGTCAACTTCAAAGGCCTGGCGGACGTGAACGACCCGGTGGAGCTGGCCGCTTTCTACAGCGCCTCGGGGGCGGACGAGCTGGTGTTCTACGACATCACCGCCTCCGCCGAGGGCCGCGCCCTCTTCACCGGCGTGCTCACAAAGGTGGCCGCCACGGTGTTCATCCCCCTCACGGTGGGGGGCGGCATCAACACGGTGGAGGACTTCGACCGGGTGCTCAAGTGCGGTGCGGATAAAGTGAGCGTCAACTCCGGGGCCATCCGTGACCCCGGCCTCATCGCCGCCGCCGCCCGGCGCTACGGCGACCAGTGCGTGGTGTTGAGCGTGGACGCGAAGCGGGTGGACGGGCGCTATCATGTGTTCGCCAAAGGCGGCCGGGAGGACACCGGCCTCGACGCCATCGACTGGGTGCGCAAGGGCGTGGCGGACGGCGCGGGCGAGATCGTGCTGAACAGCATCGACACCGACGGCGTGAAACAGGGCTTCGACCTGGAGATGCTTTCCGCCGTCTGCGACGCGGTGGACGTGCCGGTCATCGCCTCCGGCGGCGCGGGGGGCGTTCAGGATTTTGTCACTCTCTTCAAGACCCTGCCAAAGGTGGACGCGGGCCTTGCCGCCTCCATCTTCCACTTCGGCGAGGTGGCCATCCCCGACCTGAAACAGGCCCTGGCCGCCGCGGGCGTGCCCATGCGCCTCATTTGACAAAGCAAGGAGGACATGCGATGATTTCCATGGAGGAACTCAAATTCGACCAAAACGGCCTCATCCCCGCCATCGTCACCGACGCGGCGGACGGCCAGGTGCTCACCCTGGCCTACATGAACCGCCAGAGCCTCGCCATCAGCATGGCCGAAGGCCGCACCTGCTTTTGGTCCCGCTCCCGCCAGTGCCTCTGGCGCAAGGGGGAGACCTCCGGCAACGTGCAGCACATCCGCGCCATCACCGCCGACTGCGACCGGGACGCCCTGGTGGTGGCGGTGGAGAAGGACGGCCCCGCCTGCCACACCGGCGCCGAGAGCTGCTTTTTCGAGCCGGTGTACATCGGCGAGGCGGGCCAGCCTTTCACCGTGAAGGGCCTTTATAAGCTGCTGGAGGGCCGCAAGGAGACCCTGCCGGAAGGCTCCTACACCACCTACCTCTTCCAGAAGGGCCTGGACAAGATTTTGAAAAAGGTGGGGGAGGAATCCACCGAGGTCATCGTCGCCGCAAAAGGGGGCGACAGGGCCGAGACCGTCTATGAAATTGCCGACTTGATGTACCACGTGATGGTGCTGATGGTGGAGATGGGCATTTCGGTGGAGGACGTTTATAAGGAACTGGCCTCCCGCCACATCATCGACCACAAAGTGAAACAGGAGAAGATGACCCCATGAAGCCCCAGAACCTGCACACCCACACCGCCTTCTGCGACGGAAAAAACACCCCCGCCGAAATGGCCGCCGCGGCTTTCGCCGCCGGCCTTGGGGCCATCGGGTTTTCCGGCCATTCCCCGCTGAAAGGGGAGGAATGGTGCATGGCCCCCGAGGACCTGCCCGCCTACCGGGCGGCGGTGGAGGCCGAGCGGGAAAGGTACGCCGGGCGCATGCAGGTGTTTCTGGGCCTGGAACAGGACTTGTTCAGCCCCCCGCCCGAAGGGGACTTCGATTACCTCATCGGCTCGGTCCACGGCATCTTTGCAAACGGGCGGCTTTTTGCGGTGGACGAAAGCCCCGAGGCCTTTGCCCGCCTGGCACAGCGCTGCGGCGGCGTGGAGGGCCTTCTTCGGGAATACTACCGCCTGCTGGCCGAAACGCCGGCGCGCACCGGCTGTGACATCCTGGGCCACTTCGATCTGGTGACCAAGTTCAACGAGCAAAACCGCTTCTTCGACCCGGAAAGCCCCCGCCCCCGCGCCCTTGCGCTGGAAGCCCTGGAGGCCCTTGCCGCCCGGGACGTGATCTTTGAGGTGAACACCGGGGCCATCTCCCGCCGCTGGCGCACCGCGCCCTACCCGGCGGCCTTCTTATTAAAGGAGATGCGCCGCAGAAAGGCGCGGGTGTGCATCACCGGCGACAGCCACGCCGCCGGCGCCCTGCTCACCGGCTTCGGCCTTGCCAAAACCCTTTTGGAGGATTGCGGCTTTTCCTCCTGCTGGTACCTCACCGGGCAGGGCTTCCGGGAGGGTCCTCTGCCCGATCTTGCCTGGCTCTGAAAGGACCGGCCCCGCCGGTCCTTTTTTCATGTGTTTCACCTCTCTAAATGTGCATGTTGCACATAGCAACCGATGCATATTTGGGCAAAAAGCACAAGCATGAAAGAGGTCAAAAAATGACAAAACGGTAAAAATTCGGGGAAAAATCGAAGCAAACAGAAGAGAATACGAGCTACAGGCCGGGATAGAGAGCAACGCGCGTGTGTTTTTTGCAAAACGCCAAAACACGGCCAATTTGCCAAAAAACCGCCCGCCGAGAGAGTTTGACGCGGCGGCGGGCATTTGCTACAATGCCTCAAGTGCCCGATGCGCCGCAACAGAGCGGCGGCAGGCGGGCGCTGCAAGGAAGGGCGCGGCCGTGCCCCATGTTTCGGCTGCATCAAGTGCCCTACAACATGGAACGTTAGGAGTGTTTATGACAAAATTCACAGAACATCTGCGGCGGCGGATCCTGGCCATCCCGGCCAGGTGCTACGTCATCCTGCTCACCCTGTGCTGCCTGTCACTGACCCTGTTTGCGCTTTTTTCCACACTGAATATCGTCTATGTGTCCGATTCCCACGGCGCCAGCCGCATGCTGATCACCCGGGTGGAGGACCCCGAGGAGCTGATGGACCTCTCCGGCATCGTGGCCGAGGAGGAAGACAGCGTCTACTTCACCGCCTTCAACGGCAACCTCGCCAGCCTGAGCATCCAGCGGGCGGTGCCCATCACCGTTTATGCCGACGGCGCCGAGCACGTCGCCAAGCTGGCGGGCGGCACGGTGGCCGAGGCGCTGGCCGCCTGCGGCATAAGCCTGGGCGAGCACGACTACACCGAGCCCAGCCTGCACACCGCCGCCAGCGAGGACGAGGCCATCACGGTGCACCGGGTGGAATACCAGGACACCGTGACCTACGAAAGCATCCCCTATGAGACCGAATATGTCTACACCAGCCTGTTCTACCGCAACAAGAGCCGCACCATGACGGTGCAGCAGGGCAGAGAGGGCACCAACGAGATCACCCACCGCCTGCGCATCGTGGACGGAGAGGTGGAGTCCAGCCAGGTGGTGAGCGTGGTGATGACCGAGGCCCCCGTGAACACCATCATCAAGGCCTACAAGGCCGGCGCGCCGGTGAGCGACCTTGCCGGCCCCGAGGTGGTGAACGGCGTGCCTTCCAGCTACACCGCGGTCTACACCGGGCGCGCCACCGGTTATTCCGCCAGCCGGGGCCGGGGCGCTTCCGGCCTGGGCCTGGGCTACGGCACCGTTGCCGTGAACCCCAACCTCATCCCCTACGGCACCAAACTCTACATCACCAGCACCGACGGGCGCTTTGTCTACGGCTACGCCATCGCCACCGACACCGGCACCGCGCTTATGAACGGCACCTGCCTTGTGGACCTGTTCTACGAGACCCACAGCGAGGCGCGGATGAACGGCGTGCAGCAGGTGAACGTCTACGTGATAGGCTGAGCCTTCCACGCCCCTTTTGCAAACAGATCACAGGTGTTCCGCCCCTGCCCGGCCAAAGCCGGGCGGGGGCGCTTTTTTTACAAGGTTTTTTCGCCCGATACGCTTGACAAACCCCCGGCGCAGGTCATACACTTAGATAGGGCGCGACCGCCCCGAATTTTTTGTGAGCAAGGAGATGAAAGGCATGGACGGCGACCCCGGCAGTCGAACGTGTATGACCCCTCTATGCGGCGCTTGTGCCTTTCTGTTCCCCGTGCGCTGAACACCTGCGCGGGGCGGGCTTTGTGCGCCGCCGGAAAGAAAGCAGGTGTAAAATATGATCACGATTTACCTCAGCGACGGCGGCCGCATGCTGGAGCAGGATCAGATCTGCCCCGGCGCGTGGATCCACCTGTGCGACCCCAATGAAAAGGAGATCGGGCGCGTGTGCGCCCAGCTCCATGTGGACCCCGACCTTGTGCGCGCCGCCCTCGACGAAGAGGAGCGAAGCCGCATCGAGGTGGAGGACGAGGGCGGCGCCCCCTGCACCATGATCCTGGTGGACACGCCTCTCGTTCAGACCGAGGGCCACACCTTCGTTTACTCCACCATCCCCTTCGGCATCGTGCTCACCCCCCAGAACGTCATCACCGTCTGCCTGCGGGAGACGGCGCTGCCCCGCGCCTTCATGGAGGGGCTGGTGAAGGGCTGCAGCACCAAGAAGTTCAAGCGCCTGGCGCTGCAGATGCTCTACCGCAACGCCAGCCTGTTTTTGTTCTACCTGCGCCAGGTGGACAAGGCCAGCACCCGCGTGGAGAACGAGCTGCACATCAGCATGAAGAACAAAGAGCTCATCCAGATGCTGGGCCTGGAAAAGAGCCTGGTCTACTTTTCCACCTCTCTCAAGAGCAACGAGCTGGTGCTGGAAAAGCTGCTGCGCATGGACTTTGTGAAGGACTACCCCGAAGACACCGACCTGTTGGAGGACGTCATCGTGGAAAACAAGCAGGCCATGGAGATGAGCGGCATCTACCGGGATATCTTGTCCGGCACCATGGACGCCTTCGCCTCGGTGATCTCCAACAACCTGAACATCGTCATGAAGCTGCTGGCCTCGGTCACCATCATCCTCACGGTGCCCACCATCGTGTCCAGCCTCTGGGGCATGAACGTGCCCGTCCCCTTCGAGGGCAGCCCCTTCGGCTTCTGGATCGTGCTGGGCGTGGCGGGCCTTGCCACCCTGGGGGCCATCCTGCTGGCCAAACTCAAGCGCTGGCTTTGAAAAACTGCGCCAAGCGGCGGGCAAAAAGCCCGCCGCGCTTTTTGCATTTATGCTGAAAAGTGCAGGTTTTATGCGCGGCCTTGTTGCGCCCGGGGCCTTTTTTGGGTATAATGATAAAAATGAACATACCGCGCGGCGGCAGGCCGAGATCCCGCCGGCGCGTTAAAAGGAGCGTGCAGTATGCAGATCTACAATACGCTGACCCGCAAAAAAGAGGAGTTCATCCCCCAAACGCCGGGGGAGTACCGCATTTACGTCTGCGGCCCCACCGTCTACAACTACATCCACATCGGCAACGCCCGGCCCGTGGTGGTGTTCGACACCCTGCGCCGGTATCTTGAGTACCGGGGCAACAAGGTCTACTTTGTCTCCAACATCACCGACATCGACGACAAGCTCATCAAAAAGGCCCAGGAGCAGGGCTGCAGCATGAAGGAGGTCGCCGAGAAGTTCGAGGCCGAGTTCATCAAGGACAGCGACGGCCTGAACGCCAAGACCCCCACCGTGCGCCCCCGCGCCACCGAGCACATCGAGGAGATCCTGGACATCGTGAAGGACATCCTGGACAAGGGCTACGGCTATGTGGCCAAAAACGGCGACGTCTACTTCCGCACCCGCGCTTTTAAAGAATATGGCAAGCTCAGCCACCTGAACCTGGAAGAACTGGAGAGCGGCAACCGCGAGCTGCGCAGCCAGATGGACGACGACCTGAAAGAGGACCCCGCCGACTTCGCCGTCTGGAAGGCCGCCAAGCCCGGCGAGCCCGCCTGGCCCAGCCCCTACGGCCCCGGCCGCCCCGGCTGGCACATCGAGTGCAGCGCCATGGCCCGCAAGCACCTGGGCAAGACCATCGACCTGCACTGCGGCGGCCAGGACCTGATCTTCCCCCACCACGAGAACGAGATCGCCCAGTCCGAGTGCGCCAACGGCTGCACCTTCAGCCGCTACTGGATGCACAACGGCTTTTTGAACATCGACAACCACAAGATGAGCAAGAGCGCGAACAACTTCTTCACCGTGCGCGAGATCGCCGAAGTGTTCGGCTACGAGCCCATCCGCTATTTCCTGCTCACCGCCGGCTACCGCATGCCTCTGAACTACACCGTGGAGCTGCTGAACAGCTGCAAGGCCAGCCTCGAGCGGCTGTACACCTGCCGCGACAACCTGGACTTCCTCATCAAGAACGCGAAGGGCGAAAGCAACCTGCTGGCGGAGAAGGCCGCCGCCGCGAAGGTGAAGTTCAACACCGCCATGGACGACGACCTGAACACCCCCGACGCTTTGGCCGCCGTGTTCGAGCTGGTGAAGGACATCAACACCCTGGGCGCGGACGCCAGCGCCGACGCGCTGAAGGCCGCCGCCGCCACCTTCGACGAGCTCACCGGCGTGCTGGGCCTGCTCTACAACCGCAAGACCGACGAGATCCCCGCCGAGGTGATGGACCTGGTGAACCAGCGCGCCGAGGCCAAGAAGGCCAAGGACTGGCCCACCGCCGACGCCCTGCGCGCCAAGATCACCGAGATGGGCTATGTGGTGGAGGACACTCCCCAGGGCCCCAAGGTGACCCGCGCCTGAGCCGCGCGCATCTTGTTTGACCGGCACGGGCCGCGAGGAACGCTGTTTTTAGCCGACAGCCCCCCGCGGCCCGTTTGATTTTGCTTTCTGAGAGGACCCGCTATGCCCAGACCTTCTGCTTTTTCCTTGGCCCGCCGTGCCCGGTGGCTGCCGCTGGCGGCGGTGCTGCTGGCGGCGCTGGCGGTGCGCTGCGGCCTGGCCCTTGTGAGCGAGGGCTATTCCAGCGACGTGGCCTGTTTTTCCGCCTGGGCGCTGCGCCTGGCCGAAAACGGGCCGGGCGAATTCTATGCCCCGGACTATTTTGCCGACTATCCCCCCGGCTACATGCTGCTGCTCTGGCCGGTGGGCCTCATCGCCCGCGCGCTGGAGCTGGAAGCGGGCGGCAAAGCCATGGGCTTTTTGATCTGCGTGGTGCCCATCCTGTGCGACCTGGGCCTTGCGGCCCTCATCGGAGCCGTCGCCCGGCGGCGCTTCGGCCAGCAAAGGGCGCTGCGCTTTGCGGCCTTTGCCGCCTTCTGCCCGGCCCTTTTGTACGACACCGCCGTCTGGAAACAGGTGGACGGCGTGTTCTGCCTTGTGCTCATCGCCGCCTTTTTGTGCCTTGAGGAGAAAAAGTGGCCCGCCGCCGCGGCGCTTTACGGCTTTGCCCTGGCGGTGAAGCCCCAGGCCCTGCTCTTCGGGCCGGCGCTGGCAGCGGCTTTTTTGGCCCCGCTGCTGGCGGCCCGGCAGCGGCGGCCCGCCCTGGCCGCCCTTGGCCGGGGCGCGGCGGGGGCCGCCCTTTCGCTGGCGGCGGCCTTTGCCTGCGCGCTGCCCTTCTGGGGCGGCCAGCCGGCGGGCTGGCTGTGGGAAAAATACGCTTCCACCGCCTCCAGCTACCCCTACGCCAGCGTCAACGGCTTCAACCTGCTCACCCTCTTCGGGGCCAACTGGCAGCCCCAGGACGCGCCGGCCCTCGGCCCCGTGACCTGGCAGATGCTGGGCGCGGCGGGCATCTTTGCCGCCACCGCCGCCCTTGCGTACCTCGCCTGGCAGGGCTGGAAACACGGGCGCTTTTCGCCCCTTCTGCTGGCCGCCTTCTACGGGGCGGCGGTGTTTACCCTCAGTCACCGCATGCACGAGCGGTATATCATCCCCGCCCTGCTGCTGGTGCTGGCCGCCGCCGCCCGCTGGGGCGACAGGCGGCTGCTGGGCTCCTTCGGCCTGCTCAGCCTCTCCTCGCTGGTGAACCTTGCCATGGTGCTCACCAGCAACGGCACCGAGGACCAGTTCCTTTCCAGCGCCGCGGCGGTGGTGATGATCCGCATCGTCAGCGCCGTGGAGGCGGCGGGTTTTGCCCTGCTGGCCTGGGCCGCCTTTGCGTTGTGCCGGGGCGAAGCGGTGCGGGAGTATGCCCTCGCCGCGCCCGCCGTTCCCGCCGCACCCGCGCCCCAGCCGGCCTGGACCCGCAAAGAACGCCTTGCCCTGGCCCTGCTCACCCTGGCGGTGGCGGTGGTGAGCTTGTGGAATTTGGGAGACTTCACCGCCCCCCAGAACCCGCTGGACAGCGACGGCGTGACCACCCAGGCGGACGTGGAGCTGGCCTCTGGCGCAACGGAACTCTGGGTCTATCCCGGCGTTTGCTGGGGCGGCAGCCTCACCGTGTACGACGAGGCGGGCGAGCAGCTGGCCAGTGTGGAGCTGGGCGGCGGCACGGTGTTCCAGTGGCTGAAAGTGGGCCTCTCCGCCCCCGCCGGGGGCAAACTCACCCTCATGGTGGACAACGCCGAGGTGATGGAGGCCGCCTTCCGCGGCGAAGACGGCGCGCTGGTGGCGGTTTCTTCCGGCAGCGCCCTCTTTGACGAACAGCAGAAAGTGCCGGATTCCATCAGCTACAAAAACAGCATGTATTTCGACGAGATCTACCACGGCCGCACCGCCTACGAGCATCTCCACGGCATGCCGGTCTACGAGACCACCCACCCGCCGCTGGGCAAGGTGTTCATCATGCTGGGGGCGGCCCTTTTCGGCATGACCGGCTTCGGCTGGCGGGTGGCCGGGGCGGCCTTCGGCGTGGCGCTGGTTCCGGTGCTCTATCTCTTTGTGCGCCGCCTTTGCCGCAAGCCCGCCTTCGCCTTCTTTGCGGCGGCGCTGGCGGCCTTCGACACCCTGCGCTTTGCCCAGAGCCGCATCGCCACCATCGACATCTACGGCACATTTTTCATCCTGCTTTCGGCCTGTTTCATGGTCTGGTACTGCCAGAGCGTGCTGGAAAAAGGGGTGGAAAAGAGCGTTCTGCCCATGGCGCTGGCGGGCCTGGCTTTTGGCTTTGGCGCTGCCAGCAAGTGGACCGGCATCTATGCCGGCGCGGGGCTGGCGGTGCTTTACTTCGGCGTTTTGTGGCGGCGGGCAAAGCAAAAGCCGCCCCGCCTCAAACAGGAGGCGGCCACCGCCCTTTGCGGCGGCGTGGTCTTTTTCGTGGCGCTGCCCCTCGTTATCTATTTCGCCAGCTATATCCCGTATTTCTGGCGGGAGGGGGGCTTCTCCCTCGCCGAGTGGTGGCAGTGCCAGGTGAGCATGTACCGCTACCACAGCGGCCTGGAGGCCACCCATCCCTACGAGTCCCGCTGGTACACCTGGCCCTTCAGCGTGCGCCCGGTGTGGTATTATCTTGCCTCCGGCCTGCCGGAGGGGCTGCGGGGCACCATTGCCGCCTTGGGCAACCTGCCGCTGTGGCTGGCGGCGCTGGGCGGCCTTTGCTGGGCGGGCTGGCGGCAGCTTTCCGGCAAAGGGGATGGGGCCACCGGCGCTGTTTCGGTGCTGTTTCTGGCCCAGTTTCTGCCCTGGGTGCTGGTGAGCCGCTGCACCTTCCTCTATCACTATTTCCCCAGCCTGTGGTTCGCGGCGGCGGCCCTGGCGCTGGCGGCGGCGCACTTCCATGAGCGCCGCCCGGCGCTGATCAAGGGCCTGTGCATCGGCCTTGTAGCCGCGGCGGGGGTGTTCTTCGTGTGTTATTACCCGGTCATCAGCGGGATGCCGGTGGCCGAGTCGTATGTGAACGCTTTGCGCATCCTGCCCAGCTGGATGTTCTGAATTTGAAAGGAGGCAAGCGCCGTGCGGCTGCTCCATCTCTCCGATTTGCACCTGGGCCGCCGCCTGTGCGAGGCCGACCTCTTTGAGGACCAGAAGTATATCCTGGACCAGATCGTCTCCATCGCCCTCTCCGAGGGGGTGCAGGGGGTGCTGGTGGCGGGGGACGTCTACGACAAGAGCGTGCCCGGCGTGGGCGCGGTGAACCTGTGGGACCACTTCCTCACCGCCCTGTGCGAACATCATCTGCCGGTGTGGGCCATCAGCGGCAACCACGACTCGGCCGAGCGCCTTGCCTTCGGCGGGCGGCTGCTGGAGCACAGCGGGGTGCATCTGGCCTCGGTGTTCGACGGGCGCCTCTCACGCTTCGACACCCGCGACGAGCACGGCCCCCTCGCCATCTGGGCCCTGCCCTTTGTGCGGCCGGCGGCGGTGCGCGCCTTTTTGCCGGACGAAGCCATCGAAAATTACACCGACGCGGCGGCCGCCCTGGTGCGGGCCGCCGCCCCGGACACGGGCGGGCGGAACATCCTCATCGCCCACCAGTTCGTCACCGCCGGGGCGGCTTTGCCTGCCGCCAGCGGCTCGGAACTTTTGAACCTGGGCACCCTGGACAATGTGGACGCCTCCGCCTTTGACCTTTTCGACTATGCGGCCCTGGGCCACATCCATGCCGCCCAGAGCGTGGGCCGGGAGGAAGTCCGTTACTGCGGCTCGCCCCTGGCCTATTCCGTCAGCGAGGCGCTGGGCCAGAAGAGCGTCACAGTGGTGGACGTGGGCCCCAAGGGGCAGGTGCGCACGAAACAGGTGCCCCTGTCGCCCCTGCGCCCCCTGCGCCGGGTGCAGGGCCCGCTGGAAGCCCTGCTGCAAAGCGCCGTGCCCAGCAACGATTACATCTACGCCCGCCTCACCGACCAAACGCCGCCGCTGGACCCCGCCGCCCGGCTGCGCAGCGTCTACCCCAATCTGGTGCGGCTGGAGTTCGTGCTGCCAAACGTCCCCGAGACCGGCGCGCCCGCCCTGCGCCAGCTCGCCCTGCGCACGCCCCGGCAGCTGTTTGAGGAATTTTATCGGAGCGTTCATGGCAGGGAACTGGACGACGAAGAAAAAACCTTTCTGGACGACGTGCTGGGAGAGGAGGCGGAAGGATGAGACCGCTGCATCTGCGCCTGTCGGCCTTCGGCCCCTATGCCGGGGAGGAGACGCTGCAGCTGGACAAGCTGGGCTCCAGCGGGCTGTTCCTCGTCGCCGGCGACACCGGGGCGGGCAAGACCACCCTCTTCGACGCCATCAGCTACGCCCTGTTCGGCCAGCTTTCCGGCGGGGTGCGCAGCCTTGACACCGTGCGCAGCGACTACGCCGGGCCCGACCGGGAGACCTTTGTGGAGCTGACCTTCCTGCACCGGGGCAAAGAATACACCGTGCGCCGCACCCCCCAGTACCAGCGGCCCAAGAAGCGGGGCGAGGGGCAGGTGACCCAGGCGGCCACCGCCCTCTTCCTTGCGCCGGGCCGCCCGCCGGTGGAAAAGGTGGGGGAGGTGGACGCCGCCGTCCGGGAACTGCTGGGCATGGACGGCGAGCAGTTCCGCCAGATCGCCATGATCGCCCAGGGCCAGTTCACCGAACTGCTCAACGCCCCGGGCGAGCGGCGCAGCGCAGTGCTGCGGCAGATCTTCGGCACCGCCGGCTGCCGCGCCGTGCAGGACAAGCTGCGCGCCGCCGCCACCGAGGCCGCCCGCGCCGTGGAACAGCAGGACGCCGCCCTGCGGCAGGCCTTCGCCGCCTTCAAGCTGCCCGAAGAGGACGCGGCGGCCCGCCCGCTTCGGGCCGTCCTGGCCGATGAGGCCGCCGTCTGGCGCTGCGACGAGGTGCTGGCCCAGGCCTCGGCCCTCTGCGCCGCCGACGAGGCCGCCTGCGCCGCCGCCGAAGCCCAGAGCAAGACCCTGGACGCCGAGGCCGAAGCCGCCGCCGCCCAATTGGAAGCGGCCCGCCAGGCCGCCGCGCTCCATGCCGCCGCTGCCGAAGCGGCCCGGAAGCTGGCGGAACTGGAAGGGCAAAAGGAAGAAAGAGAGCGGCGCTACGCCGCCCTGGGCGAAGTGCGCGCCGCGCTGGAACAGACGGAGCTGGAGGCCCGTCAGCAGGAGGCCCAGCTGCCCGCCTACCAGCGCCGGGAGGAACAGCGCGCCCTGCGAAAACAGCTGGAAGAAAAACTGGAACAGTGCGAAGCGGGCCGCCGCGCCGCCGCCGAAGAGCAAAAGCGGCTGGAAGAGGAGAGCGCCCGCCTTGCCGGGCAGGCCAGGGGAGCCCAGGAAGCCCGCCGGCGGCAGGCCGCCGCCGAAGCCGCCCGGGACGCGCTGGATGTGCGCCTTGCCCAGACCGGCACGGCGCTGGACGCCGCCCGCCGCCTGCGGGGCGTGCAGCAGGCCGCCCGGGACGCGGCCGCTGCTTTCGCCGCCGCCCAGGGGGAATACGCCCGGGCCAAGGGCGAGTACGACGCCGCCGAGGCCCTGTTCTGGCAGGGGCAGGCGGGCCTGCTGGCCGCCGGCCTGACTGAGAACGCCCCCTGCCCGGTGTGCGGCAGTCTGCACCATCCCGCCCCCGCGAAGCCGGCCCAGGGCGCGCCCGACCGGGCCAGCCTGCAGGCGGCAAAGAAAGAACTGGAAAAACTGCACTCGAGCTATCAAAAAGCCGCCGAGGCCAGCGGCGCGGCCCAGGCCGCCGGCGAGGCCGCCCGAAAGGAATTCCTGCGGCTGGCCGCCGCAGCCCTGACCCAGTGGGGCGGGCAGGCCCCCGACGCGCCCCGCCAGGCCGCCCTTGCGCTGAAAGAGGCAAAGGCAAAAGGCGAAGCTGCCCGCTTCGAGGCCGAAGCCCAGGCCAAAGCCGCCCGAACGGCCGCCGAGGCGGGGGAGAAGGCGGAGCAGGATCTGCCCCAATGCCAGCAGAAGCTGGAAGCCTGCCGCAAAAAGCAGGAACAGCTGGCACAAGAAGGCGCCGGGTGTTCGGCGCGGCTGGCCGCCGCCCGCACCCTGGAAGAGGAGCTGGGGGCCAGCCTGCCCTTTGCGGGGGAGGCCGAGGCCCGGCGGGCGCTGGACGAACTGCGGAAAAAGGCGCAGGGGCTTTCCGATGAATTGAAAGCAGGGGAGAACGCCTGGAGCGGGTTTGGCGAGCAGCTGGCCGCCGCCCGCACTCTGGCGCAGCAACGCAAAGAGGATCTGACCCGGGCCGCCGACCCCGCCGCGGAAGCGGAGCTGGCCGCCGCCCTTGCGGATGTGAACATCCGGCGCACCGCCCTGCAAAACCGCTGGCGGGCACTCACCGCCCGCCTCTCGGCCAACCGGGACGCGGCCGCCCGGGTGAAGGCGCTGGCAAAGCAGGCGCAGGCCGCCCGCCGCCGGGCCCGCGTGGCCAGCAACCTCCACCGCACCGCCGCAGGCACCCTTACCGGGGGCCTGGGCAAGCAGCAGTTTGAACAGTATGTGCTGGTGGCTTATTTTGAAAGCGCCGTCAACGCCGCCAACCGGCGGCTGGCCTTCATGACCGGCGGCCAGTACCAGCTTTTGTGCCATGGCGCGGCACAGAGCCGGGGCCAGAGCGCCCTGGACCTGGACGTGCTGGACAACTACACCGGCAAGCGGCGCAGCGTGCGCTCGCTGTCCGGCGGCGAGACCTTCCAGGCGGCGCTGGCGCTGGCCCTGGGCCTTTCGGACGCCATCCAGCAGTACGCCGGCGGGGTGCAGATCGACACCCTGTTCGTGGACGAGGGTTTCGGCAGCCTGGATGCCGACAGCCTGGAAAACGCCGTCGCCACCCTCCAAAGCCTTGCGGACGGCAAGCGGCTGGTGGGGGTCATCAGCCATGTGGCCGAGCTGCGCGCCCGGCTGGAAAAACAGGTGCTCGTCACCAAAACCCCCCGGGGCAGCCACATCGCCCTGCGGGAGCTTTAAAAACACAAACGGCCGCCCCGGGGAAGGAAAGTCCCTTCCGCCGGGGCGGCGCTCTGTTTTCTTTAAAGGGTGATGTGCCGGGGCACGCCGTTCACGAACATGGGGGTCAGCTCGCCCTGGATCAGCGGCCGTGCGTAGGCCTCGAAGGCGGCGTTCACATGCATGCCGTCCGGCTCGATCCACTCCAGCGGCACGGTCTTTTCCGCGTTGGCCACCTGATGCACGTCCACCAGCTCGGTGCCGCACAGATAAGGCTGGTCGCTCAGCCGTTTGAGGGCGGCCATGCAGCCGGTGCGGCCTTCCAGCGCCGCCATCACCGCCGCGCCGCCCGCCCGGTAGGCCTCGCTGATGTCGGTGCGGCTGGCCAGGTGCCCTGCGCACCGCTGCAGGGTGGAAAGCTCGATGGCCCGGCTTTTGCAGCCCAGCTCGCTCTGGATGAGCCCCGCCAGATAGCGGCTGGTGCCCGAGAGCATGGCCTTGTGGCCAAAGGCGTCCAGCGCGCCGCCCTCGCCCGCGAGGTCGCACAGGAAGCGGCCCTGGCGGTCCTTCACGCCCTCGCTGGCGGCGATGATGACGCTCTCCTTCTGCTTTTGCAGCCGGTCCACCCGCCGCAGGAACAGCTTCGGGTCAAAGGGCACTTCCGGCAAAAGGATGAGGTCCGGCCCGTCGCAATCGTCCCCTTTGGAAAGGCTGGCCGCGCCCGCCAGCCAGCCGGCGTGGCGGCCCATGATCTCCGCCACCGTCACGCTGCGCAGGTCGTAGGCGTTGGAGTCGCGGATGACCTCTTTCATGATGGTGGCGATGTACTTCGCCGCCGAGCCGAAGCCCGGGGTGTGGTCGGTGCAGACCAGGTCGTTGTCGATGGTCTTGGGCACCCCCACAAAGCGGATGGGGCTGCCGATGGCCTCGCCGTAGGCGGAGAGCTTGGCGATGGTGTCCATGCTGTCGTTGCCGCCAATGTAGAGCACCGCGTCCACCTGATAGCGGGCGAACAGCTCAAACAGCGTCTCGTACACCTCGTCCCCCGCCACCGGCGCGGGCAGCTTGTAGCGGCAGCTGCCAAGATAAGAGGAAGGGGTGCGCTTGAGCAGCTCGATCTTCAGATCGCTGTCGAACAGGCGGGTCAGGTCCGCCACCTGCCCCTTCAAAAGCCCCTCGATGCCGTGCTGCATGCCCAGCACCCGCACCGCGCCGCTGCTGCGGGCGGTCTCGAACACGCCGGCGAGGCTCGAGTTGATGACGGCGGTGGGGCCGCCGCTCTGACCTACCATGAAATTCATCGGCACACTTCCTTTGTTCTTCGTTGTTCTGGCCGGCGGCACTTGCGCCGGCATGCCCTGCCTATTATACTGTATTTAAAGGGCCGGCGCAATAATCGCCGCCGCCGTTTCGTTTAAAAAGCAGAGACGCCCGCGGCCCGCCGGCCGGGGCACACAGGCACAAAAAAAGGAGGGACCACCATGAAACGAGCAACCAGCCTTTTGCTGGCGCTGGCGCTGTGCGCCGGGCTGCTGGCCGGATGCGGGGCTTCGTCGGGCGGTACGGCTGCCGCCATGCCAAACTCGACCGTCGTCGAAGAGGGAAGCTTGGACTTCGCCACCGGCGAGGCTGCCGACGCGGGCCTTTCCGGCACCGAGGCGGACCGTCTTTCCCCCAATGACGGGCGCAAGATCATCTACAATGCCTCGCTGGAGATGGAGACCGAGGCGTTCGACACCACCCGCAGCAAGCTTCTGGAGGCGGCGGAAACCGCCTCCGCCTGGGTGCAGAGCAGCGACGAGGGCGGCAGCGCCGAGGCGGGCGACCGCTGGGTGCGCTACACCTTCCGGGTGCCCAGCGACAGCTACGCTGATTTTCTGAACGACGCGGCCGCCGCGGGCAGCGTGACCTACAAGAGCGAGACCACTGAGGACATCACCGCTGATTATGTGGACCTGGAAGCGCGGCTGGAGAGCCTGCGCACCCAGGAGGCCCGCCTTTTGGAGCTGGCGGGCCAGGCGGGAGACCTGGCGGACCTTCTGGCCATTGAGGAGCAGCTGGCCCAGGTGCGCTATGAAATTGAAAGCTACACCGGGCAGCAGCGGGTCTACGACAGCCTGCTGGCTTACTCCACCGTGGACGTTTCGCTGGACGAGGTGCGCATCCTCACCCCCGTGAGCAACAACTTCGGCTCCCGCGCCGTCACCGCCTTCAAGGAAAGCTGGCACAGCTTTGCAAACGGCGTGCAGGACGTGGCCATCGGCCTCATCTACCTGCTGCCGGCGCTGCTGGTGCTGGCGGTCGTCGTGCTGGCGGTGTTTGCCATCCTGCGCGCCGCGCGCCGCCGCAGGCCTCAAAAGCCTGTCCAGCCGCCGCCCGCGCCGGCGGCCCAGGCTCCCGGAACCGGGGCTGCGGGGGAGAAGCCCGCGCCCAAATACGGGCCGGAACAGTAAAAGCAAACAAGCAGGGCATGCGGCGCATGCCCTGTTTTTTTGCATAGTGGAGATTTTCAGAACAAAAGCTTATGAAAAACGCCAGTTGCGCCCCGGGGCAAATCGTGCTAATAATGAACTAACAACAGGTTTTGTATACAATCTCGGGCCGGTCCCGCCGGCCCGAGGCCAGCGAAGGAGGAAGGAATCTATGTCCACATTGCGCGAGGACGCAGACAGGATCATCAAGGCGGCGCTGGAAGCCGCCCTGCCCGACAACGCGGTGAAAAAGGCGCTGGAAGGGCACGCCTTCAGCGGCGGCCGGGTGCGGCTGGTGGCCGCAGGCAAGGCGGCCTGGCAGATGGCAAAGACCGCCAGCGACCTTTTGGGCAGCCGCATCGAGGCGGGCGTGGTGGTGACCAAATACGGCCACAGCATGGGCCCCATCGCCAATTTCGACATCTGGGAGGCGGGCCACCCCGTGCCGGACGAAAACAGCTTCCGGGGCGCCCAGGCGGCCATCGACCTGGTGAAGGACCTCAGCGCCGAGGACACGGTGCTGTTCCTCGTTTCCGGCGGCGGCTCGGCCCTGTTTGAAAAAACGCTGGTCAGCGGCGAGGAGCTGGCGGACATCACCCAGCAGCTGCTGGCCTGCGGGGCGGACATCGTGGAGATCAACACCCTGCGCAAGCGCCTTTCCGCGGTGAAGGGCGGCAAATTCGCCCAGATCTGCGCCCCGGCCCAGGTGTACAGCATCGTTTTGTCCGACATTCTGGGCGACCCGCTGGACATGATCGCCTCCGGCCCGGCTTATCCTGATTCTTCCACTGCCGCCGACGCCAAGGCCATCATCGCGAAATACGGCCTGAAGATGAGCGAGGCGGCCCTGGGGCTGATGGAGGTGGAGACCCCGAAGCAGCTGAGCAACGTGACCACAAAGATCACCGGCAGCGTGCGCCAGCTGTGCGCCGCAGCCAAGGCCGCCTGCCGGGAGCTGGGCTATGAGCCGGTGGTCCTCACCGACTGCCTGGCCTGTGAAGCCCGGGAGGCCGGCGCCTTTTTGGGCGCCATTGCCCGCACCCATTCCGAGGCCGACCACTCCCTGGCCTTCATCGCCGGCGGCGAGACGGTGGTGCACCTCACCGGCAAGGGCAAGGGCGGGCGCAACCAGGAGCTGGCGCTGGGCGCGGCCCAGGGCATTGCCGGCCTTTCCGGCGCGGCGGTGTTCAGCGTGGGGTCCGACGGCACCGACGGCCCCACCGACGCCGCGGGCGGCTATGTGGACTACACCACCGCTTCCCGCCTGAAAGAGCAGGGCGTGGACATCTTCGAGACCCTCAGAAACAACGACGCTTACCATGCGCTGCAAAAAGTGGACGGCCTTGTGATCACCGGCCCCACCGGCACCAATGTGAACGACGTGGCGGTGCTGCTGCTCAAGCGTGAAATTTAATTCATTGAAAAGGAAAAATATCCGGCTGTAGGCGGCGGGGCGTTTGCTCCGCCGCCGGTTCTTTTATTCACGATTCGTTCATATAATGTGTTGTAAAATTGCACGATTTCCATGGGCAACTTGCTAAAATTTAAGTAAAATTGTTGACATGCGACAAATTTAGGCGTAAAGTTAGGTTGTCGGACGAAAATTGTATACAAAATGCAATTTGCGAAAAACTTTCCAACGTAACACTTTTTTTGCATGGAGAAAGAAGGAGTAAACGGATGAAAACCATCAAGATCCCTTACTACACCTCCACTTTGGACCTGCATGTGGACGAAGCCAACCTGAAGGCCGTCGTCACCGCAAAAATGCATGAGTACAAAGCGGCAAAAAGCGAAGCGGAGCTGGTAAAGGATGCCTTGGCGCACCCCATCGGCTCCAAGACCCTGCGGGAGCTGGCCGTGGGCAAGAAAAAGGTCACCCTGGTCACCAGCGACCACACCCGCGCGGTGCCCAGCAAGCTGACCCTGCCCATCCTGCTGGCGGAGATCCGCGCCGGCAACCCGGACGCGGACATCACCATCCTCATCGGCACCGGCCTGCACCGGCCCACCACCGAGGAAGAGCAGCGGCGCATGTTCGGCGACGCCATCGTGGACAACGAGAAGATCGCCGTGAACAACGCCTTTGAGACGGACGACTTCGTCAAGGTGTGCGACCTGCCCAGCGGCGCCGAGTTCTTCTGCAACAAGATCGCTGTTGACTGCGACCTGCTGGTCTGCGAGGGCTTCATCGAGCCCCACTTCTTCGCCGGCTTCTCCGGCGGGCGCAAGAGCATCCTGCCCGGCATCTGCAACGCCGCCACCGTGAACGAGAACCACAGCTACAAGGCCATCGCCGATCCCCATTCGGTCACCGGCGTGCTGGAGGGCAACCCCATCCACAAAGACATGGTGTGCGCCGCCCGCGCGGTGAACGTGCAGTTCATCATGAACGTTGCGCTGGACGGTGAGAAGAAGGTCGTGGCCGCCTGGGCCGGCGATTTGGAGGAGGCGCATGCCGCGGGCGTCCAGTTCATCCGCGAGCAGAGCCAGTGCCCCAGCATCGAGGGCGACATCGTCATCACCTCCAACGGCGGCTATCCGCTGGACCAGAACCTCTACCAGAGCCCCAAGGCGGTTGCCACCGCCGAGGCCTGCGCCGGCGAAGACGGCGTCATCATCATGTGCTGCTCCTGCTGCGACGGCATGGGCGGAACGAACTTTGAAAAGCTCATCACCCTGGGCACCGTGGACGAGATCGACGCCTACCTCTCCAAGATCCCGCCCAAGGAGACCATCTCCGAGCAGTGGTGCCCCCAGATCTACTCCCGCATCCTGCGCCACCACAAGGTGATCCTGGTCACCACCTACCTGGACCCCGAAGAGGTGCGCAAGGCCAACATGATCCCCGCCTCCACACCGGACGAGGCGCTGGAGATCGCCTATGGCATCAAGGGCAAAGACGCCAGCGTCGTGGTCATTCCCGACGGCGTGAGCGTGATGGCCGTCAAAGGCTGAATTGAGCAAAGGAGAACAGCTATGGATCTGAAACTTGCGCTGAAAGTCAGCGACAAAGACAACGTCGCCACCATCTTCGCCGACGGCATCGTGGACGGCACCGAGGTGGAGATCCGCGACAAGCGGGGCGACAGCGAAAAGGTGCACGTCATCGGCGACGTGCCCTTCGGCCACAAGATCGCCGTGCGGGATATCCACAAGGGCGAACTGATCATGAAGTACGGCGAAGAGATCGGCATCGCCACCACAGAGATCAAAAAAGGCGAATACGTGCACATCCACAACCTGGACAGCATGCGCGGCCGCGGCGACTGGAAGGAGTAAGCGATATGGAATTTATGGGTTATGTGCGTCCGGACGGCAAGGTGGGCGCGCGCAACTATGTGGGCGTTATCCCCAGCGTGACCTGCGCCAACGACGTGGCCCAGGCCATCTGCCGCCAGGTCATGGGCACCGTGTCCTTCCTGCATCACCAGGGCTGCTGCCAGATGCCGCCCGACCTGGAGCGGGTCACCGACACCCTCATCAGCCTGGGCAAGAGCCCCAACCTGGCCAGCGTGCTGGTGGTCAGCCTGGGCTGCGAAGGCACCGACCATGAGCGCATGGTCAAGGAGATCGCCGCCACCGGCAAGCATGTGGAGATCATCCACATCCAGGAGCTGGGCGGCGTGTCCAAGGCCATCCAGGCCGGCACCGACATCGCCCGCCGCCTGGTCATCGAGGCGTCCGGGTTGCAGCGCCAGCCGGTGGATGTGTCCAACATCGTCATGGCCATCAAGTGCGGCGCGTCCGACACCACCAGCGGCATGGCTTCCAACTGCGTGATCGGCTATGTGGCCGACAAGCTGGTGGACCTTGGGGCCACCGTCATCTTCGGCGAGACCACCGAGTTCATCGGCGGCGAGCATCTGCTGGCCCGCCGCGCCGTTTCCAAGGAAGTGGGCGACAAGATCTTCAAGATCGTCAACGACATGGAGAACCGTGCCAAAGCCATCGGCTGCGACATGCGCAAAGGCCAGCCCACCCCCGGCAACATTGCCGGCGGCCTGTCCAGCATCGAGGAAAAGACCCTGGGCGCCATTGTGAAATCCGGCACCCGTCCCATCCAGGGCGTTTTGGACTACCCCGAATTCGTCACCGACCAGAAGGGTCTGTGGATCAAAGACACCCCGGGCCGCGAGCCCGAGATCCTCACCGGCATGGCCGCCACCGGCGCCCAGTTCATGATGTTCAGCACCGGCCGCGGCGCGCCCCAGGGCTTCCCCTGCATGCCTGTGGTCAAGATCTGCGGCAACCCCATCACCTACCCCCGCATGGAGCAGGATATGGACCTGAACGCCGGCCTCATCATCACCGGCGACAAGACCATCGAGCAGGTGGGCGAGGAAGCCTTCGCCAAGGCCCTGCGCACCCTCTCCGGCGAGATGACCAAGAACGAGGCCATCCAGTACGTCAGCTCCATCGACATCCACTGCCTGGGCCCGGTCATCTGACCCATTTTCCCGTTTCCCGGCGCGGGGCCGCGCCAGCTGATATGTTACACATTCCCGATGGCAAAATTCATTTGATTGTTTGAGAAGGAGTGAATCATATGAATCCAGTATTGGCGATGTTGATCGGTATCGTCGTTATGATGGTCCTGATCATCTTCACCCGGATGCATGCATGCCCGGC
>DWXV01000049.1 GCA_019119025.1 Candidatus Allofournierella excrementigallinarum
CAAAGCGGGCGCGCATACACAATCGGAGCGCAGGGCGGATGGCGCCCGGAAAAAGCGATGCGCAATACATCTGACGCGCAGTAAAGAGCTTTTTCAGCCAGACGCCCGGAGCGACCTTCCGCATTTGGGTCCAGGGCTCCGCCCTGGTCGTTGCGGGAGGGTAGGGAGTCCAGAGGGCCTAGGGAGGGGGAGTCGAAACACCCTCCCTGGCCCTCTGGCCCAGCGGAGCGACAGACGGTAAAAGGACGGAATAACGGCAAACGAAACCAACGGTTTCAACGATTTCAACGGTTTCACGGTACCCCCCGAAAAGCACGAAACCAACGGTTTCAACGATTTCAATGGTTTCACGGTACCCCCCGAAACCCACGAAATCAACGATTTCAACGAAATCACGATTCCACGGCCCCCCAACGGAATCACGAAAGCAACGAAACCCACGAAAACAACGAAATGCCTCTTTTGCGGGCATTTCGTTTTTTTCGTTGTGTATGGAGAAATCGTGATTTCGTTGCAACCGTTGGCGCTCGACAAAAAGCGCGCCGCGTTGTATACTGATAAAGAATAGAACGGCCCGCCCCGCGCGGGCAGAAAGTGTGACGCCCCATGCCGGAAGCCAAAAACCCCCAGCAAGCCCAGTTCGACAAAATGACCAGGACCCCCATCCCGCGGCTGGTGATGGGGCTGGCGGTGCCCACCATCCTCAGTATGCTCATCACCAGCATCTATAACCTGGCCGATACCTTTTTTGTGGGGCAAATCTCCACCAGCGCTTCGGGCGCGGTGGGGGTGGTGTCCAGCCTGATGGCGGTGATCCAGGCGGTGGGCTTTATGCTGGGGCATGGCGCGGGCAGCGTCATCAGCCGCAGCCTGGGCAGCGGGGACGTGCCGGCGGCCTCCCGGTTTGCCTCCACCAGCTTTTTCACGGCGTTGGGGGCCGGGGCGGCGCTGGGCGCCGGCGGCATCGCCGGGCTGACCCCCCTCATGCGGCTGCTGGGCAGCACCGAGACCATCCTGCCCCATGCGCGGGCCTACGCCTTTTACATCCTGCTGGCGGCCCCCTTTATGATGTCCAGCCTGGTGATGAACAACATCCTGCGCTACGAGGGCAAGGCCAGCTTTGCCATGGTCGGGCTGGTCACCGGCGGGGTGCTGAACATGGCGCTGGACCCGGTGTTCATCTTTGGGCTGGGGATGGGCGCCGGCGGCGCCGGCCTGGCCACCGGCCTGAGCCAGATGGTCAGCTTTGGCATCCTGCTGTCCATGTACCTGCGGGGCAAGACGGTCAGCCGGCTGGCCCTGCGCTTTTACACCCGCAGCCGGCGCGACATCGCCACCATCCTGACCACCGGCCTGCCCAGCTTTGGCCGGCAGGGCCTGGCCAGCTTTGCCAGCATGATGCTCAACGTGGCCGCCCGCCCCTACGGCGACGCCGCCGTGGCCGCCATGAGCATCGTGTCCCGCATCTTCCAGTTTTTGCTGTCGGTGGCGCTGGGTGTGGGGCAGGGCTTCCAGCCGGTGGCCAGCTACAACTACGGGGCCCGCAAGTTCCACCGGGTGCGGCAGGCCTGCCTGTTCACCATCGGGGCCAGCTTTGTCCTGATGACGGCGCTGGCCGCCGTCTGCTACGCCAACGGCGAGGCGCTGGTGCGCCTGTTCCGGGACGACGGGGCCGTCACCGCCATCGCGCTGCCGGCGTTCCGCTGGCAGTGCGCCGCCACTTTGCTGCAGCCGGTGCTGGTGTGCGGCAACATGCTGTTCCAGAGCGTGGGCAAGGCGGGCCGGGCCACCTTCCTGTCCTGCTGCAGGCAGGGCATCTTCTTCATCCCGCTGATTTTGGCGCTGCCCCGGGCCTTTGGCCTTGCGGGGGTGCAGTACAGCCAGCCCATCGCGGATGTGCTCAGCTTTGTGGTGGCGGTGCCCTTTATGGCGCAGTTTTTGGCCGAGCTGGACCGGATGGACGCCGCAGAAGGCTAAAAAGATTGAGCTAAGCGCGGCGCTTTTGTGCACACTGCTGAAACGCTGCCCATATGCTTGTGAAAAAACACGATGGGTGGTATAATTCTGGTATACATGGGGATGCCGCGCCCTGCGCAAACGGGGCGCGTTTGGACAAGAACCGATATGGAGGGACAAAACATGAAAACAGTCGAGCAGACCTTGATCGAGGCCGGCCGCGCCTACACCATCGCGGCGGCCAGCGGCAGCGTCATCGGCTACGTCGGGGACGACGGGGCCGGCGGCGCGCAGCTGCGCCTTGGCAAGTACGAGCACAAGCCCGAGCAGGAGTGGCTCTTCGACCGTGTGGGGGAGAACAGCTACCGCATCCACTGCCGGGCCAACGGCAAAGTGGTGGACCTGGCCATGGCGGGCACCGCCAACGGCACCTGGCTGCAGCTGTGGGACGACGTGCTGGGCGGCAGCCAGATGTGGACCCTGGTGCCGGTGAACGACGGCACCGTCCGCATCGTCAGCCCGTGGGCCAGCGGCCGCTGTGTGGACACGGTGGGCATCGGCAGCGCCCCGGGCGCCATCCTGCAGATTTGGCAGGAGAGCCCCGGCGCCGACCAGCTGTGGACCATCCGCCCCGTGAAGGACCGCAAGCCCGCCGAGGCCGCCCCGCAGCCCGCGCCCGAGGCTGCCGCGCCCGAGGCCGCCCCGGCCCCGGAGACCGCCGAAACCCCGGCGGAGGCCCCCGCGGCCCCTGCCCAGCAGCCTGCCGAAGCCGCCCCAGCCGAAGCCGAGCCCGCCCCTGCGGCGGACGCTCCCGCCGCCGAGACCCCTGCGGAAGCGGCTCCCGCCCCCAAAAAGCGCGGCCGCCCCAAGAAGGCCGCCGCCCCGGCCCCCGAAGCCGAGGCCAAGCCCAAGCGCCGCTCCTGCCGCACCCGGAAGGCGGAGACCCCCGCCCCCGCTGCCGCAGAGGCCCCCACCGCCGAGGCCCCGGCCGAACCGGCCGCCCCCAAAAAGCGGGCCACCCGCGCCAAAAAGGCCGCGCCCGCCGCCGAGGCACCTGCCGCCGCGCCCGCCGAGGCCCCCGCGCCCAAAAAGCGCGCCCCCCGCGCCAAGAAGTGAGCGCGCCCCCAAACCCAACAGAACCCACGAAAACAACGAAATGCCTCTTTTGCGGGCATTTCGTTTTTTTCGTTGTGTATGGAGAAATCGTGATTTCGTTGGAAACGTTGCCCAGGCGCGCCCGAAGGGCGCGCATACACAATCGGAGCGCAGGGCGGATGGCGCCCGGAAAAAGCGATGCGCAATACATCTGATGCGCGGTAAAGAGCTTTTTCAGCCAGACGCCCGGAGCGACCTTCCGCATTTGGGTCCAGGGGGACATCCCCTGGTCGTTTAGGGGTGGGTAGGGTGTCCAGAGGGGGTAGGGAGGGGGAATCGAAACCCCCTCCCTCCCCCTCTGGCCCAGCGGAGCGGCAAACTTGGCAAACTTATACTTGTAGAACCCGCCGAAATGTGGTAAACTGTAACTAACCGGCAGGGAGCGGCCCACGCCGCGCCGCACGGACAGATCATCAGGAGGTAATGAACATGAATTATCTGGAAATCGAACAGGTCATCGGGCGCGAAATATTGGACTCCCGGGGCAACCCCACCGTCGAGGCGGAGGTCACCCTGGCCGACGGCACCGTGGCCCGGGGCTGCGCCCCCAGCGGCGCGTCCACCGGCGAGTTTGAGGCCCTGGAGCTGCGGGACGGCGACAAGAGCCGCTACCTGGGCAAGGGCGTCACCAAGGCGGTGGCAAACATCAACACCACCATCGCCGAGGCCATCGTCGGGATGGATGCGTCCGACATCTACGCCGTGGACGCCGCCATGCTGGCCGCCGACGGCACCGAGGACAAGTCCAACCTGGGCGCCAACGCCATCCTGGCCGTGTCCATCGCGGTCTGCCGCGCCGCGGCCGCCTCGCTGGGCGTGCCGCTGTACCGCTTTTTGGGGGGCGTCAACGGCAACCGCCTGCCCGTGCCCATGATGAACATCCTGAACGGCGGCGCCCACGCCACCAACACCGTGGACACCCAGGAGTTCATGATCATGCCGGTGGGCGCGCCCAGCTTCCGGGAGGCGCTGCGGATGTGCGCCGAGGTGTTCCACGCGCTGCAGGGCATCCTCAAGGGCCGGGGCCTGGCCACCTCGGTGGGGGATGAGGGCGGCTTTGCCCCCAACCTGTCCAGCGACGAGGAGACCATCGACACCATCCTGGCCGCCATCGAAAAGGCCGGCTACCAGCCCGGCGCCGACTTCATGATCGCCCTGGACGCCGCCTCCTCCGAGTGGAAGGACCCCGCCAAGGGCAAGGGCCACTACAAGCTGCCCAAGGCCGGCACCGAGTACACCTCCCGCGAGCTGATCGCCCACTGGAAGAGCCTGGTGGACAAGTACCCCATCATCTCCATCGAGGACGGCCTGGACGAAGAGGACTGGGAGGGCTGGCAGGAGCTGACGCGCGAGCTGGGCGGCCGGGTCCAGCTGGTGGGCGACGACCTGTTCGTCACCAACACCCGCCGCCTGGCCAAGGGCATCGGCCTGGGCTGCGGCAACGCCATCCTCATCAAGCTCAACCAGATCGGCTCGGTCTCCGAGACGCTGGAGGCCATCAAGATGGCCCACAAGGCCGGCTATGCCGCCGTCACCTCCCACCGCTCGGGCGAGACCGAGGACACCACCATCGCCGACCTGGCCGTGGCCCTGAACACCTGCCAGATCAAGACCGGCGCACCCAGCCGCACCGAGCGTGTGGCCAAGTACAACCAGCTCCTGCGCATCGAGGAGGAGCTGGGCGCCTCGGCGGTCTACCCCGGCATGGGCGCGTTCCAGGTCAAGCGCTGAGACGGCCCCGTTTGTTTTGACCTGACGCAAAAAAAGCCTGCCGCAGTGTTTTGCTGCGGCGGGCTTTTTGGTTTGCGTTTGGCTGCGGTTTAGCGGTTCACTTTTTTGTCGGCGGCCAGGTAGGGATCCATGCTGCTGCGCCCGGCCGACCGGCGGTTGGAGAGGCTGGCGGCGATGAACGCCTTGAACAGCGGGTGGGCCCGGTTGGGGCGGCTCTTGAACTCGGGGTGGAACTGCGCCCCCAGGTGGAAGGCCCGGCCGGGCAGCTCCACCGTCTCCACCAGGCGGCCGTCGGGGCTGGTGCCCGAGATCACCAGGCCCGCGGCCTCCATCTCGGCGCGGAACTCGTTGTTGAACTCGTAGCGGTGGCGGTGGCGCTCCCAGATCAGGTCCTGGCCGTAGCAGGCGGCCATCCGGGTGCCGGGGGCCACCTTGCAGGGGTACTTGCCCAGGCGCATGGTGCCGCCCTTGGGGATGTTGCCCTGCTGGTCGGCCATCAGGGCGATGACGTTGTGGGCCCCCTCGGGGGTGAACTCGCTGGAGTTGGCGTCGGCGTAGCCCAGCACCCCCCGGGCAAACTCGATCACCATGATCTGCATCCCCAGGCAGATGCCAAAGTAGGGCACCTCGTGCTCCCGGGCCCAGCGGGCGGCGGCCACCATCCCCTCGATGCCGCGGTCGCCAAAGCCGCCGGGCACGATGATGCCGTCCACATCGCAGAAGGCGGCGGCGCAGTCGGCGTCGGTGCGCAGCTCCTCGCTGTCCACCCACTTGATCTCCACCTGGCTGTCGTTTTCAAAGCCGGCGTGGTACAGGCTTTCCATCACCGACAGGTAGGCGTCGTGC
>DWXV01000050.1 GCA_019119025.1 Candidatus Allofournierella excrementigallinarum
AGAAGTGCTTCGCGCTGCGCATCGCCAGCTACCAGGGCCTGAAGGAAGGCTGGATGGCCGAGCACATGCTCATCCTGGGCATCGAGGACCCCACCGGCCATGTGGAATACATCACCGCCGCCTTCCCCTCCGCCTGCGGCAAGACCAACCTGGCCATGCTGATCCCGCCCGAGGTGTACGCGGAGCAGGGCTACAAGGTGTGGACCGTGGGCGACGACATCGCCTGGATGCACATCGGCGAGGACGGCCGCCTCTATGCCATCAACCCCGAGAACGGCTTCTTCGGCGTGGCCCCCGGCACCAACGAGAAGTCCAACCCCAACGCCCTGCACACCACCATGAAGAACACCATCTTCACCAACGTTGCCCATAACCTGGACAACAACACCGTGTGGTGGGAAGGCCTGGACAAGAACCCCCCCGAGAACGCCGAGGAGTGGACCGGCAAGAAGGTCAACGGCAAAGAGTGGGTGGCCGCCGGCAACAAGCTGGCCCATCCCAACAGCCGCTTCACCGCCCCTGCGGTGAACTGCCCCTGCCTGAGCAAGGAGTTCAATAACCCCAACGGCGTGCCCGTCACCGCCATGGTGTTCGGCGGCCGCCGCGCCAAGACCGCTCCGCTGGTGTTCCAGAGCTTTGACTGGAACCACGGCGTGTATGTGGGCAGCGCCATGGCCTCCGAGACCACCGCTGCCGCCGCCGGCGCCGTGGGCGTCGTGCGCCGCGACCCCATGGCCATGCGCCCCTTCACCGGCTACAACATGGGCGACTACTTCGGCCACTGGATCGAGATGGGCAAGAAGCTGGGCGGCAAGGCCCCCAAGATCTTCCACGTCAACTGGTTCCGCACCGACGACGAAGGCCATTTCATCTGGCCCGGCTTCGGCGACAACATGCGCGTGCTGATGTGGATGCTCAAGCGCTGCAAGGGCGAGGTGGACGCCGTCGAGACCCCCATCGGCTACCTGCCCAAGGCCGAGGACATCGACATCACCGGCCTGGAGGACGTCACTCTGGACACTGTCAAGGGCCTGCTGAGCGTGGATAAGGGCCTGTGGCTGGAGGACTGCGACGGCGTCGAGGCCCTCTACGACGAGATCGGCGAGCGTGTTCCCGCTGAGCTGCGCGCCCAGCTGGCCGCCCTGCGCGAGCGCCTTTCCAAGTGAATTTTCCCCAGCCGAGCAAGCTGTGGCCCCCGGGAGACCGGGGGCCATTTTTGAGCCGGTAAAGAGGGAACAAAGAGGGGAGAAAGTCAATGAACGAACAGCGTGTGCAGACCAGCGAAGCGCTGCGGGTGGGCCTTGTGCTGGCGCTGGCGGGCGGCTATCTGGACGCCTACACCTACCTTTGCCGCGGCGGGGTGTTCGCCAACGCCGAGACCGGCAACATGGTGCTGCTGGGCGTGAAGCTGGCGGCGGGCGACTGGGCCGGGGCGGCAAAATACCTGCCGCCCATCTTCGCCTTTTTTCTGGGCGTGCTGGCGGCGGAGGCCATCCGCCGCAGGGGCAAGGCGGCCCCGGCGGCAAAGCTGCACTGGCGGCAGTGGGTGCTGGCGCTGGAGATCGGTGTGCTGGCCGCCGCGGCTTTTGCGCCGCTGGGTGGCGCGTGGGACATGGCGGTGAACTGGGCGGTGAGCTTCGTGTGCGCCTTGCAGGTGGAGAGCTTCCGCCGGGTGCACGGCAAGGCCTACGCCACCACCATGTGCACCGGCAACCTGCGCAGCGGCACCGAGCTGCTCTATCAGTACTTCCAGACCCGGGACCGAGGCATTTTGCGCTCCAGCCTGCGCTATTACCAGGTCATCGCGGCTTTTATCGCCGGCGCGGCGGGCAGCGCGGTGCTGGCCGGGCCTCTTGGCCAGTGGTCGGTGCTGGCGGCCTGCGTTCTGCTGGCGGCGGTGCTGCTGGCCTTGAGCCGGGCCGAAGTGACCAGTCGGGAATAAAACGCACAGAGCGGCCGCTCCGGGTCTTGCGGGGCGGCCGCTCTTTTACCTTCCGCCCCGGCATATCTCCACCCGCCGCGAATAAAATGATACAAAAGGGGGCGGCGGGCATGGAGCAGTGGATCACGGGCGTGATGGAGGACTTCAGCTATCCGGGCATGGCCCTGCTCATCGCGGTGGAAAACCTTTTCCCGCCCATCCCCTCGGAGGTCATCCTCACCTTCGGGGGCTTTCTCACCACCCGCACCGCGCTGGATGTGTGGTGGGTGGTGGCCTGGGCCACCCTGGGGGCGGTGGCGGGGGCGCTGGCCCTCTACGGCGTGGGCCGGGCGCTGGGCGGTGAGCGGATGAGCGCGCTGCTGGCGGGGCCCTGGGGCAAGCGGCTGGGCTTTGACGCCGAGGCCGCCGCCCGGGCCGCCGCCCGGTTCGAGCAAAAGGGCGCGAAAACCGTGCTGCTCTGCCGCTGCGTGCCCATTTTGCGCAGCCTCATCTCCATCCCGGCGGGCATGGCCCGGATGAACCTCGGGCGCTTTCTTGCCTACACCACGGCGGGCAGTTTTGTGTGGAACGCCGTCCTGGTGCATCTGGGCGCGGCGGCGGGGGAGGGCTGGGCGCTGCTGGCCCGCCGCTTTGCGGACGCCTCCGGCGCGGTGCGCTGGCTGCTGATGGCAGCGGCGTCGCTGGCCATCCTTTGGCGGCTGGCCCGGAAAAAAGACAAAAAAAGTGCCGCCCGGTGAGGGGCGGCACTTTTTCTCTGCTTACGCCAGCGGCTGGGTCTTTTCCGCCAGCCAGGCCGCCTCGGCGGCGGAGAGGTGGGGAGTCAGCTTCTCCCGCACCATCCGGTGGAAGCCGTTCAGCCATTCCTTCTCGTCCGCGTCCAGCAGCTCGGGCCGCACGGGGGTCAGGTCGATGGGGCAGCAGGTGATGGGCTCAAAGCCCAGGAACTGGCCGTACTGGTTTTTCACCCGCTCGCAGCACAGCAGCTCGTTCTCGATGCGGATGCCCACCTCGCCCTCTTCGTAGATGCCGGGCTCATCGGTGACGATCATGCCGGGCTTGAACACCGTGTGGTTGGTGATGCGCAGGTTCTGGGGGCCTTCGTGCACGCCGCCCACAAAGCCCACGCCGTGGCCGGTGCCGCAGCGGTAGTCGATGCCGTGGGCCCACACCGGGGCGCGGGCGATCACGTCCAGGTTGCCGCCGGTGCAGGTGTTCAAAAACTGGAGCTTCGCCATGTCGATGTGGCTCTTGAGCACATAGGTGTAGTAGGTGCGCTCGCTCGCGGTCAGTTCGCCCAGGGCGTAGGTGCGGGTGATGTCGGTGGTGCCGTCCAGATACTGGCCGCCGCAGTCCACCAGCAAAAAGCCCCTGGGGGCCAGGGTGGCGCAGTTGCCGGGGGTGGCGTGGTAGTGCATCATGGCGGCGTTGGCGCCCCAGGCGGCGATGGTGTCGAAGCTCACGCCGATGTTCAGCGCCTGCTCGCCCCGCAGGGCCGCCAGCTTTTCATCCACGTCCACCTCGGTCACGGCCTCGCCCGCGGCCATCTTCTCTTCCAGCCACATCTGGAACTTCACCATGGCCACGCCGTCCTTCACGTGGGCTTTTTTCAGGTTCTCGATCTCCACGGGGTTCTTCACGGCCTTCAGCGCCTGGATGGGGTCCTCGCCCGCCTTCAGGGTGAACGCGGGATTGCCCTTGAGGGCGGAATACACCGCCCAGTTGGTGCCCGCTTCGTCCACCAGCACCGTCTGGTCGTGGTGGTAGCCTGTGAGCGCGCCCAGCAGATGGTCGTAGTCGGTGACCCGCACGCCCTGGCGGCCCAGGGCCTCCACGGCCCCGGCGGGCAGGCGGGCGGTGTTGATGAAGAGGATGGCGTCATCCGGGGTAACGAAGCAGTAGGCCAGGGCGAAGGGGGTGTTGTCCAAATCGCTAGCCCGCAGGTTCAAAAGCCAGGCCACGCTGTCCAGCCGGCAGACCACCATGGCGCCCGCCTCCTGCTTTGCCAGCTCGGCCCGCAGGTCGACCAGCTTGTCGGCGGCGCTGCGCCCGGCGTACGCTTCGTCCAGCAAAAACGCCTCGCTGGCGGGCACGGCGGGCCGGCCGGGCCAGTTGCCCTCCACCAGGTCCACGCTTTTGACGGTGGCGCCCTTCTTGGCAAGGGCCGCCTGCAGCTCCTTCATGGTGGAGGTGGCGGTGACCATGCCGTCCACCGCCAGCACCTGGCCCTCGCCCAGCGCGGCGGCGAGGTACTCCAGCAGGGTGGGCACGCCTTCCACGCCCATCTTCTGCAGCACGATCTCGCTGCCCTCCAGCTGATGGGCGGCCTGCACGAAGTAGCGGCCGTCCACCCACAGGGCGCTGGCGGCCTCGGTGACCACCAGGTTGCCCACGCTGCCGGTGAAGCCGGAGAAATAGCGCCGGGCAGACCAGTGGGCGGGCAGATACTCGCTGATGTGGGGGTCGGAGGAGGGGATGAGGCAGGCATTGGCGCCGGAGGCCTTCATGGCGGCGCGCAGCAGCGCGATCTTTTCATTGGTGGAGAGCATAAACGCAAAACCTCGATTCTCAAAAAAAATGCATGGGCAAACGCCCTTCAAGCCAAAATGACTGTTCCTATTGTAGCACGTCGAAGGCCGCTTGTTAAGCCCCGCCTGCGATTCGGGTGTTGACAAAACGGGTATAATAAAAGGTAGAGCGCAAGCGCCCGCAGCGCCTTTTCCACGGCGCCGCGGGCCTTTTCCCCGATGGATCAAGAGAGAGGTAACACCATGACCAAAATTGATATTTTTTCCGGCTTCCTGGGCGCCGGCAAGACCACCCTGATCAAAAAACTCATCCGCGAGGCCTACGCCGGCCAGAAGCTGGTGCTCATTGAAAACGAGTTCGGCGAGATCGGCATCGACGGCGGCTTTTTGAAGGACGCCGGCATCCAGATCACCGAGATGAACTCCGGCTGCATCTGCTGCAGCCTGGTGGGCGACTTCCGCGAGGCGCTGAAAAAGGTCATCGACCAGTTTGCTCCCGACCGCATCCTCATCGAGCCCTCCGGCGTGGGCAAGCTCAGCGACGTGACCCGCGCCGTGGCCGCTGTGGCAAGCGAGCGGGAGGTGAAACTGAACTGCTTTGCCACCGTGGCGGACGTGAACAAGGTCAAGATGTACATGAAGAACTTCGGCGAGTTCTACAACGACCAGGTCTCCCACGCCAACGCCGTCATCCTCAGCCGCACCGGCTCTGCCGGCGAGCAGAAGGTGGCCGATGCGGTGGCGCTGCTGCGCACCGTCAACCCCGACGCGGTCATCATCACCACCGACTGGGCCCAGCTGTCCGGCGCGCAGATCTTGGCCGCCATCGAGGAAGGGCAGGACTTTGTGGCAAAGCTGCTGGCCCAGACCCTGGCCGAGCACGAGCATGAACATGAGCACGAGCATGAGCATGAGCATGAGCATGAGCATCATCACGGCCATGACCACGAGCACGAGCATGAGCATGAACATCATCACGACCATGACCACGATGACCATTGTGAGTGTGGCCACGACCACGAGCACCATCACGACCATGAGCATGACGAGCACTGCTCCTGCGGCCATGACCATCATCACGCCGACGAGGTGTTTACGAGCTTTGGCCGCGAGACCGCCCGCACCTTCACCGCCGACGAGGTGAAGGCCGCCCTGGCCGCTCTGGACACCGGCAAGTACGGCGACGTGCTGCGGGCCAAGGGCATCCTGCCCGGCGAGGGCGGGTGGGTCCACTTCGACTATGTGCCCGGCGAGGCGGACGTGCGCACCGGCGCCGCCGACGTGACCGGCCGTCTGTGCGTCATTGGCGCAAAGCTGAACGAGCCGGCGCTGGAACTCATCTTCCATCTGGCGTAAAGGAGAAAACACAATGGCAGCGACTGAGATCCCGGTCTATCTGTTCCTGGGCCAGCTGGAAAGCGGCAAGACCACCTTCATCCAGGAGACCATGAACGACCCCAAGTTCGACAGCGGCGACAAGACCCTGCTGCTGGTCTGCGAGGAGGGCGAGGTGGAATACCGCCCCGAAGAATTCGCCTTCGGCGGCGTCACGGTGGATGCCATCACCTCCCAGGCGGACCTGACTCCCGGCCTTCTGGAAGAGAAAGCGAAGAAGAGCGGCGCGGGCCGGGTGCTCATCGAGTACAACGGCATGTGGCCCCTTTCGGCGCTGATGGAGGCGCTTCCGCCTCACTGGCTCATCTACCAGACCATCTGCACCGCCGACGGCGCCACCTTCCGCACCTATTTTGAGAACATGCGCCAGCTGATGCTGGAAAAATTCGCCGCCAGCGAGCTGCTGGTGGTCAACCGGGCCGAGGCGGTCAGCTCCTCCGACGACCGGGACTATATCCACAAGGCGGTGCGCCAGGCCAGCCGCCGGTGCGACATCGCCTATGAGTATTCCGACGGCAGCGTGGAGTACGACGACCTGCCCGACGAACTGCCCTTCGACATCGAGGCGGACGTCATCGACATCGGCGACGAGGACTTCGGCATCTGGTATCTGGACGCCTCCGAGGACCCGGACAAGTACAACGGCAAGACCGTGCGCTTCACCGCCCAGGTCTGCCAGACCCCCCGGGTGGGCCAGGGCCAGTTCGTGCCCGGGCGCTTCGCCATGACCTGCTGCGTGCAGGACATCCAGTTCGTGGGCTTCCCCTGCAAATACGACGAGGCCAAAAAGCTGGCCCAGCGCAGCTGGATCCGCCTCACCGCCAAGGTGCGGGTGCAGTTCCACCCGCTGTTCGGCGGCAAGGGCCCGGTGCTCACCGCCCTGGAGGTGGAGCCGGCCAGGCCCCTGGAACAGGATTACGTCACCTTCAGCTGAGCTTTGAGCGCTGATCGTGCAAATGAAGTGTTTTCGCCCCGCGGGCAATTTTGCCTGCGGGGCGCTTTATTTTTGTGCATTTCTTATAAAAATATGCGGGTATATACTACATAAATCGTCTACTATTGTCATAGAGACTTGCAAAAAGCGGGCGCATTAAGTGCAAAGTTACAAAAAAATCCCGACGGGGAAGTTTTATGCTGAAAAAGGGCGGGGGGTATGATATAGTAAAGTAAACAAGGGGATACTGCCCCCTTCTGCCAAAAAATAGCCTGTGGCAGGGCGGAAAGGACGGATCAACAGTGGAAACAGTAAAGCTGTTCGACGCAGAATGGAACCTGATGGAGATCGTGTGGGAGACAGCCCCCACCACGGCGAGCCGCATTGCCGGCATCGCCGGCCAGCGGTTCGGCTGGGCGAAAAACACCACCTACACGGTGCTCAAGCGGCTGATCGGCAAGGGCGTTCTGGAGCGCAGCGGGACCGACTTTACGGTGACGCCGCTGGTGACCCGCCGTCAGATGCAGCTTGTAGAGCTGAACAACCTGGTCGAAAAGCGGTTTGGCGGCAGCGAGGCGGAGATGCTGGAGGTGCTGTGCCGCGACGGCTGCCCTGACCCCGCGCACCGCCAGGCGCTGGTGCAGGTGCTGGAAAAACTGCGCTGAGCAAGGCGCATCGCGAAGGGAAGGGGCCGGCCTTTCGGGGCCGGCCCCTTCCCTTCGCCCGGTTTCGGTTGAAAGGGACGGCGGGCCGTGGTATACTAACACCATAGCGCTTTTTGGCGGCCCCCGCGCGGGGGCATGCAGAGGGAGGAAAATATGGGATTCATTCGCCGCTTTTTGTCCATCGGCTTAGGGCTTGCCGCGGGGGCCTTTGCTGTGAAGCTGCTGCGGGATTACAACAACGACGGTCACATCGAGGGCGAGTATGTGGAGGTGCCCCTGAGCGAGGGCGATGACGCCGCCCCCGCCGAAGAGGAAGAGCCACGCCGTGCGCCCCAAACGCCGGACCGGGGCCCCAACCCCAACCCGGTGGACCTGGGCGCGGCCGAAAAGCCCCTCACCGAGGACGGCAGGCTGGACGCCACCCGCATCGCCTGCGCCGAGGATTTCGGCGACTGGGATGACCTGGGCTGCCAGGGATGAACACGGAAAAAGGGCCCGGCGGGTCCTTTGCGTTTTGTTACAGTTTGGAATAGCCGAAGCTGTTCACCAGCGCGTCCAGCTTGACGCCCTGCTTGCAGTAGGGGCAGTCCTTGAACTCGTAGCTGGCGTAGCCGGGCAGGTCGGCGGGGGAGAAGATGGACTGGATGTCCAGCCCGTCGATGGACTTCATGGTGCTGTACACCGCGGCCACGCCCTGCACGATGCCGCCGTAGTACTGCACGCATTCCACGCTCTTGTTGATGGTCTTGCCGGTGGCCACCGAGGCCATCAGGATCAGCACGTGCTTGCCCTTCAGCATGGGCTGGAGGTTGTCGCGGAAAAGCAGCTGGCTGTTGGAGTTGTATTCCGGGCGGATGACATAGATGGACTGGTGGGCGTTGATGGAGGCAAGGCCGCTTTCGGTCAGTTCCCGGGCAAGGCAGGCGCCGATGACCTGGGTGCCGTCCAGGCAGACGATGGTGTCGATGACGGTGCTGGTGACGTATTTCTGGGCCAGCTCTCTGGCCACCGCCTCGGCGTCGCGCAGGCGGGTCTTGAGGGTGGTGATGTCGATGTAATAGTTGATGTGGCTGTGGTTGGTGGCAAAGTGCCCCTGGGCCACCTTCAGCGCCACCGCGCCGCTGCGGGAATAGACCTTCTGCATACGCTGTTCCATAAAGCATCCTCCATGCTCAAAGGCGTCTTGCCCTGCCCGGACAAAACGCCTTTTTTTTAGAATACTATATTTCCGGCCTGAAAACAAGACGAACTGTTAAAAAATTATTGTGCAGAATTCCTGCGGAAAGGAAAAAAACAGAGGCCCCCGAAGGGCCCCTGCTTTCAAAACTCATTTCGCGTATTCCACCGCGCGGCTCTCCCGGATGACGTTCACCTTGATCTGACCGGGGTAGTCCAGTTCTTCCTCGATCTTCTTGGTGATGGCCCGGGCCAGGAGCACCAGATGGTCGTCGTCCACCGCGTCGGGCTTCACCATGATGCGCACCTCGCGGCCCGCCTGCACGGCGAAGGCGGTCTCCACGCCCTCGAAGCTGCAGCTCAGCTCTTCCAGGTTTTCCAGCCGCTTGATGTAGCTTTCCAGGTTCTCGCGGCGGGCGCCCGGGCGGGCGGCGCTGATGGCGTCGGCGGCCATCACGATGAAGGCCAGCGGGGTCTTGGGCTCCACGTCGCCGTGGTGGGCCTCAATGGCATGGATGACGGCCGGGTTCTCTTTGTATTTGCGGGCGATCTCCACGCCGATCTGGATGTGGCTGCCTTCGATCTCGTGGTCCAGGGCCTTGCCGATGTCGTGCAAAAGGCCCGCGCGCCGGGCCTGGGTCACGTTCGCGCCCATCTCGGCGGCCAGCAGGCCGGAGAGGTAGGCCACTTCCAGCGAGTGGTTCAGCACGTTCTGGCCGAAGCTGGTGCGGAACTTCAGCCGGCCCAGCAGCTTTACGATGTCGGGGTGGATGCCGTGCAGGCCCACCTCCATCACCGCGCGCTCGCCCTCCCGCTTCATGCTCAGTTCCAGCTCGCGGCGGCACTTCTCCACCGTCTCCTCGATGCGGGCGGGGTGGATGCGGCCGTCGGCGATAAGGCGCTCCAGCGTCATGCGGGCCACCTCGCGGCGGGCCTGGTCGAAGCTGGACAGGGTGATGGCCTCGGGGGTGTCGTCGATGATGAGGTCCACGCCGGTGGCGGTCTCCAGGGCGCGGATGTTGCGGCCCTCACGGCCGATGATGCGGCCCTTCATGTCGTCGTTGGGCAGGGGCACAACGCTCACGGTGGCCTCGCTGGAATGGTCGGCGGCGCAGCGGGCGATGGCCTGGCCGATGAGCTCCCGGGCCATGGCGTCGCACTGGTCTTTCAGGTTTGCCTCGTAGGCGGCCACGCGCATGGCCTTCTCGTGGGTCAGGTCCTGGTCCAGACGGTTCAAAAGCAGCTGCTTTGCGTCCTCCTGGGTCAGGCCGGCGATGGTCTCCAGCTTTTCCAGCTGGCGGAGTTTGAGCTGCTCCAGCTCGTCCAGCTTGGCTTCCACCAGTTCCGAGCGCTGGCGCTGCTCCTCTTCCTTCTGCTCAAAGGCGGCCACGCGCTTGTCCAGGGCCTCTTCCTTCTGGTCGAGCCGGCGCTCCTGGCGGGACAGCTCGCTGCGGCGCTCTTTGATCTCCTTGTCGGCCTCGGTCTTCATGCGGAGGGCTTCGTCCTTGGCCTCGATCACGGTCTCCTTGCGTTTCTGTTCGGCGGCCTTGATGGCGTCGTTCACGATGCGCTTGGCTTCCTCTTCAGCACTGCCAAGCTTTGCCTCTGCGGTTTTGCGGCGGTAGGCCGAACCCGCAAAAAAACAGACAAACCCGCAAACGACAGCTGCAACGACCGCCACCGCGAAAGTGATGATGGGTGGCAATTGTTTCAACTCCTCAAGATAAAATGGGTATCTGAGATAACCGCCGTTCTGGGCTTGCCTGTTTGTTTCAAAAGGGCAAAACAAGGCCTTTATTTATAATTGACAATGAGCATACCAAAAAGACCCTTGGAGGGGCCCTGTCATATAAATCGCACAGCGCCGGCCCTGCATGGCTTTGGGCCCAGCGGCAGATCATCAAATATACTACTACATTATTTTAATGAACAGTTTACAAATTGTCAAGAAATATTGACAGCCGCCCAAAAGAAGTATATCATTAGGGCACAGTCTTATCCCGCAAAGCGCCGAAGCGGACACGGGCGGGCCAAGACGCACACCAGAGAGGGCCGCCGCCCGGTTTCGGGGCGCGCTGCAAGCGGCTTTGTGCGGCATGCCTGACCTACCACCGCCGAGCGCGGGGGCGAACCCCCGCCGGGCCGGGCCCGTTACAGCCCAAAACGAGCGGCGCTTTTTTTAAGGGCGCAATTCGGGTGGAACCGTGGAGCAGGATGCTTCATCCCGTGTGTTTTGCAACGGGGTGGGGCGTTTTTTCGTTTACAGGAGGTTTTTAGAAGATGATCAATGTGGAACTGAAAGGGGACGTGCGCCAGTTCGAGGCGGGCGTGTCCGCGGCCGACGTGGCCAGGAGCATCGGCATGGGCCTCTACAAGAGCGCCTGCGCCGCGAAAGTGAACGGCGAGGTGTGCGACCTGCGCACCGTTTTGAACGAGGACTGCACCCTGGAGATCCTCACCTTTGAGGACGAGGGCGGCAAGCACGCCTTCTGGCACACCGCGGCCCATGTGATGGCCCAGGCGGTGCAGCATCTGTTCCCCGGCGCCCACTTCGGCATCGGCCCGGCGCTGGAAAACGGATGGTACTACGACATCAAGGCAAGCCGGCCCCTGACCACCGGCGACTTTGAGGCCATCGAGGCTGAGATGAAGAAGATCGTCAAAGAGGACCTGCCCCTGGAAAAGCGGGTCATCACCGTGGAGGAGGGCCGCGAGATCTTCGCCGGCCAGACCTACAAGCTGGAGCTGCTGGAAGAGTACGCCGCCAAGGGCTGGGAGCTCACCGTTTACCAGCAGGGCGACTTCACTGACCTGTGTGCCGGCCCCCACCTGATGAGCACCGGCGCCATCAAGGCCGTCAAGCTGACCAAGGTGGCCGCCGCCTACTGGCGCGGCGACGCCGCCCGCGACAGCCTGGACCGGCTTTACGGCATCGCCTTCCCCAAGGCCAGCGGCCTGGAGGAGTATCTGAAGCTGATGGAAGAGGCTGCGAGGCGCGACCATCGCCGCCTGGGCAAGGAGCTGGAACTGTTCACCCTGCTGGAAGAGGGCCCCGGCTTCCCCTTCTTCCTGCCCAAGGGCATGGTGCTGAAGAACACCCTCATCGACTTCTGGCGGCAGATCCACCGCGAGGCCGGCTACCAGGAGATCAGCACCCCCATGATGCTCAACCGCAGCCTGTGGGAGCGCAGCGGCCACTGGGACCACTACAAGAACAACATGTACACCACCGTCATCGACGACACCGACTTTGCCATCAAGCCGATGAACTGCCCCGGCGGTATGCTGGTGTACCAGACCCAGCCCCGCAGCTACCGCGACCTGCCCCTGCGCATGGGCGAGCTGGGCCTTGTGCACCGGCACGAGCTGTCCGGCGCGCTGCACGGCCTGATGCGGGTGCGCTGCTTCACCCAGGACGACGCCCATATCTTCATGACCCCCGGCCAGATCAAGGATGAGATCAAGGGCGTCGTGCAGCTGATCGACAAGGTCTACAGCCTGTTCGGCTTTGAGTATCACATCGAGCTGTCCACCATGCCCCAGGACCACATGGGCAGCGAGGAGGACTGGGCCCGCGCCACCGACGGCCTGCGCAGCGCCATCGAGGAGCTGGGCCGCGAATACACCGTGAACGAGGGCGACGGCGCCTTCTACGGCCCGAAGCTCGATTTCCACCTGGTGGACGCCATCGGCCGCACCTGGCAGTGCGGCACCATCCAGCTGGACATGCAGCTGCCCGAGCGCTTTGAGCTGGAGTACACCGGCGAGGACGGCCAAAAGCACCGCCCGGTGATGATCCACCGCGTGGTGTTCGGCAGCATCGAGCGCTTCATCGGCATCCTCATCGAGCACTTCGCAGGCGCCTTCCCCACCTGGCTGGCCCCGGTGCAGGCGATGATCATCCCCATCACCGACCGCCAGCACGAGTATGCCAAAGAGCTGGAAGCCAGGCTGAACGCTGCCGGCATCCGCGTGGAGAGCGATATGCGCAGCGAGAAGATGGGCTACAAGATCCGCGAAGCCCAGCTCAAGAAGATCCCCTACATGCTGGTGGTGGGCGACAAGGAGATGGAGGACGGCACCGTGGCCGTCCGCGCCCGCAAGGAGGAGAAGGGCGGCGCCATGACCGTGGACGCCTTCCTGGAGGCCATCCGCGCCGAGATCGACAGCAAGGAGCGGTGATTTTTCACTGAACAAAGCGCACCGTTTCCCCAAAGGGGAGGCGGTGCGTTTTTCTGCCTTGCCCCCGCAGGGCGGGCGGGGTATAATAAAGAAAATACGACCGCCCGCAAAGGAAGGGGGAGCAAGCAAATGAAACTTTCGTTTTTGGGCGCCGCCCATGAGGTGACCGGCAGCTGTTACCTGCTGCAGGCCGGCGGCTTCAACCTGATGGTGGACTGCGGCATGGAGCAGGGCCGCGACATCTACGAGAACCAGCCCCTGCCCCTGGCCCCCGGCCAGGTGGACTGCCTGCTGCTGACCCACGCCCACATCGACCACTCCGGGCGCATCCCCCTGATGGTGAAGAACGGCTACAAAGGCCCGGTCTTCACCACCGGGGCCACCGCCGAATTGTGCGGCATCATGCTGCGCGACTCCGCCCACATCCAGGAGTTCGAGGCCGAGTGGCGCAACCGCAAGGCCAAGCGCTCCGGCGGCGAGGAGTACCAGCCCCTCTACACCATGCAGGACGCCGAGGCCGCCCTGGCCCTGTTCCATGAAGTGGACTACGGCGAGACGGTGGAGGTGGGGCCGAACATCCGCGCCCGCTTCACCGACGTGGGCCACCTGCTGGGCTCCGCGTCCATCGAAGTGTGGGTCACCGAAGGGGCCGAGACCCGCAAGGTCGTCTTTTCCGGCGACATCGGCAACACCCGCCAGCCCCTTCTGCGGGACCCCCAGCCCATCCATGAGGCGGACTATGTGGTGATGGAATCCACCTACGGCGACCGCAGCCACGGCCCCCGGCCAGACTATGTGCCCGCCCTGGCCGCCGTCCTGCAGGATACCTTCGACCGGGGCGGCAATCTGGTCATCCCCAGCTTCGCCGTGGGCCGCACCCAGGAGATGCTCTATTTCCTGCGCCAGATCAAAGAACAGAACCTGGTGAAGGGCCACGGAAACTTCACCGTCTATGTGGACAGCCCCATGGCCGTGGAGGCCACCCAGGTGTTCAAGGCCAGCTGGGCCGAGTGCTACGACGAGGAGGCCCGCACCCTGGTGATGCAGGGGGTGAACCCCATCAATTTCCGGGGGCTCAAGCTCTCTTTGAGCAGCGACGACTCCAAGGCCATCAACTTTGACCCCGAGCCCAAGGTCATCCTCTCCGCCAGCGGCATGTGCGAAGCCGGGCGCATCCGCCACCATCTCAAGCACAACCTCTGGCGGCCGGAGAGCACGGTGCTCTTTGTGGGCTACCAGTCGCCGGGCACCCTGGGCCGCGCGCTGGTGGAGGGAGCGAAGGAGGTCAAACTCTTCGGCGAGACCATCGAGGTGCGCTGCAAGGTGCAGGTGCTGGCGGGCGTGTCCGGCCACGCGGACAACGAGGGCCTTGTGAACTGGGTGAAGAATTTTGAGACGAAGCCCCGCACTGTTTTCGTCACCCACGGCGAGGACGAGGTGTGCGACATCTTCGCGAACCGCCTGCGCTCGGAACTGGGCCTGGCCGCCGCCGCGCCCTACAACGGCGCGGAGTACGACCTGGTCACCGGCAGCTGCCTTGCGGTGGGCAATACCCAGCGCATCGCCAAGGCCGAGACCGGCGGCAGGAAGCGGGAAAACCCGGTGTTCCGCCGCCTGCTGGACGCCGGCCACCGCCTGCTGAACATCATCAAAGCCAAGGAAGGCCACGCCAACAAGGAGCTGGCCCGCTTCGCCAGCCAGGTGGAAGCCCTCTGCGACAAGTGGCAGGATTGAAATTTTCCGAGGGACGCCAAACACGGAAGGCCGTGGGGTGCCCCACGGCCTTTCCCTTATACGGTTTTCGCCTCACGGCAAAAGTTCCGTGAGGATGCTGTTCTGCACCAGCATGCCTTCTGGCGTAAGGGCCAGGCGGTCGCCGTCGAACACGGCGTAGCCCGCCGCCGCGCACCGGCGGATGAAGGCAAGGCGGCCTTCGCCGAAGGCAAGGCCGTACCGCGCTTTTAGAAGGGAGAGGCGAAGCCCCTCGGCAAGCCGCAGCCGCAGCATGATGTAGTCCGCCCCGGTGCATTCGCCTTCCGGCGTGGGGGCCGCCCCGGCCAGGAAATCCGCCGTGCTGCGGCCGAAGGAAAAACGCCTGCCCCCCATGCAGCTGGCCGCCGCGGGGCCGAGGCCAAGATAGTCCCGGCAGTCCCAATAGAGAAGGTTGTGCCTGCCCTCAAAGCCGGGACGGGCGAAGTTGCTGATCTCGTACTGGGCGTAGCCCGCCTTCGCCAGCTCGTCCACCGCGTAAAGATAAAGATCCGCCGCTTCGTCCTCGCCGGGCAGCCCCGGCGGGGGATTTTTCCCGAAGGGGGTGCCCGGCTCGATTTTCAAAAGATAGGCCGAGATGTGGGCCGCGCCCCCTTCCGCCAGCAGGGCGAGGGTGCGGTCGAACTCCTCCCGCGTATAATGGGGCAGGGCCAGCATGATGTCGCCGGTGATGTTCTCAAAGCCGGCGGCCTTCGCCGCGGCCAGCGCCGCTTTGCTCTGGGCGGCGGTGTGGGGGCGGCCCAGCCGGGCGAGGCTGGCGTCGTCCGCCGTCTGCACCCCCAGGCTCAGCCGGCCCACCCCGGCGGCGCGAAAGCCCGCCAGCTTTTTTTCGTCCACCGTTTCGGGGTTTGCCTCCAGCGTGACCTCCGCGCCGGGCAGCGGGCCGGCGGCCTTCACCAGCCGGGATACCTGGGCGGGGGAGAGCAGGCTGGGGGTGCCGCCGCCGAAATACACCGTCTCGGGCCGCCCGGGGCACATTGCCTTTATCCGGGCGATGAGGGCGTCCACATATTCGTCGGGCACGCCGCGGCTGGCCCCGGCGGAATAAAAATCGCAGTAGCGGCACTTGGCCAGGCAGTAGGGGATGTGCAGATACAGCCCGAAGCCCATGGCGCGGCCTCCCTTCCACAAAGGTTTCACAGGCTATTATAAATTATTTTGATTTTGTTTACAATTCCGGCGACATTCTGCGGTATAATAAGGCAAAAGGAGGAGGATCCCCATGAATGAACCATACGGACAGGGCTTTGAGCCCGAAAACAATACCTTTTATGCAAATCAGGGCCCGGACGGGGTGTTCAGCACCAACGCCCGCTATGAGACGCTGGCGGAGTATACCGCCAAGACCTTCGGCTGGATGTTCGCCGGCCTGACGGTCACCTTTCTGGTGGCGCTGGCAGGCTATGCCAGCGGCATCGGCATCCTGCTGCTGGCCAATTCCCTGCTGTTCTGGGGCCTTGCCATCGCCGAGATCGTGGTGGTGATGGTGATGAGCGCCCGCATCCACAAGATCGGCGTGGGCGCCGCCCGGGGCATGTTTTTCCTCTACGCCGCCCTCAACGGCCTGGTGTTCAGCTGCTATTTCTATCTCTACCAGATGTTCGACCTGGTGCTGGCCTTCGGCGCCACCGCCCTGTATTTTGGCATCATGGCCGCCTACGGCTACCTCACCAAGCAGGACCTGTCCGGCTGGGCGAAGCCTCTGATGTTCGGCCTCATCGCCATGCTCATCGTCAGCGTGTTCGGCATCTTCTTCGGCGGGGTGAACATCCTGCTGTGCTGCGTGGGCATCGTGCTCTTCGCCTGCTACACCGCCTACGACACCCAGAAGATCAAAGCCGCCTACTTCGCCTACGCCGGCAACCCGGAACTGGCGAAAAAGGCCTCGGTGTTCTCGGCGCTGGAGCTGTATCTGGACTTCATCAACCTGTTCCTCTACATCCTGCGCATCTTCTCCCGCAGCCGCGACTAAACAGCAGCGAAAAAGAGGGCCGCCCCACCGGGGCGGCCCTCTTTTTGCGTGCTTCAGTTCTCGTCCAGCTTGAGCACGGCGGTGAAAGCCTCGCTGGGCAGTTCCACGCTGCCCAGCCGGCGCATCTTCTTTTTGCCTTCCTTCTGCTTTTCCAGCAGCTTTTTCTTTCGGGTGATGTCGCCGCCGTAGCACTTGGCCAGCACGTCCTTGCGCATGGCCTTCACCGTCTCGCGGGCGATGACCTTGCCGCCGATGGCCGCCTGGATGGGGATCTCAAACATCTGGCGGGGGATGTTCTCCTTCAGCCGCTCGGCCAGGCGGCGGCCCTTGGCGTAGGCCTTGTCCGCATGCACCACCATGCTCAGCGCGTCCACCATGTCGCCGTTGAGCAGCATGTCCAGCTTGACCAGCTTGCTCTCCTTGAAGCCCTTCATCTCGTAGTCGTAGCTGGCGTAGCCCCGGCTGCGGCTCTTGATGGCGTCGAAGAAGTCGTAGACGATCTCGCCCAGGGGCAGCTCGTAGTGCAGGTCCACCCGGTCGGCGTCCAGGTATTTCATGTCGATCATGACGCCCCGCCGGTCCTGGCAGAGGTCCATCAGGCTGCCCACATACTCGGCGGGGGTGTAGATGTGGGCGTCCACATAGGGCTCTTCCTGCTTGGCGATGCGGCCCGGGTCGGGGTAGTCCGAGGGGTTCTCGATGGTAAGGGTGGCGCCGTCGGTGAGGGTGAAGCGGTATTCCACGCTGGGGGCGGTGGTGATGAGGTCCAGATCGAACTCCCGCTCCAGCCGCTGGGTGATGATGTCCAGATGCAAAAGGCCCAAAAAGCCGCAGCGGAAGCCAAAACCCAGCGCCGCGCTGGTCTCCGGCTCAAAGCTCAAAGCCGCGTCGTTCAGCTGCAATTTTTCCAGCGCGTCCTTCAGATCGGGGTATTTTGCGCCGTCCACCGTGTAGATGCCGCAGAACACCATCGGCGTCACCTTGCGGTAGCCGGGCAGCGGCTCGGGGGTGGGGTTCGCCACCAGGGTCACGGTGTCGCCCACGCGGGTCTCCCGCACGTTCTTGATGCTGGCGGTGAGGTAGCCCACTTCGCCCGCCTCCAGATGGTCGCAGGGCATCAGGCTGGTGGCGCCCATGCGGCCCACCTCCACCAGGGTGAACTGGGCGCCGGTGGCCATCATCCGCACCGTGTCGCCGGGCTTCACCGTGCCCTCGAACACCCGGATGTAGACGATGACGCCCTTGTAGCTGTCGTAGACGCTGTCGAAGATGAGGGCTTTGAGGGGGGCGGCCTCGTCCCCCTTGGGGGCGGGGATGTCGGTGATGACCCTTTCCAGCACGTCCTCGATGCCGACGCCCATCTTGGCGCTCACCCGGGGAGCGTCCATGCAGGGCAGGCCGATCACGTCCTCCACCTCTTTGGCCACCCGGTCCGGCTCGGCGCTGGGCAGGTCGATCTTGTTCAGGATGGGCACCAGCTCCAGGTCGTGCTCCAGCGCCAGATAGGTGTTGGCCAGCGTCTGGGCCTCCACGCCCTGGGTGGAGTCCACCACCAGCACCGCGCCCTCGCAGGCGGCAAGGCTGCGGCTCACCTCGTAGCCGAAGTCCACATGGCCCGGGGTGTCGATGAGGTTGAACTCGTAGTGCCCGCCGTCGCGGGCGGTGTAGTCCAGCGTCACCGCCCGGGCCTTGATGGTGATGCCCCGCTCCCGCTCCAGCTCCATGTTGTCCAGCAGTTGGTCCTCCATCTGGCGCTCATCCACGCTGTGGGTCTTTTCCAGGATGCGGTCCGCCAGGGTGCTCTTGCCGTGGTCGATGTGGGCGATGATGCAGAAATTGCGGATGTTCTTTTTCGACAAACAGGTCCCCTCCAAAAAACAGGTGTGAAGCTGGGCAGCCCCGGCGCTCGAGTTCAGATCACGTTGTAGCCCATGCCCGCCAGCAGGTCCAGGGCTTTCTGGCCCATGGCCTCGTCGCCGGTGCCGCACAGGTCCTTCAGCACGGTGATGGTGCTGGAAAGAAAGGCGGAGTGCAGCACCACCGCGTTGCTCACCACGCAGATGTTGGTGACCACGCCGCACAGGGCGATCTCTTCCGGCTCGCCGCCGCAGAGGGCGCGGGCCGCTTCGGGCAGCTTTATGCTGCCGAAGGTGGGCTTGTCCACAAAGGCGATGGCTTCGTTTTCCGCCGCCTCGAATCCGGCCAGCTTTCCGAACAGGTGCCAGCCCTCGCTGCCTTCGATGCAGTGGGGCACCGGCAGAAAGCGGCCCTCCCGGGTATCAAGATAATCGGGGGCGTGGGTGTCCCGGGTGAAGATCACCTTCCAGCCCGCCGCCAGCGCCGAGCGCACCCTGTCGTACAAAGGGCCCTCCAGCGCCTTGGCGCCGGGGTAGCCCAGCGCGCCGTCCACAAAGTCTTTCTGATAGTCCACCACCACAAGCAGCTTGCTCATTTTCCTGTCCTCCGATGCGTCAGAATGAAGTCTGGTTCAGATAGTCCGCCAGCCCCACGGCCTTGCCGCCCCTGAGATAGACCCGGGGCACCCGCAGCGCCAGCGCGCACATGATCTCGTAGGGGATGGTGCCCGCCTTGCGGGCCACATCTTCGATGGTGTCGCAGCCGGGCGCGCCGAAGATGCAGGCTTCGTCGCCCGCGTCCACACCGTCGAGGTTTGTCACGTCCACCATCAGCTGGTCCATGCACACCCGGCCGATGACCGGGGCGCTCTGGCCGTGGATGCTGCACACCCCCTGATTGGTCAGGCTGCGGGGGTAGCCGTCGGCGTAGCCCACGCAGAGGGTGGCCACCCGGCGGGGGGCGGGGGCGGTGTAGAGCAGGCCGTAGCTCAAAGACTGGCCCGCCTCGATGGTCTTGACCTGGCTCACCCGGGCCTTTAAGCGAAGCACCGGGCGAAGGCCCTCAAAGTGCACCTCGTCGCTGGCATCGCAGCCATAGAGGATGATGCCCGGCCGCACCAGGTCCATGCCCCATTCCGGGTGCTCGGTGAGGGCGGCGGAGTTGCAGCAGTGAACGGTCTCGAGGGCAATGCCCCGGGCTTTCAGCCCTTGGGCCACCTTCACAAAACGGTCATGCTGGCCGGCGGTGTAGGCGATGTCGGCGGGGGCGTGGCTGTCCGCCACGGCGAAGTGCTGGAACAGGCCGGTGACATTGAGGCCCGGCAGGCCGCAGCAGCCCGCCAGTGCAGACACGCAGGCCTCGATGCGCCCTTCGCTGCGGGCGTCAAAGCCCAGCCGGCCCATGCCGGTGTCCACCTTCAGATGGGCCTTCACCCGCCCGCCGGCGGCCCGGGCGTTCTCGCTCAGCGCCCGGGCGTAGGCCCCGCTGAACACCGCCTGGGTCAGGTCGTGGCGGATGAGGTCGGCGGCGTAGGCCGGGTCGGTGTGGCCCAGGATGAGGATGCGCCCCGTTACCCCGCCGGCGCGCAGGTGCAGCGCTTCGGCAAGGCAGCTCACCGCGAACCACTGGGCCCCGGCGGCCTGCAAAGTCTGGCACACCATGCCGTCGGCGTGGCCGTAGGCCCCCGCCTTCACCACCGCGCACACCTTTGCGGGGGCGGCATGGGCCGCGATGCGCTTAAAATTATGGGCGAGGGCGTCCAGGTCCACTTCGGCCCAGCAGTGCTTTTCAAACTCCAATGGTAACACCTCGCTTGCCGCCTGTCAGGCGGCGGAATGGCCCGCGCTCACCGGCGGGCCCTGCGGCCCCCGGCGCCGGGCCCGGGCGCCCAGCCGTCCAGGCCGGCATCCTGCAGGGCCCCCAGCATCTTCTGGCGGAAGGCCGGGTCCTTTTTGGCCATGGTCGCCACATAACGTTTCATCTCCTGGCGGCGGGTGGCCCCGTCCGCGGGGCAGGCGCTCTTCACCACCGGCAGGCCCAGCTCCCGCACCGCCCGGCGCACTTCGGCCTCGGTGGCCAGCACCATAGGCCGGATGAGGTACAGCTCCTTGCGGGAAAGCCAGGTCACCGGCGAAAAGCAGCCCAGCCGCCCCTCGCCCCAGAGGTTCATGTAAAAGGTCTCCACCGCGTCATCCAGGTGATGGCCCAGCGCCACCCGGTTGCAGCCCAGCTCCTTGGCGGTGTTGTGCAACAGGCCCCGGCGCATCTTGGCGCAGAGGGCGCAGGGGTTCTTCTCCCTGCGCAGGTCGAACACCACGTGGCCGATCTCGCTGCGGCGGATGTGGTACTCCACGTTATACTCCGCGAACAGCTGTTCCAGCGGCGCGTAATCCGTGGGGGCGTTCCCGAACTGGGGATCCAGGCTCACCGCCACCACCTCGAAGGGGATGCCCAGATACTCCCGCAGGCGGGCAAGGCCCACCGTGAGGGCCACGCTGTCCTTGCCGCCGGAAACGCCCACGCACACCCGGTCGCCGGGCGCGATCATGCCGTATTCCTGAATGGCTTTGCGCATCAGCCCTTCCAGACGCTGCATGGGGCAGCCCCCTTCCATATAATGTATTATAAAGACGGGCGCTCCATGCCGCAAGGGGAAAGAAGCGCTTTTCCCGGTCATTATACCACACACGGGGCAATCTGCACAAACATCACGAAAATTTTTGAAAAAATAGAAAACGAGCAAACGGGAGAATGGGAGAGTATGAGAGAGGATAAGCGAGTGAGCCGGGAATAAATCAAAATAATCGAAAAAAGTGCTTGACGCGGCTTTGCCTTTCGGTTATAATCAACCTTGCGCCGATGTGCGCCAAACCGCATTCACGCGCCTTTTGGCACGAAAAGAAAATCAGGAGGAACAGCAAATGAGCACTACTCTCGCCAAACCCGCCCAGACCGAGCGCAAGTGGTATGTGATCGACGCCGCGGGCAAGCCCCTCGGCCGCGTCGCCGCCACGGCCGCTGTTTTGCTGCGCGGCAAAAACAAGGTCACC
>DWXV01000051.1 GCA_019119025.1 Candidatus Allofournierella excrementigallinarum
CACGAATTCCAGTTGTCCTCGATTTTCTGCGTTCTTTACCAGCATTTTTCTCACCCTGCTCCATTATACCGCATTTCTTCCCTTTATACGACAAAAAGGCCACCGAAAGGTGACCTTTTTCGACAAGCTGATCCACCGGCTTTCGCCGGTGGATTTTTTTGCGTATATCCTTTATAATAAGATACAAAACGGCGGTGCGCCGAAAAACGGAGGGCTGCGCGATGGAAAAAACGGTCACGGCGGTGCTGGTGGCGGCGGGTTCGTCCCGCCGGATGGGGTTCGACAAACTCTCGGCCCCGCTGGGCGGCGGCACGGTGCTGTCTGCCAGCGCGGCAGCCTTCGACCGCCATCCCCTCGTCACCGACCTGGTGCTGGTCACCGGGGCGGACGAGACCGCGGCCCGCGCCGCAGCGGCCCGCTGCCAGAAACCGGTGACGCTGACAAAGGGCGGCGCCACCCGCGCGGCCAGCGCCCTGGCGGGCGTGCGGGCGGCGAAGGGGGAGCTGGTGGCCATCCACGACGCGGCCCGGCCCTTCGTCAGCGAAGCGATCATCACCCGCGTGCTGGAAGCGGCGGAAAAAACGGGCGCGGCTGCCCCGGCGGTGCCGGTGAAGGACACCATCAAGCTGGCGGACGGCGCGGGCCTTGTGGAGAGCACCCCGCCCCGCCAGAAGCTCTTTGCCATGCAGACGCCCCAGTGCTTTGACCGGGCGGCGTATCTTGCGCTGGCCGGCGACGAGGCGGTCACCGACGACTGCCAGCTGTTCGAGCAGGCGGGCCGGCCGGTGCGGCTGGTGGCGGGCGAGTACGAAAACTACAAGATCACCACCCCCGACGACCTGAAAGGAGAAAAGACCATGCGCATCGGCCACGGCTACGACGTACATAGACTGGTGGAGGGCCGGGACCTGATCCTGGGCGGGGTGAAGATCCCCTGTGAAAAGGGCCTCCTGGGCCATTCCGACGCGGACGTGCTCACCCACGCGGTGATGGACGCGCTGCTGGGCGCGGCGGCCCTGGGGGACATCGGCAGGCACTTCCCGGACTCGGACCCCGCCTACAAAGGGGCGGACAGCCTGGCCCTGGCCCGCCGCGTGGCGGCGCTGCTGGCCGAACAGGGATACCGCCCCGTGAACGTGGACGCCACCATCCTCTGCCAGGCGCCCAAGCTCGCGCCCCACATCCCCGCCATGGCCCAAAACCTTGCCGCGGCCCTGGGGCTGGAGCCGGGCGCGGTGAGCGTGAAGGCCACCACGGAGGAGCATCTGGGCTTCACCGGCCAGGGCCTGGGCATCGCCGCCCACGCGGTAGCCCTGCTGGAAGGCGGCAAAATATAAAATATAACGGCATGCCGCGAAAAAAACTTTGCAAGAAAACAACGGTATGTTATACTAAAAGTTGAGATTTTCGGCGCCCGGCTGGACTGGGGCGCCTGACAGGGAGGGCTTGGCTTGGCAGACTGGTTCGAAAGCGGAACGCTGACCATGGTATTCAACAATTTCCGTGCCATCACCCAGGACCCGCGCAACATCCTGGACATCCTGATCGTCGCCTTCGTCGTCTACGAGGTGATCGCCCTGGTGCGCAAGACCCGGGCGGCGCAGGTGGCCAAGGGCGCGGGGGTGCTGCTGGTGGGCTACGCCGTGGCCTACGCGCTGGAGCTGCGCACCGTGACCTATCTGATGAACGCGGTGCTGCAGATCGGCTTTCTGGCGCTCATTGTGCTGTTCCAGCCGGAGCTGCGCCGGGCGCTGGAGCAGGTGGGCCGCACCGACAAATGGGCGTCGAACCTGTTCCACAGCCGGCGGACAGACCCCAGCCTGCGGGGCAAATGGCAGAACGCCTGCCTTGCCATCTGTGACGCCGCCGAACAGCTCAGCGACACCAACACCGGCGCGCTGATCGTGCTGGAGCGCGGCTCCAACCTCTCGGAGATCATCCGCACCGGCACCGCCATCAACGCCGACGTGAACCCGGAGATCCTGGGCACCATCTTTTATGAGGGCACCCCCTTGCACGACGGCGCGGTGGTGGTGCGGGACGGCACCCTCAAGGCCGCGGGATGCGTTCTGCCCCTTTCCGACAATCTGGAGATCGGCAAGGACATGGGCACCCGCCACCGGGCGGCTTTGGGCATGAGCGAAAACTCCGACGCGGTGGTGGTGGTGGTCAGCGAAGAGACCGGCATCATCTCCATGGCCAAAAACGGCGTGCTGATCCGCCGTCTGGACCGGCAGAATCTGTTCAACCTGCTGCAGGAGGAACTGGTGCCTCCCGAGGAGAAGGAATCCAAGAAGGCGCTGTTCTGGAGAGGGAAAAATGAAAAAAAGAAAGATTGACCGTTCCTTTTTGAACAACCGGGGCGTGAACATCCTGCTCTCGCTGGGCATCGCCCTGCTGATCTGGACCATCGTCACCGTCTACGTCGACCCGGATCAGACCAACAGGCTCAAGGGCGTGCCGGTGAACTTTGAGCAGGACAGCCAGATGTACACCAGCCTCGGGCTGGACATCATCAACGAACCCCAGGCCCAGGCCACGGTGGAGCTGGCGGGCAACGGCACCGACGTCTACGGCCTCACCGCGGACAATGTGCTGGTCTACCCCGACTACTCGGTGGTCAAGGGCGCGGGCACCTGGGAACTGAACCTGCTGGTGCGGGTGCTGGGCAACAGCGCCTCCCGGGTCACCGCCGCCACCTCCGACACCGTGACCGTGGTGTTCGACACCATCGAGAGCAAGGAGTTCACCGTGCAGGTGGAGATGGACCAGCAGATCACCATCGCCGACGGATACGTGCTCCACAGCACCACCGCCGCGCCTTCCATCGTGACGGTGCGCGGGCCGGAGAGCGAGGTGGAGAAGATCGGCAGCATCGTGGCCAAGGTGCCCGCCAGCACCGACCTGGAGAACCTGTCCACCAGCAAGATCGCCACCGTCACCCTGGAAGTGCGGGATGTGAACAACCAGCCCATGGACCTGGAATTCTCCAGCCTGGACAATTCCATCGTGGACGTGAACCTCACCGTCTACCAGAACGCTGAACTTCCCCTGAGCGTCAACTTCATCAACTATCCGCCCAACTTCGACCTGGAGTCTCTGGACTACACCCTCAGCCAGGAGACCATGGCGGTCTCCGGCCGCTCGTCGGTCATCCAGAACCTCACCGAGATCACCGTCAGCGACTTTGACCTGTCCAGCTTCCAGCTGGACAAGGTCTACCAGCTGCAGGTGAACCTGCCCAGGGGGGTGGAGAGCCGCGACAACATCACCACGGTCAACCTCACCTTCAACACCCAAGGCTACGCCGCCAAGACCATCAACGTCAGCCAGATCCGGGTCATCAACCAGCCGGCCAACATGCAGATCAGGGCGCTGGATTCCCGCATCAGCAGCGTGACGCTGGTGGGCCCCGAGGAGGAGCTGGAGGCCCTGAGCCCCAACAGCGTGGTGGCGGTGGTGGACGCTTCCGACATCCAGATCGCCGAAGGCCGCGAAAAGCTGGCCGCCAGCATCCAGATCCCGGCTTCCACCACCATCTTCGCCACCGGCAGCTACTCGGTGGAGTGCCAGGTCAGCGCCAGCAGCGCGCAGGACTGATGCTGCTGGTGCGCGGGGTTCGCCTGCCCCTGGATACGCCCCGGCCCGAGGCCGAGGCGGCGGGCCGGGCGATGAAGATTTTGAAGATATGCCCCGGCGATGCGGCCGGCGCAGGCGTGGCCCGCCTTTCGGTGGACGCCCGCCACGGCCGGCCCTCGCTGGTGTATACCATCGGCGTGCGCCTCAAAGACGAAGGTGCGGAACTGGCTTTGGCCGGTTCCGCGCCTTGTGTTGCATTGGCCCGCCATGCCGAGTACCGCCCGCAGCCCGGCGGCGCGCCGCTGGACGACCCGCCGGTGGTGGCGGGCCTCGGGCCCGCGGGGCTTTTCGCCGCGCTGGCGCTGGCCCGGGCGGGCTACCGGCCGCTGGTGCTGGAGCGGGGCCCGGCCCTCGAAAAGCGGGTGGCCGCAGTGGAGCGCTTTTTCGCCGGCGGCGCGCTGGAACCCGGCGCCAACATCCAGTTTGGCGAGGGGGGCGCGGGCACCTTTTCCGACGGCAAGCTCACCACCCGCATCGGGGACGAGTTGTGCGGCTTTGTCACCGACACCCTGCTGGCCCACGGCGCGCCCGCCGCGATCGCCTGGCAGCAGAAGCCCCATGTGGGCACCGACCTCTTGCGGGGGGTCATCGCCTCCATCCGCGCCGAGATCGAGGCCCTGGGCGGCCGGGTGCTCTTTGAGACCGCCCTCACCGGGCTGAAAGAAAAGAACGGGCGGCTGACCGCCGCAGACACCACGGCGGGGCTCATCCCCTGCCAGCGTCTGGTGCTGGCGGTGGGCCATTCCGCCCGGGACACCTTCGCCATGCTGGCCGAAAACGGCCTGCCCCTGACCGCAAAACCCTTTTCGGTGGGCTTTCGGGCTGAGCATCTGCAAACGGACATCGACCGCGGCCTCTACCACGCCGCCGCCGGCCACCCGGCGCTGCCGCCGGGGGAGTACCAGCTGAGCCATCATGTGGGCAAGCGGTGCGTCTACACCTTCTGCATGTGCCCCGGCGGGCAGGTGGTGGCCGCCGCCAGCGAGGAGGGCGGCGTGCTGACCAACGGCATGAGCTACCACGCCCGGGCGGGCAGAAACGCCAACGCGGCGGTGGTCATCAGCGTGGACGGCTCCGACTTCGGGGGCGACGCCATGAAGGCGGTGGCCTTCCAGCGGCAGCTGGAGCAGGCGGCCTTCAAGGCGGGCGGCAGCGACTACACCGCCCCCGCCGAGACCGCGCAGAGCTTTTTGAACGGGGAGGGAGCCCTGCGCCTTGGTGCGGTGCGGCCCACCTATGACCGGGGCGTGCGCGCCTTCGACCTGGGCAGCCTGCTGCCCGGAGAACTGGCCGCCGGCCTGCGCGCCGGCCTTGCCGCCTTTGACCGCAGGCTGCCGGGCTATGCCGGGCCGTCGGCGGTGCTCACCGGCCTCGAGACCCGCACCTCCAGCCCCGTGCGGCTGGAGCGGGGGGCGGACTTCCAGTGCGCCGCGCTGCCCGGGCTCTACCCCTGCGGCGAAGGCGCGGGTTACGCCGGCGGCATCATGAGCGCCGCGGTGGACGGCCTGCGGGTGGCCCGGGCCATCATCGAAAGCAGCGCCCCCGCAAAGTAAAACTGTTTTTTCGCCCCTTTGCGGGCGCAAAGATACCCCTTGGAAAGGCAGGTGGCCGTTATGGCCGAGAACCAGAAACCCAGAGACCCCTATCAATACGAGCGCATCCTGCGCCAGAAGGTGCAGCAGACGTTCAACGAGCAGAAAAACGCCGGAAAGCCGGCCGATGGGCAGGGCGGCGCAACACCGCCGCCCCCGGTGCGGGACTCTGCCCAGGAGCTGGCCCAGAGCATCCATGAACTGGGCCGGGTCATCGCCCAGGAGGTGGGCGGCGCTTTGGGCGACGCCACCCGTGAGATGGGCAGCGCTTTGAGCGGCGCGGCCCGGGACGTGCGCAAGAACGCCGCCCAGCAAAAACACCAGAGCCAGGCCCAGCAGGCCGCCCGGCGGGCGGGAGACGCCCTGGCCTCCCGGATGAACCAGGCCGGTTCGAGCCTTTCCTCCGGCCTGCGCGACGGGCTTTGCATCTTCGGCGGCACCCTGGCGGTCATCTGCGCGGTAGTCGCCGGCCTCATGGCGCTGACGGCGCTCCTCAGCCTCGCTTTTTACTTTGATGTGATCGTCCTCATCTCTCTGGTGTTCCTGCTGGGCGTCACCGCCGCTTTCGCTTTCGCCGCCCGCTGGGCCTTCAGCCAGCCCGCCCGCCGCGGGCGTATGCGGCGGTATCTGGCCGCCATGGGCAGCGACCGCTCGGCGCCGCTGCAGCGCATGGCCGAAGCCGTCCGCCGTCCGGTGAACTACGTCAAAAAAGACCTGGACCGCATGATCCGCCAGGGCTGGCTGCCCGACGCCTTTTTGGATGACGACGACGGGGTGTTCTTCATCAGCGCCGCCGAGTACCGCAACCTGCAGCGCCGGCAGGAGGCCGCCGCCCGGGCCGAGGCGGCGCCTTCCGGCGCGAACGAGCTGGCGGAACTGATGCAGCAGTGCACCGACTTCGATTTTCTGCTGGGCGAGCACATCGCCTCCATGACCGACCAGCCCGAACTGCGGGACAGCCTGCTCCACATGCGGGTCACCACCGCCGACATCCAGAACTGGGTGAAGGCCCACCCCGCCAGCGCGGGCAAGGTGCGCAAGTTCGCCCGCTACTACATGCCCACCACCCTCAAGCTGCTGCGCACCTACGCCGACGTGAAGGACCAGCAGGGCGAGGCCGCAGGCAGCATCCGCCAGGAGATCGGCGGCATCCTCGCCACCCTGAACACCGCCTTCGACAACCTGCGAAACGACCTGCTTTCCGACACCGCGCTGGACATCTCCAGCGAGATCAGCGCCATGCAGACCATGCTGGCCCAGGACGGGCTGGCGGAATACCAATCTTGACCATAAGGAGCTCTGACCCATGAATTTCCGCACCTGGCAGGTACCCAAGCCCGATGAAAAAACCGTGGCCAGACTGGCCGCGGCCATCGGCGCGCCCGGCCTGCTGGCGCGCATCCTTGTGGCCCGGGGGCTCTCCAGCCCCGAAAAGGCCATGGCCTTCCTCACCCAGGACGCTCCGTTGAGCGACCCCTTTGCGCTGAAGGATATGGACAAGGCCGCGGCGCGTATCCTGAAAGCGGTGGATTCGGGCGAAGCCATCGTCATCTTCGGCGATTACGACGTGGACGGCATCACCGCCACCGCCCTGCTGTTCGAGCATCTGCGGGGCATGGGCGCCAGCGTGCGCTGCAAGCTGCCCAGCCGGGACGAGGAGGGCTACGGCCTCACCGTGCCCATCGTGGAAAGCCTTGCGGAAAAAGGGTTCAAGCTCATCATCACGGTGGACAACGGCATCTCGGCGGTGCAGGAGGTCAGGCGCGCCGCCGAGCTGGGGGTGGACGTGGTGGTCACCGACCACCATCTGCCCGGCGCGGCGCTGCCCGAGGCGGCGGCGGTGGTGGACCCCGCCCGCGCCGACGACGAAAGCCCCTTCAAATGCCTTTCCGGCGCGGGGGTGGCCTTCAAGCTGTGCGCCGCGCTGGACGGCTGCCCTGCCGAGGAGCTGCTGGAGCAGTGCGGGGACCTGGCGGCCATCGGCACGGTGGCGGACGTGATGCCCCTCACCGGCGAGAACCGCACCATCGTCAAGCGCGGCCTCGCCTTGCTGGAAAACTGCGAGCGGCCCGGCCTTGTGGCGCTGCTGGAGGGCTGCGGCCTGGACGGCAAGCCCGTCACCTCCGAGAACATCAGCTTCGCTCTGGCGCCGCGGCTCAACGCCGCCGGCCGGATGGACTCCGCCTCCACCGCGCTGCAGCTGCTGCTGTGCGAAGATCATGAAAGGGCCCAGGCCCTCACGGCCCGCCTGAACCAGGCCAACGCCGGCCGGCAGGCCGCCGAACAGGCCATCCTCTCCGAGGCCGAGGCCCAGATCGCCGCCGACCCCGCCCGCCTGCGGGACCGGGTGCTGCTGGTCTGGGGCGAGGGCTTCCACCCCGGCGTCATCGGCATCGTGGCCAGCCGCCTGGTGGAAAAATACGCCCGGCCCGTGCTGGTCATCAGCGTGCAGAACGGCGAGGGCAAGGGCTCCGGGCGCAGCGTGCCCGGCTTCAACCTCCACGGGGCCATCAGCGCCTGCGCGCCGGTGCTCATCCGCTTCGGCGGCCACGCCATGGCGGCGGGCCTGTCGGTGAAGGAGGAGAACATCCCCGCTCTGCGCCGGGCCATCAACGAGTTCGCTGCCAAAGAGTATCCCGTGCTGGAGACCCCGCCCCTGCGCCTGGACGCAGCCGTTCGGCTGGACTCCCTCACCGTGGCGGACGTGGAGAGCCTTTCCTATCTGGCCCCCTGCGGCCACGAAAACCCCGCCCCTGTCTTCTTTTTGCAGGACGCGGTGGTGGACGGCGTCTTCCCGGTGAGCGACGGCAAGCACACCCGGCTGCGCCTGCGGCAGGGCAGCGGCAGCATCTTTGCCGCCTGCTTCGGCACCGCCCCCGCCCAGCTGGCCTACCAGCCGGGAGACCGGGTGGACGCGGCTTTGAGCCTCTCGGTTTACGAGGGCAAAAACGGGCCCCAGCTCTCCGCCCGGGTGCGGGCGCTGCGCCCGGCGGGCTTTGCCGACGAAGCCGTGCGGCAGGCGGCCCTTTACGAAGCGTTCAACTGCGGCGCGTCCCTCGCAAGCGAGGAAAAGCGCCTGCTTTTGCCGGACCGGGCCCACATCGCGGCCCTCTACCGGCTCATCCGGCAGGAGGGCGCCTCGGTGGACGACCTGCTGCCCCTGCTGGCGCGCATGGGGGCGCAGAACACCGGGCGCACCCTTGTGGGCCTCAAAGCCCTGCGCCAGCTGGGCCTGGTGCAGGTGCGGCGGGAAAACGGCGCCCGCCGGCTGGCCCCGGCGCCGGTGGAAGGCAAGAAGGATCTTTCCGCCGCGCCCATTCTCAAAGCTCTGGAGGCATGACCCATGGCAGACTACATCACCTATGCTGATTTGAAAAAGGCGGTCACCGACACCGGCCGTCCCTACGACCTGCAACTGCTGGATAAGGCCTACGCCCTGGCAAACGCCGCCCACGCGGGGCAGCTGCGCCGCTCCGGCGAGCCTTACATCTGCCACCCGCTGAACGTGGCGCTGCTGCTGGTGGAGCTGGGCATGGACACCGAGAGCCTTGCCGCCGCTTTGATGCACGACGTGGTGGAGGACACCGCCACCGCCCTGGAGGACATCCAGTCCCAGTTCGGGCCGGATGTGGCCCGCCTGGTGGACGGCGTCACCAAGCTGACCAAAATCCAGTTCTCCAGCGTGGAGGAGCAGCAGGCGGAAAACCTGCGCAAGATGCTGCTGGCCATGAGCCAGGACGTGCGGGTGATGATCATCAAGCTGTGCGACCGGCTGCACAACATGCGCACCGGCGATGCCTGGCCCGAGCAGAAGCGGCGGGACAAAGCCCTGGAGACCATGGAGGTCTACGCCCCCATCGCCCACCGCCTTGGCATCAGCAACATCAAGGAAGAGCTGGAGGACCGCAGCCTGCGCTATCTGGACCCGGTGGGCTACCAGGAAATCAAAGACCTGCTGGCGGGGGCGGGCGGCGAGGCCTTCGTGGCCGAGACCAGCCGCGTCATCCAGCAGCGCCTGGCGGAGAACGGCATGGAGAACGCCGCCATGAAGAGCCGGGTGAAGAGCGTCTACGGCATCTACCGCAAGATGTTCATCCAGGACCGGGACTTCGCGGAAATTTACGACGTCTACGCGGTGCGCATCATCCTGGACACGGTGGCCGAGTGTTACAACGCCCTGGGCGTCATCCACGACATGTATCATCCCATCCCCAACCGCTTCAAGGACTATATCTCCACCCCCAAGCCCAACGGCTACCAGTCGCTGCACACCACCGTCATCGGCCACGAGGGCATCCCCTTCGAGGTGCAGATCCGCACCCGTGAGATGGACCAGATGGCGGAGTACGGCGTTGCCGCCCACTGGAAGTACAAGGCGGGCGTGCAGGGCTCCGACCGGCTGGACGAGCGCCTGGCCTGGGTGCGCCAGCTGCTGGAAAGCCAGCGGGAGAGCGACGACGCGGGCAGCCTGCTTCAGGACATCAAGGGCGACCTTCTGCCCGAGGAGGTCTTTGCCTTCACCCCCCGGGGCGACGTCATCAACCTGCCCGCCGGCGCCACCGCCATCGACTTTGCCTACGCCATCCATTCGGCGGTGGGCAACCGCATGATAGGCGCCAAGGTGAACGGGCGCATCGTGCCCATCGACCACAAGGTGGCCACCGGCGAAATTATTGAGATCCTCACCGGCCCGGCGGACAAGGGCCCCAGCCGCGACTGGCTGAAGATCGTCACCACCAGCGAGGCCCGCAACAAGATCCGCAACTGGTTCAAGAAGGAGCGGCGGGAGGAGAACATCCAGGAGGGCCGCGAGGCCCTGGAAAAGGAGATGCGCCGCAACCTCATCAACGTGCCCGACGACCAGTGGGACGACTTCATGGCCGAGATCGCCCGCCGCCAGCGGCTCAACTCGGTGGAGGAGATGTACGCCGCCCTTGGATATGGCGGCCTGCAGCTCAGCCGCCTGATGGGCAAGGTGAAGGACGAATACGCCAAGCTCAAGGCTGCCCAGCCAAAGGCCGCCGCCCTGTCGGACATCCCCATCAAAACCACCAAGAGCACCGACGGCGTGGTGGTGGAGGGCATCGACAACTGCCCCGTCAAGTTCGCCAAGTGCTGCACCCCGCTGCCCGGCGATGAGATCGTGGGCTTCATCACCCGGGGCTTCGGCGTGTCCATCCACAAGAAGAGCTGCCAGAACGTGCAGGCCAGCCTCGCGAACCCCGAGAACCGGGGCCGCTGGGTGCCCGCCCACTGGGAGGGGGGCGAGCAGGAGAACTACCAGGCCACCCTGGAGCTCATCTCCATGAACCGGGACGGCCTGGTGGGGGACGTGGCGGTGGCCCTGGGCGAGCTGCGGGTGCCCATCTATGCCATGAGCGCCCGCGCGGTGGACAACGGCCGCGCCTCCATGAGCATCACCCTGGGCATCTCCAACACCGAACATCTCAACAGCGTGCTGGCGAAGCTTCGCAAGGTGAGGGACGTCATCCAGGTCATCCGCATCTAAAAGCCGGCGCAAAGGAGGAAAGGACCCATGCGGGCAGTCATTCAGTGCGTGCGCAAGGCGGACGTGTCGGTGAACGGGGGCGAAGCGCGAGCCATCGGCCCCGGCATCGTCATCCTGCTGGGCGTCAAAGACACCGACACTCTGGACATCGTGCCCAAACTCGCCGAAAAGTGCGCCAACCTGCGCGTCTTCCCGGACGAGGAGGGCAAGCTGAACAAGAGCGCCGTGGACCTGGGCTATTCCGCTCTGGTGGTGAGCAACTTCACCCTCTACGGCGACACCAAAAAGGGCAAGCGCCCCAGCTACACCACCGCCGCAAAGCCGCCCCTCTCCATCGACGCCTATGACCTGTTCCTGGCCGAGATGGAAAAGCAGGGCCTGAAAGAGGTCAAGCACGGGGAGTTCGGCGCGGATATGCTGGTGAACATCGCCAACGACGGACCGGTGACCATCGTCATCGACACCGACCAGTGGTGAAACGCCCCACGTCAAAAAAGGAGCCACTCATGAAAGTATTCCATCTCAACGGCCCCGCCCCCCTCGAGACCAACAGCTTCGTGCTGGTGGGGGAAGGGAACAAGGCCGTGGCCATCGACCCCGCGCCCGGCCTTGCCGCCTTTGACAAGGTGCTGGAAGGGGAGGGGGCCTCGCTGGAGGCCATCCTGCTCACCCACGGCCACTACGACCACATGACCGGCCTGCCCGAACTGCAAAAGCGGTGGAACTGCCCGGTCTATCTCGACTCGGCGGATGCGCGCGGCACCCAGCTGATGCCCGCCGGACCCGGCGCCCTGGGCTATGCCGACGGCGGCACGCTCACCCTGGCGGGCCTTTCCATCACCACCTGGCACACCCCCGGCCACAGCAGGGGCAGCTGGGTGCTTTACTGCGAGGGCCTGCTTTTCACCGGCGACACCCTCTTTGCCGGCGATGTGGGTCGCACCGACCTTGCCGGCGGCAGCTGGGACGAAATGCGCCAGAGCCTTGCGAAGCTGCGGGCGCTGCCCCTGCCGGACGACACCCGGGTGCTGCCCGGCCACGGCCCCTTCTCCACCCTGGGGGAGGAAAAGGCTTCCAACCCCTATCTCAACGTCAAGGAGAACTGACATGAACATCTGTGTCCGGGGCCTCGCCTCGGTCTATGAGCCGGAAAACGTGGCCCGGCTGTTCTTTGCGAACGCCCGGCTGGTGCGCCGCCTGCCTCGGAAGGAGGACGCGGTGCTGGCCCGGGCGGGCCGCCGCCTTATGGCGGGGGTGCGCCTGGACGGCAGGCGCACGGTGCTGTACGCCCCCCGGCCCGCCGGCGAAAAGCAGGCGGAGTACGAGCTGGCCAGCCTTGTGTATGAACTTCTCAAACAGGTCACCGGCATCCGCCCGCCCTGGGGCAAGCTCACCGGCGTGCGCCCGGTGCGCATCATCCACGACCGCCGCGCCGCCGGCCTCTCCGAAGAGGGCATCCGCCGCCTGTTTGTGGAAAAATACGACTGCACCGAGGAAAAATTCCGGCTGGCAAAGTCCATCGCCGACCTGCAAAAGCCCATCCTGGCGGGCCGCGGGGCGCGGGACTTCAGCCTCTACATCGGCATCCCCTTCTGCCCCTCCCGGTGCAGCTATTGCAGCTTCGTCTCTTTGTCCACCCAGCGGGAAGGCAGGCTGATGGAGCCCTATCTGGACGCCCTTTGCAACGAGGTGCGCGCCATCCGAAACCAGGCGGAACGCTGCGACCTTGCGCTCAAGACCGTTTACATCGGCGGCGGCACCCCCACGGCCCTTTCGGCCGACGGCCTGCGCAAGCTGATGGGCGCCGTGGCCGAGTGCTTCGACCTTTCGGGGCTGGAAGAGTATACCGTGGAGGCGGGCCGCCCCGACTGCACCGACGCGGAAAAACTGGCGGTGCTCAAAGAATACGGCGCCACCCGCATCTCCATCAACCCCCAGACCTTCAGCGACGAAGTGCTGGCGCGCATCGGCCGCAGGCACTCGGCGGCAGACATCCTGCGCTGCTTTGAGGAGGCCCGGGCCGCCGGCCACGACAACATCAACATGGACCTCATCGCCGGCCTGCCCGGCGACACGGTGGAAGGCTTTGAAAAGAGCCTTTCCACCGCCATCGCCCTTTCCCCGGAAAATATCACCGTCCACACCCTCACCCTGAAGCGCGCCTCCAACCTGGTCATCGGCAGCGCCGCCGCCGACTACGGCGACGTGGCCGCCATGCTGGAAAAGTGCGGCGCGCTGAGCGAGGCGGGCTACCGGCCCTACTACCTCTACCGCCAGAAAGGCACGCTGCAGAACCTGGAAAACACCGGCTGGTGCAAACCGGGCAGGGAAGGGTATTATAATATCTATATCATGGAGGAAGTGCACTCCATCCTGTCGGCGGGGGCGGGCGGCTCCACCAAGCTGGTGCAGCCCGGCGGCGAGCGCATCCAGCGCATCTTCAACTACAAGTATCCCGCCGAGTACATCAGCGGATTTGACACCATCCTCCAGCGCAAGGAAGGAGTGAGCGAATTCTATGCCCGCTATCTGGATCCCCAAACGTCTCGTTGAGATAAGCCTCATCAACACCGCGGCGGAAAGCGCCGAGAGCTTCGTGCGCCACTGCGAAATGGAGTACGAGGGCCGCATCCACGCGGCGGCCAGCGAGGTGCTGGCCAGCGGCTGCCGCATCGTCATGCTCACCGGGCCCTCCGCCTCCGGCAAGACCACCACGGCGAACAAGCTGGCGGCGGCGCTGCGGGTGCGGGGCTGCCCTTCCCAGGTGGTCAGCCTGGACAATTTTTATAAAAATCTGGACGAATACCCCCGCCTGCCGGACGGCAGCAAGGACTATGAGAACGTCACCGCCCTGGACATGAAGGAGATCCACCGGTGCCTGAAAGAAATTCTGGCCACCGGCGAGACCCTCCTGCCGGAGTTCGACTTCGTCACCGAGACCCGCAAGGAGGAAAAGATCCCCCTGTCGGTGCCCGGCGGGGTGTGCATCATCGAGGGCATCCATGCCCTGAACCCGGAGCTCACCGCGCCGCTGCCCGCCGGCAGCGCCTACAAAATTTACGCTGGCCTGCGGGAGGAATACAGCCACCGGGGCCAGCGGGTGCTGCCCACGAGGGATATCCGCCTTGCCCGCCGCATGCTGCGGGACTGCAAGTTCCGCGGCCACAGCATTGAAAAGACCCTGGGCATGTGGGGCGGCGTGTGCGCCGGCGAGGACAAGTTCATCAAGGTGTTCAAGCCGGAGGCGGACCTTTTGATGGACACCTCCTTCAGCTATGAGATCTGCCTGCTGGCGCCCTTCGTGGCGTCGCTGGCGGGCAGCCTGCCCCCGGAGCATCCCTTGTGCGAGACGCTGAACAGCCTTGCCGGGCGCTTTGCGCTGGTGGACGCGCTGGACGAGAGCCTCGTGCCGGCCACCTCCATGCTGCGGGAGTTTTTGGGCTGAACGGTTGCGCCGCAGAACGCGGCGCAGTATAATGAACACAGAAACATCCGGCGTCTGCCGGCAGAAAGAGGTGCACTGCAATGAACGTGAACATCGACATCGACCGCATTCTGGAGGCCGGCGCCAAAGCCGTGGACACTGCCAAGAAGACCGCCGCCGACCTGGCCCGCGAGGGCAAACGCCAGACCGATCTGCTGGCGCTGCAGGGCAAGAAGGCCAAGGCCGAGCGCCAGCTGGGCGCGCTGGTCTACAGCCTGGCCAAAAACGGCGAGGAGAACCGCCCCCTGGTGGAAAAATACATCGCCGCCATCGGCGCGCTGGACGACAGGATCCACGAGCTGAAAAACCAGTCCGCCGCCGAGGGCGAAGCGCCCATCGACGCGCCCGAGGCCCCCACCAGGACCTGCCCTCAGTGCGGCTGCGAGGTGGAAGAGGATGCCCTGTTTTGTCCTGGCTGCGGGGCACAGCTGTAAGCTGGGCCGGAAGGGCAGCGGCGGCGCGGTGGTGCTCACCGTGAGTCGCGGCGAAAAACAGCAATAAAACACAAAAACGAACGGCGGATGGGGCTTTGCACACATTCCGCCGTTCTATTTGTATCGAATTTTGTTCAGAAGTATGAAAACCGCCCGGATGGGGCAAAAATAGGGGCAAAGGGGCTTGAAAAGGCCTTTTGCGTGGAGTAAAATGAAAAAGCGATCAAGGAGGTGTGCCGTTTGGTGGAATTTGAGCGAAAAGAGCGCTATACCGCCCAGGACCTGGTGCGCATCGTCGCCCTTCTGCGGGACCCCGTGAACGGCTGCCCCTGGGATAAGGAACAGACCCACCAGTCCATCCGCGCAAACTTCATCGAGGAGACCTACGAGGCGCTGGAAGCCATCGACCTTGCCGACGCCCACCTCCTGGAAGAAGAACTGGGGGACGTGCTTTTGCAGGTGGCGCTCCACTGCCAGATGGAGGCCGAAAAAGGCGTCTTTGACTTCGATTCCGTGTGCGACGGCATCTGCAAAAAGCTCATCTACCGCCACCCCCACGTCTTTGGCGACACGGTGGCCGCGACCACCGGCGAGGTGCTCTCCAACTGGGAGGCGCTGAAAAACGCCGAGAAGGCGCGCACCACCGCCAGAAGCCGGCTGGAAAGCGTGCCCGCGGCCTTTCCCGCGCTGATGCGGGCGGCCAAGGTGCAAAAGCGCGCCGGGGCCTACGGCTTTGCCTACCCGGACGCCGCCGCCGCGCTGGCGGACCTGGAGAGCGAGCTGGCCGAGCTGAAAGAGGCCATGGCCTCGGGCCAGGGCGTCGAGTGGGAGCTGGGCGACGTGCTGTTTGCCGCCGTCAACCTGGGCCGCATGCTCGGGCAGGACAGCGAGCAGGCCCTCGGCCGGGCCACCGCCCGCTTCCAGGACCGGGTCATCTCCTGCGAGGAGCAGGCCGCCGCCGAGGGCAAAGCCCTGGAAGAGGTATCTCCCGCCGCCCTTGACCGCTACTGGAAAGTGGCCAAGCAGACTGAACAGACATCAAAGGGATGACCCCTTTGTGCTGGCATAAATTTTTGGAGGTAAAACATCATGACCAAAGTTGAACTGATCGCGGCTGTCGCTGAGGCTGCCGAGCTGACCAAGAAGGACGCCGAGAAGGCTGTCAACGCCACTGTGGAAGTCATCACCAAGGCCCTGGCCGACGGCGATAAGGTCTCTCTGGTTGGCTTCGGCACCTTCGAGACCCACAAGCGCGCCGCCCGCACCGGCATCAACCCCCGCACCAAGGAGACCATCCAGATCGCCGCTACCACCGCCCCCGCTTTCAAGGCCGGCAAGGCCCTGAAGGACGCGGTGTCCAAGTAATCACAGCGGACCCGATCTTCAACGGCTCTGCCGCCGCGCCGCGGGGCAGGGCCGTTTTCTCGTTCGCCGGGCGCCCGGCGGGAAAGGAGCGAGCTTTATGCGCATCGACAAATACCTGAAGGTCAGCCGCCTCATCAAGCGGCGCACCGTGGCCAACGAGGTGGCCGACGCGGGCCGCATCCTGGTGAACGGCAAGCCCGCCAAGGCCAGCTACGCCGTCAAGGAGGGGGACGTCATCGAGATCACCTTCGGCAACAAGCCGGTCAAGGTGCGGGTGCTGTCCACCCTGGCCCCCGCCGGCAAGGATGTGGCCCGGGAGATGTACGAGGTCATCGAGTGACCTCGCCCCAGCAGAACAAACGCCCGGGGGGCCGCAGCCTTTGGCTGCGGCCCCCCGGGCGTTTCACTATTTCACTTCCTGTTCCAGGCCGCGGAACAACTCACTTGCAAAGAATTCCTGCATGGCGTTGCCCAGCCCGTCGCACAGCTTCTTCACGGTGGACACGGTGGCGCTGCGGTTGCGGCCACTGACGATGTTGTTCACGGTGGACTAGGTCACGCCGCTGATGTTGCACAGGTGGTTGACGGGAATATCCCGTTGCCTGCACAATTCCAGAATGCGCAGGCGCACAACCTCGCCAATGTCCATGGACGTCATCGGATCTGATCGATCAGGGCAAGGACGGCGGCCTGCTGTTCGCGGTTGAGTCGGCTCCAGCGGTCCAGCAGGCGGCGCTGTTCCTCTGTCAGTTCCACCGGGTCTCCCTCTTCGGCAAACAGCTGCGACAGGGTGATGTCGAACGCGGTGCAGATTTTTTCCAGGGAGGGCAGAGTGGGTACCATCTGCTTGCGATACCAAGAGGAGATGGTGGACTGGGGCAACCCCGAATGCTCTGCTAACTGGTATTCTGTCCAGCCCCGCGCCTGCCGCAGGGCCGTGATGACAGCGAGCACATCTTTCACCTGCGCCACCTCCCGGACATTGTGCTTTTCGTAAATTATACTGCGATAAATCGTTGTATTTTAATAACGATTGTCGTATAATTTTAACGATAAACACAACTACGGAGGAAAGCCGTGAAACGGAACATCTGCTTTTTCATCGGCCACCGGGAGTGCGGGCAGGAACTGTACCCGACGCTGTGCGCGGCGGTGGAGCGGCACATTGTGGAAGAGGGTGCCACCGAGTTCTGGGTGGGCAACTATGGGGGCTTTGACCATATGGCCGCCCGGGCGTTGCAGGCGGCAAAACAGCGGCACCCGGAAATAAAGCTGTTCCGGCTACTGGTGTGGCACCCTTGCCGCCGGGCGGTGGAACTGCCACAGGGGTTCGACGGCAGCATTTACCCGCCGGACATGGAACGCGTGCCGCCCCGTGCCGCCATTCCGCGGGCAAACCGCTACGCGGTGGACAACGCCCGCTGGGTCATCGCCGCCGTCTGGCGCCCGGCCAGCAATGCCCGCGATCTTGTGGAGTACGCCCTCCACCGCACCGGCGGACCTCAGGTCACACTGCTGCGCCGATGATCCCCCGCCGCCGGTCATAACCGCCCGCCGCCTTGGCATATACATTGGCGAAAAGGCAGGTGCAGACCATGCAGGAAAAAAAGACCTCCGCCGCACGGCCCGCCGAAGCGCCGGCGGCAAAGCTTCCCCACCATCTCATCGTGGAGGACCGCAGCGTCCTCACCGCCACCGGCGTGACGCGGGTGGTGAGCTGCGACGAGACCGGCGCCACCCTCGAGACCCAGCAGGGCACCCTGCTGGTGGGGGGCGAGGGCCTGTCGGTGAGCGAACTGTCCATTCAGACGGGCGAGGTGAAAATTTTCGGGCGCATCGAGTCCATGCAGTACACCGAGCCTGCGCCGGCGGGCGGCCTGTGGCGCCGCCTGCTGCGCTGAAGGCCCATGGTGGCCCTTGCCGCCCCGCCCTACGTCCTGGCGGACACGCTGTGCTGCCTGGGCCTGGGCTTTTTCCTTGCGGTGTGCTACGATCTGGCCCGCTTCTTTTTGGGCGGCAGCCGCCCGGTGTGCTTTGTGCTGGACGTTGCCGCCGCCTTTGCCGCCGCGGTGCTGGCCTGCGGCTTTGCCGCCTCCCGCAGCTACAGCGGCGTGGTGCGCTGGTACATGGCCGCGGGCCTTGTTCTGGGGCTGGCAGGGTACTTTTTTGTGCTGGCGCCGGGGTGCGCCGCGGCCCAGCGCCTGGTAAAATGGGCCATCGCCCGGCCCTTTGTGCTTTTGTGGCTGCTGGCGGTGCGGCCCCTCGCACGCCTTTGCGGGCGGGCAGGACGCACCGCGGCGGACAAATTGCACGCAGCGGCCCAAAAACGCCGCAAAAAACAGTTGAAAAACAAAGGGCGTGTGTTGTATAATTCAGATAACCCGTTGGCAACTCCACGGGGGCAATGCGCTCATTTTTCGGCAAAGGAGGCCGGCGGCATGGAGAAAAAGCAAAAGCGCGCGCCGCTGCTGCCCCGCTTTTTCCTGCGGGCGGGCCTCGTGCTGATCGGCGGCTATCTGGTGGCGGGCCTTGTGTTCAATCAGGTGGACATCGCCGCCAAGCAGAAGGAGCTGCAGGACCTGGAGAATCAGCTGGAACAGCAGCGCCAGCAGAACGACGAGCTGGAGCGGGTGCTGGAATCCGGCAGCGACGCCGAGATCATCGAGCGGGTCGCGCGGGACAAACTGGGTTACGCCAAGCCCAACGAGCGGGTGTTCATCGACGTCACCGGCCAGTAAACGACGGCACAAAGGCCGCGGCACACCGCCGCGTTGCGGGCCTTTTGCAGAATAAACATAAAGGGGTTATATCGCGTTGCAGTTAGAGGTAGGGGCCATTCTGGAAGGAAAGATCACCGGCGTCAAGAAGTTCGGCGCCTTTGTTGCGCTGCCCGGCGGAAAGACCGGCATGGTGCACATTTCCGAAGTGTCCAACAGTTTTATCGAGGACCTGTCCACCGTGCTCAGTGAGGGGCAGGAGGTCAAGGTCAAGGTGCTCAGCATCGCGGAGGACGGCAAGATCGCCCTCTCCATCAAGCGCACCCTTCCTCCCGAGCCGCGCCCGAACCGGGGCGGCGCCCACGGCGGCCAGCGCGGCGGCCAGCGGGGCCGCTCCGATGCGCCCCGGGTCTGGCAGCCCAAGGCTGCCGCGCCCCAGGGAGAGATGAGCTTTGAGGACATGATGGCCAGGTTCAAGAGCCAGAGCGAGGAGAAGATCTCCGACCTCAAGCGGGTCACCGAGAACCGCCGCGGAGGCGGCTACTCCCGCCGGCGCTGAGCATCGGCCCGCGGAAGAACAAGGCAAAAGGGCGGACTGCGGCGGCAGTCCGCTTTTGCTTAGCACAGAAAAACGGCGGCGCTTGCGCCGCCGGGGAAAGGAAGTCAGAGCGATGAAAGTGATCGTGATAGGCGGCGTGGCCGCCGGCGCCAGCGCAGCGGCGCGCCTGCGCCGGCTGGACGAAAAAGCCGAGATCGTCATCTTTGAGCAGGGCGAGCACGTATCCTTCTCCAACTGCGGCCTGCCCTATCATCTGGGCGGCGTCATCCCGGACGCGGACGACCTGGTGCTGATGACGCCCCGCGCCTTCAAGGCGCGCCACAACATCGAGGTGCGGGTGAACAGCCGGGTCACGGCCATCGACCGCAAGGCCAAAACCGTGACGGTGCAGCCGAGTGACGGCCCCGCCTACACGGAAAGTTACGACAAGCTCATCCTCGCCCCCGGCGCCGCGCCCATCGTGCCCGGCTCCATCCCCGGCGTGCGCAGCCCCCACGTGTTCACCCTGCGCAGCGTCACCGACGTGAAGGCCATCAAAGCCTACATCGACGAGCAGGATGTGACATGCGCGGCGGTGGTGGGCGGCGGCTTCATCGGCGTGGAAGTGGCGGAGAACCTGGCCTGCGCCGGCCTGCTGGTCACGCTGGTGGAAGGCGCGGACCAGGTGCTGGCCCCCTTCGATTACGACATGGCCCAGATACTGCACAAGGAACTGATGGACAACGGCGTGCAGCTGGAGCTGAACAGCCTGCTTGCCGCCGTGCACCCGGACCGCATCACCGTCACCCGCCACGGCGAAGCCCATGACCTGCCCGCTCAGATGGTGGTGCTGGCCATCGGCGTTTCGCCCGAGACCGCCCTCGCCAAAGACGCGGGCCTTGCCATCGGCGAGACCCGGGGCGTCAAGGTGGACGCCAATTGGCGCACCGAGGACGAGGACATCTACGCCGTGGGCGACGCGGTGGAGAGCTTTGACCGGCTGGCCCGGCGGCCCGGGCGGCTGGCCCTGGCGGGCCCGGCCCAGCGTCAGGCCCGCGCGGCGGCGGACCACATCTGCGGCCGCCCGGCAGACAACCGGGGCTTCATCGGCTCGGCCTGCGTGCGGGTGTTCGACCAGAACGCCGCCGCCACCGGCCTTTCCGAAAAGGCGGCCTGCAAAGCGGGCATCCCCTGCCGGTCGGTGCTGCTCTATCCCACCGACAAAGTCGGCCTCATGCCCGACGCGGCCTGGATGGCCTTCAAGCTGGTGTTCGAGACCCCCACCGGACGCATCCTGGGCGCCCAGGCCATCGGCCGGGGCGACGCGGTGCGCCGCATCGACGTCATCGCCACCCTCATCTCCATGAACGGCGCCCTGGCGGACCTGAAGGAGCTGGAACTGTGCTACTCGCCGGTCTACGGCACCGCCAAGGACGTGGTGAACCTGGCGGCGCTGGTGGGCCTGAACGTGCTGGAAGGCCGGGTGAAGCAGGTGCCGGTGAGCGCCGTGCGCCGCCTGGTGGAGCAGGGGGCCTGCATCATCGACGTGCGGGAGGAGCGGGAGTTCAATGCCGGCCACCTCAAGGGCGCGGTGAACATCCCCCTGTCCCAGTTCCGGCGGCGGATGGGCGAGGTGCCCAAAGACGTGCCGGTCTACCTCCACTGCCGCACCAGCCAGCGCAGCTACTATGCCCTGTGCGAGCTGCTGGGCAGCGGCTATGCCAATGTTTACAACATCAGCGGCTCCTTCCTGGGCATCTGCCTCTACGAGTATTTCAACGACCGCACCCTGGGCCGGGAGCCCATCGTCACGGCCTATAACTTCAATTGAAACGAGGGAAAAGCAATGAAGATCCTCTGCAAAGACCAGCTGGAAGAAGTGCGCCCCAAGATGGCAGGGGGCGAAGGGGAGTGCACCGTGCGCCACATCCTGCCCGCCGATCGCGCCTATGGCTCCGGGCGGCTGTTCGCCGTGAACACCCTCGAACCCGGCAATTCCATCGGCTATCACAAGCACCAGGGCGAGTATGAAGTCTACTATATCCTGGAGGGTGTGGGCCATGTGGTGGAGGACGGCGTGGAGTACGACCTGGCCGCCGGCGATATGATGCAGTGCCGGGACGGCTCCTCCCACTCCATCGAGAACCGCTCCGACAAGCCCCTGCGCTTTCTGGCGCTCATCATCAATGTGCGCGACCCGGCCTGAATTTTTCGCTGGCCGGCGGCCCGCCGCTCCTTTGCAGGCAGCGGCGGGTTTTGTGCATTTTCACACACCTTTGCCACAAAAACTTTACAGACTGTACACCCCTTTCCTCTGGTGTTTTTTGTGCAATATTGCTATAATAATAGTATCAAAGCGGTGGAGGCTGTGCAAAGGGCAAAAGCCCGGCGGCAGCCATACGCCAAAAGGAGGCATAGGTTTATGAAGGTCACATGCACTGGCCGCAGAGTTTCCCTGAAACCCTCGTTCATCGAGAAAGCGGAGAAGCGCCTGGCAAAGCTGGATAAGTTCTTCCCTGAGGAGGCCCAGGCGCAGGTCACGGTCACGGTGGAAAAAAGCCGCCAGACGGTGGAGATCACCGTCTATGACAACGGCATCACCGTGCGGGCCGAAAAGACCGCCGACCAGATGGAAGCCGCGCTGGAGGATGCGGCGGACCTTTTGACCCGCCGCCTGGTGAAGAACCGCAAGCGTCTGAGCACCAAAATGACCCGGGCCGCGGAGTGGCCCGTCGACCCCGAGCCGGAGGAGACCTTCGAGGTCATCCGCGAAAAGCGCTTTGCCGTCAAGCCCTGCACCACCGACGAGGCCATCCTGCAGATGAACCTGCTGGGCCACAGCTTCTTTGTGTACCGCAGCATGGAGAACGACCAGATCCAGGTGGTCTACCGCCGCGCCGATGGCGGCTACGGCGTGCTCATCCCCCTGAACTGACCCACCAAAGCCGCCCCGGCTGCAAAAGGCCGGGGCGGCTTTTTTTGCCGGGCAGCGATAAAATCATCTTGCGCGCCGGGGCGGGGGATGCTATGATAATATCCCGGCGAAAACTGCCGAACACCGACCCGCCGTTTCGGGGCGGGCCGCAGAAAAAGGAGCTGCCTTTATGAAATTTGAACTGATCGCGCCCTGCTACTTCGGCGCCGAGAGCACCGCCGCCTTTGAGGTGCGGCGGCTGGGGGCCCAGGACGTGCAGGTCACCGACGGGCGCATCGCCTTCTCGGGAGACGAGAGCATGATCGCCGCCGCGAACCTGAACCTGCGCTGCGCCGAGCGGGTGCTCATCCTGCTGAGGCGCTTTCCCGCAAACACCTTTGACGAACTGTTCGACGGGGTGTTTTCCGTGCCCTGGGAGGAGCTGCTGCTCGCCGACGCCGCCTTCCCGGTGAAGGGGTCCAGCCTGTCCAGCACCCTGTCCAGCGTGCCCGCCTGCCAGAGCATCGTGAAAAAGGCGGTGGTGGAGCGGCTGAAAAAGGGCCACAAGACCCTGTTCCTGCCCGAGACCGGCGTGCAGTATAAGATCCGCTTCTCCATCCGCAAAAACCAGGCGGAGCTGATGCTGGACACCAGCGGCGACGGCCTGCACAAGCGGGGCTACCGGCGCAACGCCACCGGCGCGCCCATCAAGGAGACGCTGGCCGCCGCCATCGCCGACCTGGGCCGCGTGCGGCGGGACACCGCGGTGGCCGACCCCTTCTGCGGCAGCGGCACGCTGGTCATCGAGGCCGCGCAGAAGGCGATGAACATCGCCCCGGGCCTGCGCCGCCGCTTTGCCGCCGAGCAGTACAGCTTCTGCCCGCCCGCCGTCTGGGCCGCCCAGCGGGAGAAGGCCCTGTCGGAGATCCGCAAAGACGCCGCCTTCGAGGGCTGCGGCTTCGACATCGACCCCGCCGCCGTGGAGCTGGCGGCCCACAACGCAAAGCTGGCCGGCGTGGGCGAGCGCTGCCGCTTCGCCGTGGCCGACGCGGCGGATTTCGCCCCCGCCCCGGAGCAGACGGTGCTCACCAATCCCCCTTACGGCGAGCGGCTGGGGGATCTTTCCGAGGCCGCCCGGCTGGCGGGCGTGCTGGGCGCGCGCCTTGCCGCTCACCCCGTGAAGGGCGCCTATGTCATCACCGCCGACGCCGATTTTGAAAAGCACTTCGGCAAAAAGGCCTCCCGCCGCCGCAAGCTCTACAACGGCATGATCCCCTGCCAGGTATACATGTATTATTGACGCGCCGCCCCGCAGGCGGAAACGCAGGGAAGGGCCGCCGCCCCGGCCGGGGCGGCGGCCCTTCCCTCATTCATACAGCTGCCTGCCGCTGAACACGCACAGGGCGCTTTTGGCCTTGCCCTGCTCCAGCAGCGTGCGGGCGGCAAAAAGCGTTGCCCCCGCGCTGGGCGCGGCGGGGATGGCGTCGGTGCGAAGCACGTCCCGGGCGGCCCGCAGCGCCTCGCCGGTGGCCACCGCCACCACCCGGTCCACGATGTAGGGGTTGTAGTTCTGGGGCACAAAGCCGGCCCCAAGCCCCGGAATGCCGTGGCGGCCGATGAACCCGCCGCCGATGGCCTGGCTCTCATAGGGTTCCACCGCCACCATGCGGATGTGGCTGGTCCAGGCTTTCACGTGCTCGCCCACGCCGGTCACCGTGCCGCCGCTGCCCACCCCCGCCACGATGGTGTCGATGTCCTCGCCGCCGTGGGTGGCCTTCAGGATGGCCGGGCCGGTGATGCGCCGGTGGTATTCCGGGTTGTCGTCGTTGTTGAAGTAGTCCAGGTAATAGCCGCCCCTCTCCTCGGCGGTGCGCAGGGCCTTTTCCCGGGCGGCCTTCCGGCGGGACATGCCCTCCGGGCACAGCACCAGCTGGGCCCCCAGCCGCTGCAGCAGCTTCTGCCGCTCGCCCGGCAGGGTGGGGGAGACCACCAGATACACCGGGTGGCCGCTGCGCCTCGCCGCGATGCACAGCGCCGCCGCAAAAGTGCCGCCGCTGGCCTCCACCACCGGCTGGCCCTTTTTCAGGTCCCCCCGCTGGGCTGCCAGCGCCAGCATGCCTTCCGCCAGGCCGTCCTTGGCGCTGCCGGTGGGGCCCGCAAAGTCAAGATAGGCGAAAATGCGCCCCGGCGCCTCAAAGCGGGCGGTGTAGCCGGTGAGCTCCACCACCGGGCAGGCGTAGAGGTACTGATAGTAGTTCTTGAACACCGCCACGGCCCGCCGCCCCCCTTTTGCCATAAATTACTTTTATTATAGCAAATGCGACCCTCCCGTCAATGCGCCGCCTCCCTTCGCAGCCCAGTTTTCTGCACTTTTTCACAAAATGCGGCCCTTCTTTTTGTTCAATGCCTCTTGACAGGCGGCGGTTATTCTGCTATAATGTGGACTGTAAAGTAAAAACCTTTACAAACCTCGCGAAAGGATGGGCTGCCCCGTGGCAAAGAACCTGGAGATCTCTTTTCTGCTGGATTTTTACGGCGACGTGCTCACCGAGCGTCAGCGCGAGGTGATGGAGCAGTACTATAACGACGATCTGTCGCTGGCCGAGATCGCCGATAATTTCGGCATCACCCGCCAGGGCGTGCGCGACTCCATCAAGCGCGGCGAGGGCATCATCCTGGATCTGGAGCAGAAGGTGGGCTTCGCGGCCCGCTACCGGGCGGTGCAGCAGGGCGTGGCCCAGCTGGAAAGCCTGGTCCGCTCCATCCGCTTTGCCAACTCCAACTCCTACTCGCCCAACCCGGAGATCGAGCGGGACACAGAGCGGATGCTGGAGGAGATCCGGCGCATCACCGACTGAGAAGGGGGGCTTGAAGCACAATGGCATTTGAATCCCTTTCCCAGCGCCTGGGCGGCGTGTTCAAGCGCCTGCGGGGCAAAGGCAAGCTCACCGAGGCGGACATCAAGGCCGCCATGCGGGAAGTGCGCATGGCCCTTCTGGAAGCCGACGTCAACTACACGGTGGCCAAAAGCTTCATCGCCCAGGTCACCGAGCGGGCCATGGGCCAGGAAGTCATGGAAAGCCTCACCCCCGCCCAGCAGGTCATCAAGATCGTCAACGAGGAACTCACCCGGCTCATGGGCGGCGAGGAAGCCGCCCGCATCCACATCAAGTCCAAGCCTCCCACGGTCATCATGCTCTGCGGTTTGCAGGGCAACGGCAAGACCACCCACGCCGCAAAGCTGGGCAAGTGGTTTTTGAAGGCCGGGCACCGGCCGCTGCTGGTGGCCTGCGACGTCTACCGCCCCGCGGCCATCGAGCAGCTGCAGGTGGTGGGCAAACAGGCGGGCGTGCCGGTGTTCACCCAGGGCACCGAAAAGCCGGAAGCCATTGCAAAGGCGGCGGTGGCCCACGCCAAGGACTACGGCAACGACATCGTCATTCTGGATACCGCCGGCCGTCTGCATGTGGACGAAGCCCTCATGGCAGAGCTCTCCCGCATCCGCGAAGCGGTGACGGTGGATGAAGTTCTGCTGGTGGTGGACGCCATGGCCGGCCAGGACGCGGTGAACGTGGCCAAGGCCTTCAATGAGGCGGTGGCCGTGGACGGCATCATCCTCACCAAGACCGACGGCGACACCCGCGGCGGCGCGGCCCTCAGCGTGAAGGCGGTCACCGGCAAGCCCATCAAGTTCCAGGGCACCGGCGAAAAGCTGGACGACCTGGAGGTCTTTCACCCCGCCCGCATGGCCAGCCGCATCCTGGGCATGGGCGACGTGCTCACCCTCATCGAAAAGGCCCAGGAGACCCAGGACCAGAAAAAGGCCGCCGAGACCGCAAAGCGCATGATGGACAGCAAGTTCGACATGAACGACATGCTGGACCAGCTTGCCCAGATGAAAAAGATGGGCGGCGTTTCCGCCATGCTCTCCATGCTGCCGGGCGGCGCGAAGGTCAACCCCGACGAGGTGGACGAAAAAGCCTTTGTCCGGGTGGAGGCCATCATCCTCAGCATGACCCCCGCCGAGCGGGCAAAGCCCGCCATCATCAACCCCAAACGCAAGCGGCGCATCGCCGCCGGCAGCGGCACCTCTGTTGAAGAGGTCAACCGCCTTTTGCGCCAGTTCGAGGCCATGCAGAAGCTGATGAAGCAGGTCAAGAAGAACCCCCGCGCCTTTGGCCGGCGCATGAACATGGGCTTTTGAGAGGCCCTTCCCAACTTGATAAAACCTCTGGGGCCCAGCGGGCGTTTTGCCCGGGGCCGGGGTTTTATAGAATAAACGCCCAGCCAATGGGCCCCAATTTTAACAGGAGGTGACAGGAATGGCTGTCAAGATCAGACTGCGCCGCATGGGCGCCAAGAAGGCTCCGTTCTATCGTGTTGTGGTGGCGGATAGCCGCTTCCCCCGCGATGGCCGCTTTATCGAGGAGATCGGCTACTACGACCCCACCAAAGAGCCCTCTGTGATCAACATCGACGCCGAGAAGGCCAAGAAGTGGATCGCCAACGGCGCTCAGCCCACCGACACGGTGCGCGCTCTGCTGAAGAAGTCCGAGATTCTGTAACAGGCAATGGAGGACGTCAAAATGCAGGAGTTGCTGCTTGCTGTGGCCCGGGGACTGGTGGATGAGCCGGACGCGGTGACCGTCACCGTGGACGATCCCCGTGAGGACGGCACCATCGTCTACCACCTGAGCGTGGCCGAAGGCGACATGGGCCGTGTGATCGGCAAACAGGGGCGTATTGCAAAGGCGATCCGCGTTGTGATGCGCGCCGCCGCCGTCCGCAAGGGGCAGAAGGTCCTGGTCGAGATCGACTGACCTTTTGCCGCCCAGGCACAAGACCGACAGGGCCCTTTGTCCCAAAGGGCCCTGCTCCCATTTCAAGGGGGGATCCTCATGCAAGAATATCTCGAAGCCTGCAAGGCAGTCACCACCCACGGCGTCTCCGGCGAGGTGAAGGTGGAGCTCTGGTGCGACAGCGCCGCCTTTTTGTCGGGCTTTTCCCGCCTCTACCGCGGGCCCCAGGGCCAGAATCCCATCGGCCTTGTGAAGGTGCGGCCCCACAAGAACATGGCCCTGCTCACGCTGGAGGGCGTCCATGACCCCGAGGCCGCCCGCGAGCTGGTGGGCACCGTGTTCTACATCGCCCGCGCCGAGGCGAAACTGCCCAAGGGGCATTATTTCAAGGCGGACCTGTTGGGCCTGCCGGTGGTGGACGCCGCCAGCGGCCGCGTTTACGGCACCATCGCCTCCGTCACCCGTCCCGCCGCCCAGGACATCTACACCGTGCGGGACGAAACCGGCGCCGAGACCCTGTTCCCGGCGGTGAAGCCTTTTTTGAAGCAGGTGGACCTGGAAAACGGCCGCGTGCTGGTGGAGCCCATCCCCGGCATGTTCACCGAGGCCGAGAACGGAGACCGCCCATGAGCATGCGCATCGACATCGCCACCCTCTTCCCGGACATGTGCCGGCAGGTGCTGGACGAGAGCATTCTGGGGCGGGCGGCCCGCAAGGGCCTCATCGAGACCCACTGCCACCAGATCCGGGACTACACCCTCAACCGCCAGAAGCAGGTGGACGACTACCCCTACGGCGGCGGCTGCGGCATGGTGATGAACGCCCAGCCCATCTACGACTGCTGCCAGGCCATCCTGGCCCAGTTCGAGGAGCAGGGCCGCCCACGTCCGCATATCGTGTTCATGACCGCCGCCGGCCAGCCCTACACCGAGCAGGTGGCCAGGGAGCTGGCCGCCCAGGACGGCCTCATCCTGGTCTGCGGCCACTACGAGGGAATGGACGAGCGGGTCATCGAGGAACTGGCCGATCGGGAGATCTCCATCGGCGACTATGTGCTCACCGGCGGCGAGCTGGCGGCCCTTGTGGTGGCGGACAGCGTGCTGCGCCTGCAGCCGGGCGTTCTGGCCGAGCCCCAGGGCTATCAGGAAGAGAGCCACTGGAACGGCTTGCTGGAATATCCCCAGTACACCCGCCCCGAGGAATGGCGGGGCCGCAAGGTGCCCGGGGTGCTGCTCAGCGGCCACCACGGCAACATCGACGCATGGCGTGCGAAGATGAGCCTGGAGCGCACAAAACAGCGCCGCCCGGATTTGTACGAAAAGCTGCCCGATGAGCTCAAAAAAGTTTAAAATGGGAATTGTTCCCTTTTAAGTTTAAAACTTTTGGAACAAACCCATGATATTGTTGAAAACTTAATGGAGGAAATGCACAAAGAAACGTTTCCGGGTTTTTCGGCTTTTGCCAAACTGACAAAAATTCCCGAACGCTATCGACAAGCGGGGGCGAATGGGATATTATAGTATCAAACCCGTTCAATCTTTTTTGAGTAGGAGTGTATGAACCATGTTTGTGAAAGAAGTTACCGTTGAGAATCAGGTTGGCCTGCATGCCCGTCCGGCTACTTTCTTCATTCAAAAGGCCAACGAATACAAGTCCTCCATCTGGGTCGAGAAGGAGGAGCGCCGGGTCAACGCGAAGAGCCTGCTGGGCGTTCTGAGCCTGGGCATCGTGGGCGGCACCACCATCCGCATCATCGCCGACGGCGCCGACGAGCAGGACGCTGTGGAAGGCCTGATCGCGCTGGTCAACTCCGGTTTTGCCGAGTAATTTCTTTTTTCATTCATAAACAAAAGGGCGGAGCATTCCGCCCTTTTTCCTTTCCCGCCACGCCTTGTAATGGGGGCGGCGGCGGGATATAATAAGGCCGGACGAAAGGAGGCGCGCCGCCGTGACCAAGGCCGAACTGTACGAAAAGGCAAAAATGCTGCCGCTGCTGCCGGGGGTCTACATCATCCGGGACAAGCGGGACGAAATTATCTACATCGGCAAGGCCAAGCGGCTGCGCACCCGGGTCAGCCAGTATTTCCGGGAGGGCGTGCCCCACGACGCGAAGGTCACCCAGATGATCGGGCACGCCTTCGCCTTTGACGTCATCGTCTGCCAGAGCGAGTTCGAGGCCCTGGTGCTGGAGGCCAGCCAGATCAAGGCCCACACCCCGAAATACAACATCCTTTTGAAGGACGACAAGGGATACAGCTACGTCAAGATAACCAGGGGCGACTACCCCCGCATCTCGGCGGCGCTGCAGAAGGACGACGACGATGCCGACTACATCGGCCCCTTCACCAGCAGCTTTGCGGTGCGCCAGATGGTGGAAACGGCCCAGGACTCCTTCCTGCTGCCCCGCTGCGGCCGCCGCTTCCCCGAGGACATCGGCAAGGGCCGCCCCTGCCTCAACGCCCACATCGGCAAGTGCATGGCGCTGTGCAGCGGCAAGATCAGCAAAGAGGTCTATAACGAGGCGGTGAAGGGGGCCGTCCAGCTCATCCGCCACGGCAAAAAGGACATCCTCACCACCATGCGCCGCCGGATGGAGGAGGCCGCCGAACGGCTGGACTTCGAGCAGGCCGCCCTTCTGCGGGACCAGATCGCCGCGGTGGAAAAGGTCGCCGCCGGCCAGAAGGTGGTGGTGGACGAGACGGTGGAGATGGACGTGATGTCCTTCGCGGCCAGTGGCGCCAGCAGCTGCGCCGCCATCCTGCGCTACCGGAAAGGCCGCCTGGCGGACAAGCGGGAGTTCGTCTTTAAGGGCAGCACCGACCTGGAGGCCCTGCGGGAGGAATTTCTGCCCCGCTACTATCTCTACGGCGGCGAGATCCCCCGCCGCATCGCGGTGGACGCGCTGCCCGAGGCCGCCGAGGCCCTGGAGCAGCTGCTGAGCGAGACGCGGGGCACAAAAGTGCAGCTCTATGTGCCCCAGCGGGGGGATGTGGCCCGGCTGGTGACCATGGCCTACACCAACGCCGTGGAGCGCCTTGCCCGGGAGAGCGGCCGCACCGACCGGGGCCAGCGCCTGCTGGACGAGACCGCCGCCCTGCTGGGCCTTGCAAAGCCGCCCCATGTCATCGAAAGCTACGACATCTCCAACTGGGGCGATGGCACCAGCGTCTGCGGCATGGTGGTGTTCCAGGACGGCAAGCCCCTGAAAAGCGGCTACCGCCGCTTTAAGATGCGCACCGTGCAGGGCACCGACGACTTTGCCAGCATGGCCGAGGCCCTCTCCCGGCGGGCCGGCGAGTATGAAAAGGGGACGGCGGGCCAGTTCGGCGTTCTGCCGGACCTCATCCTGCTGGACGGCGGCAAGGGCCAGGTGAGCGCGGTGAAAGCCGCCCTGGCGGGCACGGCCCTGGCGGCGGTGCCCCTCTTCGGCATGGTCAAGGACGACCACCACCGCACCCGGGCCATCGTCACCGCCGGCGGCGGCGAGATCGCCGTCAGCATGCACCGGGGCGTGTTTACCTTCCTGTCCAACATCCAGGAGGAGGTGCACCGCTTTTCCATCGAGTACCAGCGGGCCAGCCAGAAGAAAAAGTCCTATGCTTCCAGCCTCACCGCCATCCCCGGCGTGGGGCCCGCCACCGCCAAGGCGCTGCTGGCCCGGTTCAAAACGGTGGGCGCGGTGCGAGAGGCTTCCGCCGAGGAACTGGAACAGGCAAAGGGCGTGGGCAGCGCCGCCGCCCGGCGCATTTTTGACTGGTTCCACGGCGGGCCGGCCCTTGACAAAGCCGGTCAAACAGGGGATAATGAACCATAAACTCGGCGCGGCCCCAGGCGGCCGCGGGCAGAAAGGCGGGAATGAAACATGCGCGTGATCGCCGGAGAGGCCCGGGGCACAAAACTGGAAACGCTGCCCGGCGAGGAGGTCACCCGGCCCACCATCGACCGGGTGAAAGAGGCCATGTTCAGCGCCCTGCAGTTCAGCCTGCCCGGCGCGCGGGTGCTGGATCTGTTCGCCGGCAGCGGCCAGCTGGGCATCGAGGCGGTCAGCCGGGGCGCGGCCAGCTGCGTTTTTCTGGACCGTGACCGCCGCGCGGTGGACATCGTGACCAAAAACTGCAAAGCGGCGGGCGTGTTCGACCGGTGCCGTGTGGCCCAGGGCGAGGCGGAAGGCTTCCTTGCCGCCACAAAAGACACCTTCCACATCGTGCTGCTGGACCCGCCCTATCGCCAGGGCACGCTGGCGGCCATCCTGCCGGCGGTGGCGAAGGTGACCGCCCCCGGCGGCGCCGTGCTCTGCGAAAGCGAGCTTGCCGCCGATCTTCCGGATGAGTGCGGCGGCCTTCACAAGAAAAAACAATACCGGTACGGCAAGGTGCTGGTGACCCGTTACGAAAAGGAGCGAGCGGAATGAACATCGACGAGTTGCTGAACATGATGGAAGAAATGCTGGAAGAGGCCACCGGCCTGCCCTTCGCGGGGGGCAAGCGGGTGGTGGACGCCGACCGCCTGCAGGACATCATCGACGAGGTGCGCCTCAACCTGCCCACCGAGGTGCGCCAGGCCAAAGCCATCGTGAACGACCGGGCCGAGATCGTGGCCGACGCAAAGCGGGAGGCCGAAGCCATCGTGAAGAAGGCCGAGGACCGCGCCCGGGTGCTGGTCAGCGAGCAGGAAGTGGTCAAGGCCGCCCAGCAGCGCGCCGCCGAGATCGTCTCCTCCGCCCAGACCCAGGCCCGCACCATGCGCACCACCGTCACCGACTACTGCGAGAATATGCTGCGCACCACCGAGGAGCAGCTGGCCCGCAGCGCCGCCGAAGTCAAGACCGTGCGCGCCAACCTGCGCCAGAGCGCCAAGAACGGCTGATTTTCCGCCTTTTTCCTTCCAATATCGCCCATCGGGCCGTGAACCCTGGTTCACGGCCCCTTTTTTGTGCCATTCGCCAAATCGGCGTCAAAAAATCCGTCAGGCATGCCCCGGATTTCTACATCCCGCATCTTGAATTTCACAGGTCCATCCCGTATAATTGAAATAAAAGTGGGTAAGAGTGGGTCAAAGTGGGGGAATTCAACCGTTCTCCACATGTTTTCAACAAAGGGGGCGGCCGGGATGCTGATGGGCGAATACAACTACACCATCGATGACAAGGGCCGCCTGAACTTCCCCGCCAAATTCCGCGAGAAGATGGGCACCGCCTTCGTGGTCACCCGCTGGCTGGACGACTGCCTTGTGGCTTTCCCCGAAACAGAATGGCAGCGCATCACCGACATCCTGCGCTCCAAGAGCATGGTCAAAACGCGGGACATCCAGCGCTTCCTCTTTGCGGCAGCCCAGGAAGTGGCGCCGGACAAGCAGGGCCGCATCCTGCTGGAGCCGGCGCTTCGCAGCCACGCGGGGCTGCAAAAGGAGGTCACGGTCATCGGCGTGGGCAGCTACGCCGAGATCTGGGATACCGCGGCCTGGCAGAAAAAACAGGCCAGCCTCTCCGGGGCCGACATCGAAGCGGCCATGGAGGAACTGGATTTTTAAACGACACGGCCCGCAGGAAAGGGGGAGGACAAGGTGGAATTCAGTCACGTGCCGGTGCTTTTGAACGAGTGCCTGGAGGGCCTTGCCATCGACCCCGCGGGAACCTATCTTGACGGTACGGCCGGCGGCGGCGGGCACTCGGGCGAGATCGCCCGGCGCCTTGTCACCGGGCGCCTCATCAGCCTGGACCAGGACCCGGATGCGGTGGCAGCCGCCACCGAGAGACTTAAGGGCCTGCCCGCCACGGTGGTGAGGACGAACTTCCGCTATGCCCGCCGCGCGCTGGCCGGCCTTGGCGTGACCTCCCTCAACGGCGCGCTTTTGGACCTGGGCGTTTCCTCCCATCAGCTGGACGACGGCGAGCGGGGCTTTTCCTACCGGCAGGATGCGCCGCTGGACATGCGCATGAGCCAGTCCGGCCCCACCGCCGCGGACCTGGTGAACAGCGAAAGCAGGGAGGAGCTGGCCCGCATTTTGCGGGAGTACGGCGAGGAGCCCTACGCCTGGGCCATCGCCGGGCGCATCGTGCGCCAGCGCCAGCAAAAGCCCTTTGCCACAACCCTGGAACTGGCGGACGCCATCGCTTCGGCGCTGCCCCCGGCAGTGCGCCGCAAGGATAAAAACCCCTCCCGCCGCAGCTTCCAGGCCATCCGCATCGCTGTCAACGGCGAGATGGAGGCTTTGAGCGAAGGGCTGGACGAGATATTCGACCTGCTGGCCCCCGGCGGGCGCTTTGCCGTCATCACCTTCCACTCGCTGGAAGACCGGCTTGTGAAGAACCGCTTCCGCCAGTGGGCCACCGCCTGCACCTGCCCGCCGGAATACCCGGTGTGCGTGTGCGGTGGCAGGGCGAAGGCAAAGCTCATCACCCGCAAGCCCATCGAGGCCGCGCCCGGCGAGCTGGAGCTGAACCGCCGCAGCCGCTCTGCAAAGCTGCGGGTCATCGAAAAACTGTAAAGACCGCAGGCAGGGACGCCGCCCTTCCTGCCCGGAAAGGAGGTGGCCGCCGTGGCGCAGCCCGCATACGATCTTGAACTGTTTGAAAACCGCGCCCAGCGGCCCCGCGCAAAGGTCCGGGCCGTCCGGGGCAAAAAAAGGGCCTCCCGCCTCAACCTGCAAACCGTGAAAACGGCGGCGGTGGCGGTGGTGATGGCCGCCCTGGTGGTGGGCTTCCTCTACAGCCAGGCCACCATCACCGAGCTCACAGTGGACATCCAGAACGTCCAAAGCGACCTGGTGAGCGAGCAGAGCACCTACAACTACCTCTCCGGCGTGCTGGACTCCAAGACCAGCCTGCGCAGCGTGGAGCAGATCGCCGCCGGCGAGCTGGGCCTCGTGAAGGTGGACCGCAGCCAGGTGACCTACTTCTCACTGGAAAGCGAGAGCGTGATCAACCGGCCCGAGACCGCCGCCCAGAAGATCACCGAATTCTTGAACACCGGCCTGCTCAGCCTGATGGAGTATCTGAACCCGTGAGCCAGCCCCAGCGTCCTGCCCGCAGCGGGCGGCGGGGGAGGGCTCACGAGTTTGCATTTATACGCTGGGGCGAGGGCCCCGAGAGGAAAGCAAGAGGATGAACAAACACACAAACGAGCCCTCCAATGGGGTGAACCGTTCGCTGAAGGTGCGCAGCTATGTGCTGCTGGGGCTGTTCCTGGCCGTGGGGTGCGGCCTTCTTGTCTGGCGGCTGTACACCTGGCAGATCGTGCGCCACGACGAGATGCTGAACGCCGCCGCCAGCCAGCAGATGAAGGACATGACCATCACCCCCCAGCGGGGCCAGATCTACGACGCCACCGGCAAGGTGCTGGCCAAGAGCAGCATCGTCTGGACCATCACCGCCGACCCAAGCCAGATCAAAGCGCCCAGCCTTTCCAAGGAAGAATGGGAGGCCATGGGCGGCGCCGAGTCCGACGAGTCCAAAGCCCAGCGCCGGGCCGCCCGCATCCAGTCCGTCAGCGAGGACCTGGCGGAGATCCTGAGCATGGACGCCCAGGAAATTTACGACAAGCTCATCGACTCCTCCAAGCAGTATGTGCTGCTGGCAAAACAGGTGGACAAGCCTGTGGCGGATGAAATTTCCCAGTATGCCAGCGACAACAAGCTCAGCCTCATCGTCTCCCAGGACACCAAGCGGGAATACCCCTTCGGGGCCTTCGCCGCCAGCGTGCTGGGCTTCATGCACGCCGACGGATACGGCTTCTACGGCCTGGAACAATACTATGAGGACGTGCTGGCCGGCACGCCGGGCCGGCTGGTGAGCCAGCGCACCCCCACCGGCGGCGAGGTGGCCAACGACGACCGGGTGCTCTATGAGGCCAAGGACGGCGATAATCTCATCCTCACCCTGGACACCGAGATACAGGCCATCGCCGAAAAATACCTGGAAAACTCGGTGAAGGTGAACAACGTCTCCGAGCGGGGCGTGGTCATCGTGATGGACGTGAACACCGGCGCCATCCTGGCCATGGCCACCAAGCCGGACTTTGACCCCAACGACCCCATGACCATCTACGACCCCGAGCGAGCCGCCCTGCTGGAAGGGCTGGAAGGGGAGGAGTACACCAAGGTGCAGGGCGAAGAGCGCCAGCGCCAGTGGAAGAACAAGACCATCACCGACCTCTACACCCCCGGCTCGGTGTTCAAACTCATCACCACCAGCGCCCTGCTGGACTCCGGCACCGCCACCGTGAACACCACCTTCAACTGCACCGGCAGTTACACCGTGGTGCCGGGAACCGACCCATACCACTGTGCCGACAACGGCTACGGGGTGCTGGGGGTCCACGGCTGGCAGAACCTGGGCCAGGTGCTGGAAAACAGCTGCAACATCGCCACCATCCAGGAGGCCCAGCTCATGGGCAAGGAGGTCTTTTCCGACTATTACACCGCCTTCGGCTTCACCGAGACCACCGGCATCGACCTGCCGGCGGAGCAGTACCCCTACGAGGGCATCTCCTACCACCCGGTGGAGTCTATGTCCAAGATCGACCTGGCCTCCACCAGCTTCGGCCAGGCCCAGAAGGTCACCCCCATCCAGATGGCCACCGCCGTCTGCGCGGTGGTGAACGGCGGCTATCTGGTGCAGCCCCACATCGTGAGCAAGATCGTGGACAACGACGGCAATGTGGTGGAGGAGTTTGAGCCCACCGCCAAGCGCCAGGTCATCAGCGAGGAGACCAGCGCCGCGCTGCGCCAGATGATGGAGGACGTGGTGGGCGGCGGCGCCGACGGCGCCGCGGGCCGCAACGCCTATGTGGCGGGCTATCACATCGGCGGCAAGTCCGGCACCAGCGAAAAGCTGGACCAGCCTGCACGGGAGGATGGCAGCTTCGAGAAGGTGTCCAGCTTCGTGGGCGTGGTGCCCATCGACGACCCGGAGATTTTGGTGCTGGCCTTCGTGGACGAGCCCCACGCCGAGACCGAGTTCGGCTCCATGCTTTCCGCCCCTCTGGTGGGCAACATCATCAGCGAAGTTGCGCCGTATCTCGGCATCGAGACCGACCCCAGCCTGCTGCCCACCGGCAGCGTCACCGTGCCCAATCTGGTCAATCCCTCCAATCCCAGCTACCAGCAGTGGGACATGGCCCAGGTGGAATTGAACAAAAAGGGCTTTGCCCACCGGCGGGTGGGCACCGGCGAGCTGGTGCTGGCCCAGAGCCCCGCGGCGGGTGAAAAGGTGCCGGCGGGCTCCACCGTCTACCTCTTCACCGACAGCGCCGACGTCCCCACCGTGCCTGTGCCCGGCGTGGTGGGCAAAAGCGCCGCGCTGGCCAGGCAGATCCTGAGCGCGGCGGGCCTGAACGCTTCGCTTTCTGCCGAGGAGGGCACCGTCACCGCCCAGAGCGTGGCCGAGAACACCGAGGCCAGGATGGGCTCGGTCATCACCCTCACCGTCACCGGCGCGGAAGGCTGAAGGCCTGTACACATGCCCGGGCCGGCAGCCGCATACAGTATAGTAAAAACGGACAAGAAGGGCGCCCCGCGCCCCCGCAAGGGAGGTCTTTCACCATGTATCCCATCCCATTGAATCAGCTTCTGGCGGGTATTGCCCCGGCGGGCAGCCTGGGCGGCGAGCCCGTCACCGCCGTGGTCACCGACAGCCGCAAGGCGGCCCCGGGCTGCGTGTTCGTCTGCTTTCCCGGCCAGCGGGTGGACGGCCATGACTACGCCGCCGCCGCCATCGAGGGCGGAGCGCTGTGTGTGGTGGCGAACCACCCGGTAAAGGGCGTCCCGGCCCAAAAACTGGTGCTCGCGCCCAGCAGCCACAGGGCGATGGTGCGCATGGGGGCCAACTACCGCATGCTCTTTGCGCCCAAAATGATCGGTGTCACCGGCAGCGTGGGCAAAACCACCACCAAGGAGTTCTGCTATGCGGTGCTTTCCGCCTTTGGCGAGACCATCAAGACCGAGGGCAACCAGAACAACGAAATAGGCATGCCGGGCACCCTGTTCCGCCTTTTGCCCACCACCCGGTACGCCGTGGTGGAGATGGGCATGAGCGCGCTGGGCGAGATCGAGCGGCTCAGCCGTGCGGCGCGGCCCTCGGCGGGCCTCATCACCTGCATCGGCGTGTCTCACATGGAGAGCCTGGGCAGCCGTGAGAACATCCTCAAGGCCAAGCTGGAGATCTGCGCCGGCCTGCCCGACGGCGCGCCCCTGGCCCTGAACGCCGACGACGAATACCTGTGCAAGGCAAAGGCGCAGGGGCTCATCCCCGCCCGCCTCGCGCCTGTCTGGTACGGCGTCGAAGCCCCCTGGGCCGACGTGCGGGCCGAAGAGATCGAAAGCAGCCCCGAGGGCGAGCGCTTCACCCTTGTGGACGGCGGCGAGCGCTTCGCGGCGCGCATCCCCGCCATGGGGCGGCACAACGTCTACAACGCGCTGGCGGCCTATGCCGCCGCCAGCCGCCTTGGGCTGGACAAGGCAAAATGCGCCGCGGCGCTGGCAAACTACGAAGCCACCGGCATGCGCCAGCATGTGGTGAAAAAGGCGGGCCTCACCGTGGTGGAGGACTGCTACAACGCCAGCCCGGACAGCATGAAGGCCAGCCTTGCCATGTTCAGCGCCCTCGACGCAGGTTCCGGCAAAAAATACGCCCTGCTGGGGGATATGCTGGAGCTTGGCGCCATCTCGGAAGAAGCCCACCGCCAGGCGGGCCGCTGGGCCGCCGAAGCGCGCCTTGCGGGGCTGGTGGCCCTCGGGCCCGAGAGCCGCGCCATGGCCGAGGAGGCCGAAAAGGCGGGCCTTGCGGCGGTGCACTGCGACACTCCCGCCGCGGCGCTTGCGGCCCTCAAGGGCCTTTTAAAGCCCGGCGACGCGCTGCTGGCCAAGGCCAGCCGGGGCATGAAGCTGGAAAATATCCTGAAAGCCCTTTACGGCGAGGAAACTTTGCAATAAAATAAGACGGGTATCTTTCCGGCGGCCCGGTGCGCCGCGGCGTCGCACCGGGCCCAAAGCCCGGCAAAAAGTGAGAGGGAGTTTTTAAAGTATGGCACGCTATGCGCTCATCCTTGCGGCATTCGCCGGGTTCGTCCTTTCGGCGGTGTCCGGCATCGTCATCGTCCCCTTTTTGCACAAGCTGCACTTCGGGCAGACCATCAAGGAGATAGGCCCCACCTGGCACAACAAAAAGCAGGGCACTCCCACCATGGGCGGCCTGTGCTTCATCTTCGCCTCCACCGTGGCGGTGGCTCTGGCGGCCCTGAGCCTTCTGCACAGCGCCCCTGAACTGCTGGGCGGCCCCACCGCCCGCAGCCTCTACATCGCCATGTTCTCCGCCTTTGCCTTCGGCATGGTGGGCTTTCTGGACGATTTCATCAAGGTGGTCAAAAAACGCAATCTGGGCCTGCGCGCCATGCAGAAGATCGCGGCGCAGCTGCTCATCACCACCGCGCTGCTGTTCGCTCTGCACATGAACGGCACCCTCACCACCTTTGTCACCCTGCCGGGCCTGGGCTATGTGGACCTGGGGCTTTTGTACTTCCCGCTGTCCTACGGCCTTATCATCGGCATCGTCAACGCGGTGAACCTCACCGACGGCATCGACGGCCTGTGCAGCTGCGTGACCTTTGTGTCCATGATGGGCTTTCTGACCCTGACAAGCCTTCTGGGCGAGTTCAACCTGAGCATCTTCGCCGCCGCCATGGCAGGCGCGCTCACCGGCTTTCTGTTCTGGAACTTCTATCCGGCCAAGACCTTCATGGGCGACACCGGCAGCATGTTCCTGGGCGGCACGGTGGCGGGCATCGCCTACGCCATGGGCCGGCCGGAGCTCATCTTCTTCTTTGGCGCGGTGTATATCTGGGAGGCCGCCACGGTGGTCATCCAGGTCGCCTACTTCAAGCTGACCCACGGCAAGCGCCTGTTCAAAATGACCCCCATCCACCACGCCTTTGAGATGCGCGGCTGGAGCGAGGTCAAGATCGACTGCGTGTTCAGCTTCATCGCCTTCGGCGCCGCGGCGCTGGGCGTGCTGTTCGCCTACGTTTATTACCTGTGATCTTGGGACGTTGAGAAAGGGGGCGCGCCGCCGTGTCCACAAGAGATATGTCCGGCCGGCCGCTGCGCCGCCCGCCTGTGTCCGGGAGCTCCCGCCCCGCCCCTGCGCGGCCCATGCCCGCGCCCGCGCGTTCGGGCCGCATGCGCCCGGTGGGCGCGTCCCGCCGCAAAATGCCCTGGCCCGCCATGTTCACCAGGGACCCCGGCCCTTTGAGCGGCGGCCTGCTGGCGAACCTGGTGGTGCTGCTGGCGTTCGGCCTCATCGTGCTGTTCAGCGCCAGCTACGCCATCGCCTACTACAAATTCGGCGACAGCTACCACTACATCCGCAGCCAGGCCATCTATGCGGTGGTGGGCTTTGCGGCCATGCTTGTCATCAGCCGGGTGAACTACCGCTGGCTGCTTCGGCTGGCCTGGCCTCTCTACTGGGTCACGCTGGTGCTGCTGGTGGCGGTGCTGTTCATGCCGCCCATCAACGACGTGCACCGCTGGATCAACATCAAGGGCCTGCCCACCGTGCAGGTGGGCGAGATCGCCAAGCTCTCCATCGTGCTGCTGCTGGCGGCGCTGTTTGAACAGAACCGCAGCCGCATGCGCAGCTTCCGCCAGGGCATCCTGCTGCCGGGCGTGCTGCTGCTGCCCATCCTGGTGCTGCTGCGCCTGGAGCCCCACAACAGCGCCATGATCCTGATGTGCTGCATCACCGCCACGATGATGTTCGTGGGCGGGGCGAACCTGATGTGGTTCGGCATGGGCGGCGGCGCGGCGGCAGGCGGCATCGCCCTGCTGCTCATCACCAGCAAAGGCTATGTGCAGGAGCGCCTTGCCGGCTGGCTGGACCCCTTCTCCGACGTGCTGGACTCCACCATGCAGACCGCCCAGGGCCTCTACACCATCGGCTCCGGCGGCTGGTTCGGGGTGGGCCTGGGCAACTCCACCCAGAAGCATTTGTGGCTTTCCGAGGCGCAGAACGACTTCATCTTCGCCATCCTGGGCGAGGAACTGGGGTTTGTGGGGGCGCTGCTCTGCATCGCCCTTTTTGCCCTGCTCATCGCCCAGGGCATCTATGTGGCCGTGCACGCCCCCGACCGGGCGGGCTGCCTTCTGGTGGTGGGCGTCATGGCGCAGATCGGCTTTCAGTTCTTCTTCAACGTGGCGGTGGTCACCAACACCATCCCCAACACCGGCATCAGCCTGCCCTTCTTCTCCTCCGGCGGCACCAGCCTTTTGCTGCTGCTGGGCGAGATGGGCGTGGTGTTCAGCGTCAGCCGGGCGGCAAACAAGGCAAGGGCCGAACGAAAGGCCCGCCAGGCTGAAGAAAAAGCCGCCCGCCAGGCCGAAGAAAAAGCCGCCCGCCAGGCCCACGTGTTCCGTGCAAACAAACCCTGACTCCAAAGGAGAGAAAACTATGCGCGTGCTCATCGCCGCCGGCGGCACCGCCGGCCACATCAACCCGGCGCTGGCCATCGCGGGGGCCATCAAGGCCCACCGGCCGGACGCCGAGATACATTTTGCGGGCCGCAAAGAGGGCATGGAATACCGTCTGGTCACCCAGGCGGGCTACCCCTTCCACCACATCGAGGTCAACGGCATCCAGCGGAAACTGACCCCCAAGAACGTCGCCCGCAACCTGCAGGCGGTGTATCATCTGGCCCTCTCCGGGCCCCGGGCCAAAAAGATGCTGCGGGCCTTAAAGCCGGACCTGGTCATCGGCTGCGGCGGCTACGTCAGCGGGCCGGTGGTGCGCTGCGCCGCCAAAATGGGCATCCGCACCGCCATCCATGAGCAGAACGCCTTCCCCGGCGTGACCAACAAGCTGCTGGCCAAGGACGTGGACGTCATCTTCGCCGCGGTGCCCGCCGCGGTGGAAAAGCTGGGCGCGCCGGAAAAGACCAGCGTGGTGGGCAACCCCGTGCGGCCCGAAATTTTCATGCAGAACCGCGACCTGGCCCGCGCCAAACTGGACGCCGGCCAGCGCATCGTCATCCTCAGCTTCGGCGGCAGCCTGGGCGCGCGGCGCATCAACGAGGTGGTGGCCGAGCTGGCAGCCTGGGAAAAGACCTGCCCCTGGAACATCCTGCACATCCACGCCACCGGCAGCCGGGGGGTGGAGCTGTTCCGCAGGCTGCTGGCGGAAAAGGGCGTGCAGCCCGGCAGCCGCCTGCAGGTGCAGGAATACATCGAGAACATGCCCGAGCTGCTGGCCGCGGCGGACCTGGTCATCAGCCGCGCCGGCGCGCTGACCCTGGCGGAGCTGGAGGCGGTGGGCCGTGCGGCCATCCTCATCCCCAGCCCCAACGTGGCCGAAAACCACCAGTACTACAACGCCCTGGAACTGCAAAAGGCCGGGGCGGCGGTGGTCATTGAGGAAAAGGACCTCACCGGCGCGGCGCTGGTGCAGGCGGTGCAGCAGCTTGTGCAGGAGAACGGCAAGCTGGCGGTGATGGGCAAGATGGCCCGCGCCCTGGCCGAGCCGGAAAGCCTCGAAAAAATTTGGGCAAAGCTGGCCGAACTGATGGAACAGTGAGCAGCGCCCGGCAGAAAAGGAGGCGGCGCAGCCTGTGACCAACAAGAAAAAACGGACGGTGCGCCGCCCCGGCGAAAAGCCTGCGCCCCAGGCCCCGCTTTTTGACCAGCAGACCGCCCCCATCCCCAGGCAGCCCCGGCGCGGCGCGGGCGAAATGCAGCAGATGACGCTGCCTTTGGGCGCGGCGGGCATGGAGCCGCTGCATGCCCCGGAGCCCGCCCCCCGGCGGCGCAAAAAGGCGGGGGGCAGGAAAAGGCCCGAAAGCGGACCCGCACGCCGCCGCCAGATGACAAGGGGCGAGATGCGCCGCCGCCGCAGAAGGCGGCGCTGGCTGGCCTTTCTCTTTGTGGTGTTTCTGATGGCGGTGGGGTTCATCCTCTCGGTCACGGTGCTGTTCAAGGTCAAGCACATCGTGGTGGAAAACCTGGACAAGACCACCCCCGCCAGCACCGGCATTTACACCGAAAACGCCATCCTCGGCGCGCTGGCTGTGCCGCTGGAAGAAAACCTCTTCGGCTTTTCGGCGGCGGAAAAGCAGGCGGAGATGGAACTGCAGCTGCCCTATCTCGAGACCATCCGGGTGCGCCGCCGCCTGCCGGACACGGTGGTGGTGCAGGTGGCCCCCGCCACCGAGAGCTGGTGCGCCAAGACCGACGCGGGCTGGGCCATCCTCAGCGACGGGCTGAAAGTTCTGAAGGTGCAGCCGGACCAGCCCGCCGGCCTGCCGGCCATCACCGGCCTGGGGGTGAGCGAGCCCACCGCCGGGCGGCGCCTTTCCACCACCACCCAGGCCCAGAGCGAGCAGATCGCCGGCCTGATGGAGCAGCTCTACGCCCAGGACCTGGCCGGCAGCTGCACCCGCATCGACATGGGCCTTGGCACCGACGCCTATTTTGTCTATGACGGGCGCATCAAGGTGCTGCTGGGCACCTTCAACAATCTGGATTACAAGCTGAGCGTGGCCGCCCTGCTCTTAAAAAACGAGAGCGGCGAGTATCTCGGCCCCACCGACCGGGGCACGCTGGATGTTTCCAGCCAGCTGGACGATTCGATCCACCGCTTCACCTTCGCCCCCGGCAGCTTTGAGCAGGAGGAAAGCGAGCCTCCGCCGCCGGACAGCTCTGGCTCCGCCTCCGGAAGCACGGCTTCCGGTTCTGAGGCGGCATCCGGCGCGGCTTCCGGTTCCGCGTCCGCCTCGCAGCCCACTTCCGACTCCGCGCCGGCCTCCGGGTCCGCATCCGGCAGCGCCTCCCAAAGCGCCTCCCAGCCGGAACAATAAAAACAAAAGGGCCGCCGCTCGATTTTATCAAGCGGCAGCCTTTTCTGCGGCGGAATTTGTGCTATACTGAAAAAAGGGGGTGAGCCTATGGCTTTTATCGGCATCATGCTTCTCTATTTGTTCCTCATGGCTATGTTTGGCATGATGGGGCTGGGCATTTTGGGGCTCATCCTGGGGGTGGTGTTCCTCCTTTTGTGGCGCGGCGCGAAAAAAAGGGGAGAAAACCGCCAGACCCTGTTTTTGCTGCTGGCCGTCCTGTGCGGCCTGCTGGCCCTGGCGGGGGCGGTCACCCTGGTGCTGTTCCTGCTGATGCTGTATTAAAAAAGACAAAGGGAAAGGCCCGGGCACACTGCCCGGGCCTTTCTTTTCACCGCCGCACAAAGAACAGTTCGTACCACAAGATAAAACTGTAAAAACTCCAGATCTTCGTCATGCCGCCGTTCTTGCCCGCTTTGTGCTCGTCCAGCAGCTTCAAAAGCCGGGGCACATTGAAGAACTTCTCGGCCACCGGGCCCTCGAACTTCTCCCGCACCATCTGATAATATTTGTCCTGGCGCAGCCAGTCGTTCAGCGGCACAGGGAAGCCCAGCTTGCGCCGCCTGGCCACGCTCTCGGGCAGCTCGGCCAGCGCCGCCGCCCGCAGGGCGATCTTCGTTTCACTCTTGGAGGAGCGGTACTCCACCGGGATGGAGAGGGCCAGCTCCAGCATCTCCCGGTCCAGAAAAGGCACACGCAGTTCCAGGCTGTTGGCCATGCTCATGCGGTCCGCCTTCAAAAGGATGTCGTAGAGCATCCAGGTGTGGATGTCCACCCACTGCAGCTGGGTGGGCTCATCCAGGTCCTTCACATGGTCGAAGTAGGGCTTGAAATACTCCTCGGGAGCCTTGGCGTGGTAGTCCTTCTTCAGGTATTCGTCCCGCTCGGCGGGGCTGGAGAACACGTAGTTCGCCCGCATGCACCGCTGCCAGGGCTCCTGCGCGCCCCGCACAAGGAAGTGCCGGCCCTTGAACGGGGGCAGCGCCTTTGCCAAAGCGCCCGCGCCCTTGCGCAGGGGCCGGGGAATTTTGCCGTATTCCTCAAAGTGATGGGCCGCGCAGTAGAGGGGATAGCCGCCGAACAGCTCGTCCGCGCCCTCGCCGCTCAGCACCACCTTCACATAGCGGGCGGCGTTTTTGGCCAGGAAGTAGAGAGGCACCTCGCTGGGGTTGGGCATCGGTTCGTCCAGATACCACTGGATGGTCTGGTTTGCCTCGAAAAACTCGTCGGCGTTCACCTTGTTGGCAATGCTGGGCACGCCAATTTCCTTGCTGAAGCCTTGAGCGTAGGGCAGCTCGGAGTACTTCTCTTCCTCATAGCCCACGCTGAAACTCTTCACGTGGGGGGTGCCCTTGGCCACCTCGTTTACCACGAAGCTGGAATCCACGCCGGAGGAGAGGAAGCACCCCACCTCCACGTCGGCGATTTGATGCACCCGCACGCTCTCGGCAAAGGCGCCGGCGATGGCCTTTTTCCAGTCTTCCAGCGTTTTGCTTCGGTCCACATGGTAGGCGATGTCGTAATAGCGGCTCACCGTCAGTTTGCCGTCTTTGAAGGTGAAGCGGTGGGCCCCCGGCAGCTTGTAGACGTTTTTGAACATGGTCTCGGCGTTCGGGATGTACTCGATGGAGAGATACTCCGGCAGCCGCTCCTCGTTCAGTTCCTTCACAAAGCCGGGATGGGGCAAAAAAGTTTTGATCTCGCTGCCGAAGAGCAGAAGGTCCTCGTTCTGGTAGTAGTAGAAGGGCTTGATGCCGAAGATGTCCCGCGCGCCGAAGAGGGTGTGGTTCGCTTTGTCCCAGATGACGAAGGCGAACATGCCCCGCAGCTTTTCCGGCAGCGCCTCGCCCCATTCCTCGTACCCGTGCAGCAGCACCTCGGTGTCGGAGTGGGTGGCAAACACATGGCCCGCCGCGGCGAGCTGCTCGCGCAGCTCCATGAAGTTGTAAATTTCGCCGTTGTACACCGTCACGAGGGTCTTATCCTCGTTGAACATGGGCTGGCTGCCGCCCTCCAGGTCGATGATGGACAGCCGCCGGTGCCCCAGCGCCGCCTGCCCGTCCACATAAAAGCCCTCGCCGTCCGGCCCGCGGTGGGCGATGAGGTCGGCCATGGCCTTCACGGTCCTTTTTGCTTCTTCAAACTCGTGCTTTGCGCTCACAAAGCCGGTAATTCCACACATTGGCTGCTCCTTTTGCCCGGTCAGTCCACCAGGCTCTTGTTGCCGAAATAGCGTTTGTATTTGCGGTAGTTGTTCAGCTGGTTCTTGATGTACCAGATGCGGCGCTTGAGCCCCGCATCCTCCTTGCAGAACAGCTGGTGGCTCACCTTGCCCTGGCGCATCAGTTCTTTCGCCTCCGCCAGCAGCGCCTCGTCCTTCAGATACTTCTTCAAAATGCCCGCCGGGGCGATCATCCACAGATGATGCGCGTCGGCGATGGTCAGGCCCTGCTCCTTGTGCTCCACCACGTCCTCCACCAGCCACTTGGCCAGATTGTAGCCGCTGGCGGTCACGAAAAAGCTGCTGCGGCCCTGGCGGGGGTTCATCTCGAACAGCTTGTACTTGCCGTCCCGCGCGTCGTATTTCATATCGAAGTTGGAGAAGCCTTCCCAGCCCACATCCTCCAAAAAGGCCCGCATCTTCTCCATCAGCTCGTCGTCCCGCACGTTGATGATGGCGGCGTAGTTGCCGATGCCCTCGGGGGTCTGCTCCTCCAAAAGGGGGCGGCCCAGGGCCATCAGCTTCACCTTGTGGTCAAGGCCGGAATAGCAGTTCAGCACCCGCATGCAGTTGTCGTCGCCGGGGATGTATTCCTGCAGCACCAGATTGTCTTGATAGCTGGAAGAGTAGATGGCGGCGGTGATGGCGTCGAACTCCTCTTTGTTGTAGGCCACGAACACCTTTTTCTTGTGGGGGAAGCGGCAGTTCCAGTAGGCCACGCTGTTGCTGGCCTTGATGATGCAGGGGAAGGGGAAGGGCAGCTCCACCGTTTTGTAGTTCTCGCTGGTGCAGCCATGGGTGCGCGGGTAGGAAAGGCCGTGCCGCTCGCAGGCCTTATAGAAAAACTCCTTGGTGTCCAGCTCCGCCACCAACTCCGGGGTGGGGCAGGCAAACTTGTAATAAGGCTCCAGCGCCGCCCGGGCCCGGGCCATCAGGCCGGTGTAGTTGTCGCCGCAGCTCACCAGCACCAGTGTTTTGCCGGGGTGGGCCTTGGCGAACTCCGTCAGGGTGCGCACGAACACCCCGTCGTCCTCGAGGTTCGGCTCCACCACCGCCATCTTCACCAGTTTCGAGTTCGAGGTGGCGGCCAGCGCCCCCTTGCCGATGGCAAGGCACGTTACGCCGTATTCCATGTAAAAGCTGCGGGCCATGCCATAGACGTTGGCGTCGCTGCCCAAAAGCACGGGAAGAAGGTCTTTCATGATCCATCACCTTTTTTGAGAATTCTGTGTCGCGTATATTTTACTTCTTTTATGGGGCCCTTGTCAATTTGCGCCCCCCTTTTAAACCGCCGCCGTTTGTAGTATAATAAACCCTATATTGGGCAGTCGCGCCCTTTTTGGGGAAAGGAACAAAAACAGTATGTGTGGGATCGTGGGATTTTGCGGCCGGCGCGCCGGCCGTGAGGAAATATTGAAAGCCATGATGGACGCCATCGCCCACCGCGGGCCGGATGGCGAGGGAACCTACTTTGGCGGCGGGGCGGCGCTGGGGCACCGGCGGCTGTCCATCATCGACATCGAGGGCGGCCGCCAGCCCATGTTCAACGAGACGGGAAGCCTTGTTGTGGTGTACAACGGCGAAATCTACAACTTCATGGAACTGCGCGAGCAGCTCGCCGCGGCGGGCCATGTCTTTGCCACCGACCATTCCGACACCGAGGTTTTGCTCCACGGCTATGAAGAGTGGGGCGAGGGGATGCTGGAAAAGCTGCGGGGCATGTTCGCCTTCGCCATCTGGGACGAGGCCGGCCAAAGCCTTTTCTGCGCCCGGGACCCCTTCGGCATCAAGCCTTTCTATTACTACGCAAACGACGGGGGCGAACTGCTCTTCGGCAGCGAGATCAAAAGCTTCCTTCCCCATCCCGGCTTTGCCAAGGAACTGAACGAGGAGCGGCTGGAACTTTACCTCACCTACCAGTATTCCCCGGGGGAGGACACCTTTTTCAAGGGCGTCAAAAAACTGCTGCCCGCCCACTGGCTGCGCTGGCAAGCGGGCGAAGTGTCCACCGGCCGCTACTGGCAGCCCAGGTTCGAGGCGGACGGCGGCCCCGACATGGCCGGCTGGGAAGATAAAATTGAAGCCGCCATGAAGGAGAGCGTGGCCGCCCACAAAATCGCCGACGTGGAGGTGGGCTCTTTCCTCTCCTCCGGCGTGGACTCCAGCTATATGGCCTGCCTTGCCAAGGTGGACAAGACCTTCACCGTGGGCTTTGCCAACAAGCAGTACGACGAGACGGAATACGCTGCCGAGTTCAGCAAATTTCTGGGCGTGAAGAATTTCGCCTACCGCATCGAGCCGGAGGAATACTGGGCGAATCTCGGCCGCATCCAGTATCACATGGACGAGCCTCTGGCAGACGCCGCCAGCGCCGCCCTCTACTTCGTGAACCGGGAGGCCGCCAAACACGTGAAGGTGTGCCTTTCCGGCGAGGGCGCGGACGAGTTCTTCGGCGGCTACAACATCTACAAAGAGCCCTTCACCGTCAGCTGGTACGATAAGCTCCCCCTGCCTTTGCGCCGCGCTGTGGGCGCTCTGGCCGGGCTGCTGCCGCCGGTGCATGGCGTGAATTTCCTTGTGCGGCGCGCAAAACCCCTGGAAGAGCGCTACATCGGCAACACCAACCTGATGGGCGAGCGGCAGAAGAAAAAGCTGCTCAAACACTACACCGGCCGCGTCAAGCCCACCGACCTCTCCCGCCCCCTCTTTGAAAAAACCAAAGGGCTGGACCCGGTCGCCCGCATGCAGTTCACCGACCTGCACCTGTGGCTGGCGGGGGATATCCTTTTGAAAGCGGACAAGATGAGCATGGCGAACAGCCTGGAACTGCGGGTGCCTTTTTTGGACAAAGAAGTGTTCGAGGTGGCCCGGCGCATCCCGGTGGAATACCGCGCCAACGCCGGGGGCACAAAGCTCGCCATGCGGGGCGCGGCGGCCCGCAGCATCCCCGAACGCACCGCCGACAAGAAAAAGCTGGGCTTCCCGGTGCCGGTGCGCGCCTGGCTGCGGGGCGAGCAGTACGCCGCCGTGGTGCGCAAGGCTTTCGAAAGCGAGGCCGCGGCCCGGTTCTTTAAGACGAAGGAACTGAAAAAGCTGCTGGATGACCATGTCTGCGGCAGGCGGGACAACTGGCGCCAGATCTGGTGCGTGTTCATGTTCCTTGTGTGGTACGACGAATATTTTGTAAAGCGCTGAGCATAAAGCAAACAAAAAAGGAGGGCTGAGCATGAGACTTTCCGAGCTGATGGAAGGGCTGGAATATCTGGTCCTGCAGGGCAGCGCCGAGACGGAGGTGGCGGGCGTGGCCTACGATTCCCGCAAGGTGCAGCCGGGCTTTGCCTTTGTCTGCGTGGTGGGCACCACCCGCGACAGCCACGACTACGCCGGGGATGTGGCCGCCGCCGGGGCCAGCGTGCTGGTCATCCAGCACAAGCTGGACGAGATGCCCGCCGGCGCCACGGTGGTGCAGGTGGAGAACAGCCGCCACGCCCTGGCCATCATGAGCTGCAACCTCTTCGGCAACCCCGCCCGCAAGATGACGATGATCGGCGTCACCGGCACCAAGGGCAAAACCACCACCGCCCACATGATCCAGGCGGCGCTGAACGCCGCGGGCAAAAAATGCGGCATCATCGGCACCAACGGCACCGCCTTTGCCGGTGAGCGCCACGCCCTGGTCAACACCACCCCCGAAAGCTACGAGCTGCAAAAGCTCTTTTCCGAGATGCTTGCCGCCGGGTGCGACAGCGTGGTGATGGAGGTTTCCAGCCAGGGCCTGATGATGAGCCGTGTGGACGGCATCCACTTCGACGTGGGCGTGTTCACCAACCTTTACCCCGACCACATCGGCGGGCCCGGCGAGCACCAGAGCTTTGAGGAATACCGCGCCTGGAAGGGCCAGCTGTTCCGCCGGTGCGACGTGGGCGTGGTGAACGTGGATGACAAAAACTGCAACACCCTGCTGGCGGGCCACACCTGCCGGCTGGTGAGTTATGCCATGCACCGGGAAGCAGACTTCGTGGGCAGCGGCCTTGAACTGGAGCGGGGCGAAAACTTTTTGGGCATCTCCTACCGGCTCAGCGGCGCGGCCAGCGCCCGGGTGCGGGTGAACATGCCCGGCGAATTCAGCGTCTACAACTCCCTGGCCGCCCTGGCGGTGGGCCGGGTGCTGGGCCTGCCCCTCGAGGCCGTGTGCAGGGGCCTGGAGCAGGTCAGCGTCAAGGGCCGGGTGGAGCTGGTGCCGGTGAGCAAGCGGTTCACCGTGCTCATCGACTTTGCCCACAACGAGGCGGGCACCGAGAACCTGCTCACCACCCTGCGGGCCTACCAGCCCAAACGGCTGGTGGTGCTCTTCGGCTGCGGCGGCGACCGCAGCCGCCTGCGCCGCTACGGCATGGGCGAGGTGGCCAGCCGCCTGGCGGACTTCCTCATCCTCACTGAGGACAACAACCGCTTCGAGGAAGTGGAAGCCATCCTGGCGGACATCAAGATCGGCATCGCCCAGGGCCGCCCCGACGTGCCCTATGTGGAGATCCCCGACCGGCTGGACGCGCTGCACTACGCTTTGGACCACGCCCAGGACGGCGACATGATCGCCGTCATCGGCAAGGGCCACGAGACCTACCGCGACCGCAAGGGCAAAAAGACCCCCTTCCTGGAGCGGGAGCTGTTGGAGGAATACGCGCAAAAGATCGGGCTGGAATAAAGCCCCGAAAATCAACGAAACACGAGGAAGCGAACGAACGACATGCCCATCATCGGAATTGACCTTGGAACCACAAACAGCCTGGCTGCGGTGTACAAGGACGGCGCAAGCCGCCTTGTGCCCAACGCCTTCGGCGAATATCTCACCCCCAGCGCCGTCAGCATCGACGAGGACGGCGAGGTGCTGGTGGGCAAGGCCGCCAGAGAGCGGCTCATCACCCACCCCGAGCGCACCGCCGCCGCCTTCAAACGGGCCATGGGCACCGGCAGGAGCTTTTCCCTCGCCGGGCGCACGTTCCTGCCCGAGGAGCTTTCCGCCCTGGTGCTGCGCCGCCTGAAAGAGGACGCGGAGGCCTATCTCGGCCAGCCGGTGGAGGAGGCCGTGGTCAGCGTGCCCGCCTATTTCACCGACTCCCAGCGCGCCGCCACCAAGCGGGCGGGCAAGCTGGCGGGCCTCAAGGTGGAACGCCTCATCAACGAGCCCAGCGCCGCGGCTCTGGCCTGCTACGACCCCGACCAGGGGGACGCGGCCTTTCTGGTCTACGACTTCGGCGGCGGCACGCTGGACGTCTCGGTGGTGGACTGCTTTGAAAACGTGGTGAACATCCTGGCCGTCAGCGGCGACAACCAGCTGGGCGGGGGCGACCTGGACGCGGCCATCGCCCACATGTACTGCCAGGAGAACAACATCGACTACGACGCCCTGGATGCAAGTTCCCGGGCCATCCTGCTGGCCCAGGCCGAACAGTGCAAGCAGACCCTCACCACCGCCCCCATGGCGGTGATGGTGCTGGACCTGCCGGGCCTTGTGGGCTCCATGAGCCTCACCGGCCAAAAGCTCATCGAAAACGCCGCCACCCTCTTCGGGCGCATGCGCACCCCGCTGCAAAAAGCTCTGCGGGACAGCGGCCTTGCCCCCCGGGAGCTGCACGGCGTGGTGCCGGTGGGCGGCAGCTGCAAGATGCCGGTGGTGCGCCAGTACCTCTCCCATCTGCTGGGCCGCCCCCTGCTGGATTCCGGCCACCCGGACACGGTGGTGGCTCAGGGCGCGGGGCTCTACGCCGCCATGAAGGAGCGCAAAGCCGAACTGCGCCAGATGGTGCTCACCGACCTGTGCCCCTTCACGCTGGGCGTGGGGGTACATAACCCGGCGGACGAGGACAACCTCATCATGAGCCCCATCATCGAGCGCAACAGCGCCCTGCCCACCAGCAAGGTGGAAAAATATTATACCGTCAGCCCCGGTCAGACCAAGCTGCACATCCAGATCTTTCAGGGCGAGGCGATGTACTGCGCCGACAACCGCAAGCTGGGCGAGCTGGATCTGCCGGTGCCTCCCGGCCCCGCGGGGCAGGAGGGCGCGGCGGTGCGCTTCACCTACGACATCAACGGCATCCTGGAAGTGGAGGCCGAGAGCCTCTCCACCGGCAAGGCCATCAGCGCGGTGCTGGTGGGGCCGGGCAGCGGCCTTTCCGAAGCGGAGGCGAAAAAGCGGCTGGAACAGCTGCAAAAGCTGAAGATCCACCCCCGCGACCGGGAGGAGAACCGCCTGCTGCTGGCCCGGGGCGAGCGCCTGTGGAAAGAGACCCTGGGCGAAGTGCGTGAGCAGGTGGGCCGGGTGATGGAGGCCTTCCAGGAGGAACTGGCCAGCCAGGAGCCCGCCCGCATCCTGCGTGCCAGGAGCCGCTGCAAGGAGATGCTGGACCGGCTGGAGGCCGGCAGCGGCCTGGACGAGCAAAACTGGGATGACCTTTTTGACGACGAAGGCGGCGAGGACGAAGAATGAATTTCTGGGAGATACTGGGCATTCCGCCCACCACCGACCTTGGGGCCATCCGGCATGCCTACGCAGAAAAGACCCGTGCCTGCCACCCCGAAGACGACCCGGAGGGCTTTGACAGGCTGCACACCGCCTTCCAGGAGGCGACGCAGTACGCCCGGCGCTCCCGACGCCCCGCGCCGGCGGCCCCGCAGGAGGAAAAACGCCCCGCCGCGCCCGCGGCCCCGGCGGTGGCCGGCACCCGGGAAAGCTGCCTTGCCGCCGAGCAGGCGGCGTATCTTGCCTGGATGAAGAAAAACGGCTCCGCCGCCCGCCAGGCGGGGGAGCAGACCACCTTCGATTTTTCCGCAGCGGAGGCCGGCCCCCGCCGCGCTCCCGCGCGGCCAAAGGAGCCGGGCGACGAGGAAGAACAGCCTCCCGCGGCGGCGCAGACGCCGCCCGAGCCGCAGCAGTTCGATTTTGACCATCTGCCCCAGCAGGTCAGCCGCCAGCGGCGCCAGCGCGCCCAGGCGCTGGCTGAGCAGCTGCGGGCGGCCAGCGGCCCCGACGCCGGCCGCTGGCAGGCCAAAGACGTTCTGGAAAGCGAAGAGTTCCGGGAGCTTCAGCACGCCCCGGAATTTCTGGAAACGCTGGCCCTTCTGCTGAAAAAGGAACCCGCCTGCCTGGAAAAGCTGGCGGTGGACCTGGCCTATGCTTACGACTTAAAAAAAACGGCTGCGGCCCCGGACGCGGCCCACGAGGAACTTTTCGCCCTGCTGCGCCCGCTGTGGCAGGCCCACTGGCAGAAGGCACGGGAACAGAACGCGAAGGAGGCCGCCCGTCCGGGCAACATCATCGCCCTCATCGTGGGCATGACCGTCGTGCTGCCGCTGCTGGCCGTGCTGGACGAACTGCATTTCGCCCTGCGCCTGCCGCTGGCCCTTCTGGGCGGCGCGGCGGGGACGGTGGCGGTGATGCTGGTGCAGCGCATGCAGGCCCGGGGCTGGCTGCCCGCCACCACTGTTCTGATGCTGCGGGGCTTCCAGCTGCTTTTCCTGGCGCTCTTTTTCTTCAACGTAGGCCCGGCCAGCGCGGCCGGCCTGCTGGCCTGTTTTGTGGCCGCCGCCCTGCCCGGGCGAAAATGGTACTTCCGCCTGTCAAAGCGCGCGCGCTTTGCCCTCACCGCCGCCTGCGGCGTGCTCAGCGTGCTCTGGATGCCCGCCTCGGCCTTTCTGATGCCGGAAATCACCGACGACGTGGCCTTCGCCGCCATCTTCAGCTGGTGCGCGCTGCCCCTGGCCTTCATCCGCTGCATCGTCAGCAACTGCCGCTTCTACAAGCTGGCCGCCCGCTATGGGCTGTGACAAAACGCATACCCGCCCCCTCTCCCCGCATAGACTGCCAGGGGAGAGGGGGCTTTTTTCATGGCGTTGGAACCGATGCTCAAGGCCGCCCAGGACCGGGGCATGAAACTGCGCGCAAGGCTGGTGGCGGGCTTTTTTGCGCTGGTGTGCTTCGGCGGGCTGGCGGCCCGGCTGTGGCACATCCAGATCGCCGGCCACGATTTTTACGCCGGGCGGGCCAGCGGCCAGCAACTGCGGGACACGGTGGTCCCCGCGCCCCGGGGCGACATCGTGGACGCGAACGGCGTGCCGCTGGCGGTGAACGCCACCTGCTGGACCATCCGCGCCTCGCCCCGGGAGATGGCGGACGAGGACGTGGAGCCCGCCAGCCGGGCGCTGGCGGAGCTGGTGGGCATGGAGTACGAAGAACTTCACGAGATACTGTCCCAGCGGTCCAGCAACGACGCGCTGCTGCTGCGCCGGGCGGACCGGCAGACCGCCGACGCGGTGCGCGCGCTTTGCGCCGAAAACGGCTGGGAGGGCATCCTGCTTTTGGAGGACACCAAGCGCTGGTACCCGGAAGGGGACTTTGCCGCCAGCCTGCTGGGCTTCACCAACGTGGACAATGCGGGCATGGCGGGGCTGGAGCTGGAATACGACGAACAGCTCACCGGCAAAAGCGGCCGGGTGCTCAGCGCGAAAAACGCCTGGGGCTACGACATGCCCACCGGCTACGACACCTACATCCCCCCGGTGCAGGGCAACACCCTCCAGCTCACCATCGACGTGAACGTGCAGCACTACCTCGAAAACTACCTCAGTTACGCGGTCAAGGCCTACAACGTGAGCCAGCGGGCGGTGGGCATCGTGATGGAGGTGGACACCGGCCGGGTGCTGGCCATCGCCACAAAGCCGGACTACGACCCCAACGAGCCCCGTGTGCTGGCGGACGAGGAGGCCCGCGCCCTGGTGGACAGCCTCTCCGGCGAGGAGCGCGCCGCCGCCTTGCAGCTGGCCCAGCAGACCCAGTGGCGCAACAAGGCGGTGAGCGACCTCTACGAGCCGGGCTCGGTGTTCAAGCTCATCACCTGCGCCGCCGCGCTGGACACCGGGGCCGTCAGCCCTTCCAGCACCTTCTACTGCGGCAAGGCCTACAAGGTGGCGGGCATCCCCTTCCACTGCGCCAACCACAAGAGCCACGGCGCCCAGACGGTGGCCCAGGCGCTGGCCAACAGCTGCAACCAGAGCTTCATCCAGATCGGCCAGCGGCTGGGCGTGCAGGACTTCTGCGATTATTTCGAGGCCTTCGGCCTGCAGGGGGCCACCGGCATCGACCTGCCCGCCGAACCCAAGAAGTCGGAGTATTACACCGCCGGCCGCATGGGCCCGGTGGAGCTGGCCAGCTGCGCCTTCGGCCAGTCCAGCAAGATCACCCCCATCCAGATGATCACCGCCGTCTGCGCGGTGGTGAACGGGGGCAATTTGATGCAGCCCTATGTGGTGGAAAAGATCACCGACGCTTCCGGCAACGTGGTCAGCACCACCGGGCCCACCGTGCGCCGGCAGGTCATCCGAGCCGAGACCAGCGCCCTGATGTGCCAGATGATGGAGGGCGTGGTGGACGGCGGCAGCGGCAAAAACGCCTATGTAGCGGGCTACCGGGTGGGCGGCAAGACCGGCACCAGCCAGAAGCTGGACTCACCGGACGAAGAGGCCCGCATCGCCAGCTTTGTGGGCATCGCCCCGGCGGACGACCCCAAAATAGCGGTGCTCATCGCCCTGGATGAGCCCCACACCTTCGCGAGCGGCGGCGGCGCGCTGGCGGCCCCGGTGGCGGCGCAGGTCATCGAGGAGACCCTGCGCTATTACGGCGTGCAGCCCCAGTACACCCCCGAGGAACAGCAGCGGCTGGAAAACCAGGTCCCCGCCGTGACCGAGCTCCCGGCGGAGGCCGCCGCGGCAAAACTGCAGGAGGCGGGCTTTGCCGCCCGGGTGGTGGGCGAAGGCGGCACGGTGCAGAGCCAGTATCCCGCGGCGGGCCAGACGCTGCCCCGGGGCTCCACCGTGCTGCTCTACACCGAGGAAAACGCCGCCCGCCAGGTCACCACCGTGCCCAGCGCGGCGGGGCAGACCCTGGATGAAGCCACCGAGACCCTCCACGCCGCCGGGCTGAACATCAAGGCGGAAGGAGCGGCGGAGATGGAAGGGGCGGTGGCGGTGCGCCAAAGCAGCCCCGCGGGGGAGCAGCTGCCCCAGGGCAGCCTTGTCACCGTGACCTTTTACGACTACACCGTGCCCGCCGACGAGGACGTGAAGATGGACTAAACCGGGCGGCGCCTGCGCACACTGTTAGGGCAACGCTCAACGCAAGGAGGCGGTCAGCCTGTTCGCTTCAAACCATTCGTCCCGGGTGCAAAGCCCGGCCCCCCGCGCCGCGGCCGCCGCAAAGCCGGCGCGTCGCCGCGCCCGGCCAAAGCGGGAAAAACGGCCCCTGCCGCCCTGGTTGGAAAAACTGCTGGGCGCGGGCCAGCCTTCCATGGACCTGCCCTTCCTCATCCTGGTGCTGGCGCTGGTGGCCTTCGGGCTGGTGATGCTGTTCAGCGCCAGCTATGCGGTGGCCATGTACCGCCGGGGCACGCCCTACGCCTACATCCGGCCCCAGCTGCTCTTCGCGGCGGTGGGCCTGGCGGCCATGTACGCCGCCAGCCGGGTGGATTACCACATCTACCACAAGCTGGCCTGGCCGGTTCTGGGCCTCTCGGTGGTGCTGCTGGTGGTGGTGCTCTTCATGCCGGAATACAACGGCTGCAAGCGGTGGATCGTGCTGCCGGTGGGCACTTTGCAGCCCAGCGAGATCGCCAAATTCGCCGTCATATTGGTGTTCAGCCACATCATCTCCCTCAACCACACCCGCATGAAGCGGTTCTCGGTGGGGGTGCTGCCCTTCGCCGTCATCCTCGGGGTGCTGGCGGTGCTCATGCTGCTGGAGCCGCACCTGTCCGGCACGCTGCTGCTCTTCGGCATCGGCGCGGTGCTCATGTTCGTGGGGGGCACGGGGCTGCGGTGGTTCGCCATGGCGGCGGGGGGCGGCATCGCGGCGGTGGCGGCGGCGCTGGTGTTCCTGCCGGACCTTGTGCCCTACGCCGCCGACCGGCTGAACAGCTGGCTGGACCCCTTCGCCGACCCTCTGGGCGACGGCCACCAGACCATCCAGAGCCTCTATGCCATCGGCTCCGGCGGCGCCACCGGGCTGGGCCTGGGCAACAGCCGCCAGAAGTACCTCTATGTGCCCGAGCCCCAGAACGACTTTATCTTCTCCATCGTCTGCGAGGAACTGGGCTTCATCGGGGCCTGCCTGGTCATCCTGCTGTTCGTGCTGCTGCTTTTGCGGGGCATCACCATCGCGGTGAACGCGCCGGACAAATTCGGCGCCCTGCTCACCGTGGGCTTCACGGTGCAGGTGGTGATGCAGGCGGTGCTGAACATGGCGGTGGTCACCAACACCATCCCCAACACCGGCATCAGCCTGCCCTTCTTCTCCTCCGGGGGCACCAGCCTGATGATGCTGCTGGGCGAGATGGGCATCGTGCTCTCGGTCAGCCGCCAGGCCGGCCAGCAAAAGTATTAGAAAAAGCCCGCCGGGGCGGCAAGCGGAGATTTCCGCCGCCCCGGCGATTTTTTTCACCAAAACCGCCCCCGGAACATACAGTGGGCCATGACACAATGGAACGGCTGGAGGGGGCGAAGGAGATTGACGGAATACATGCTGATCCGGGGCGGGCACAGGCTTTCGGGAACGGTGCGGCTGCCGGCGGCGAAGAACAGCGTGCTGCCGCTTTTGGCGGCGTCGCTGCTGTGCGAAGGGGAGAGCACCCTCTCCCAGGTGCCGCGGCTTTCGGACGTGGAGCAGAGCACGGCCATCCTGACCGCGCTGGGCTGCCGCTGCCAGTGGCGCGGGCGGGGCCTTGTGGTGGACGCGGCCGGGGCAGGAGGCGGCGGCGCGCTGCCCGAGGCGGCGGTGCGGGCCATGCGCAGTTCGGTGTTCTATCTTGCGCCGGCGCTGCACCGGTGCGGGCGGGTGAGCATGCCCATGCCCGGCGGCTGCAAGCTGGGCCCGCGGCCCATCGACATCCATCTGGACGGTCTTGTGAAGATGGGCGCAAAGGTGCAGTGGCAGGGCGAGAGCCTCACCGTCACCGCGCCCCAGGGCCTTTGCGGCGTGGATTACAGCCTGCGCCTGCCCAGCGTGGGGGCCACCGAAACGCTGCTGATGGCGGCAGTGCTGGCCAGGGGGGAGACGGTGCTGCGGGGCGCGGCGTCGGAACCGGAAATTGCGGACCTGGCGGCCTTTCTCACTGCATGCGGCGCGGATATCCAGGGGGCGGGCACGCCGCTGGTGCGCATCCGGGGCGTACAGGCGCTGCACGGCGCGCTGCACACCCCCATCCCGGACCGCATCGTGGCCGCAACCCTGGCGGCCGCCGTGGCCAGCGCCGGAGGCCGGGTCAAACTGCTGGGCTGCCCCTGGGAGCCGCTGGCCCCCGCCATGGCGATCCTCTGCCGGGCGGGCTGCACCGCCGAGCACGGCGGGAACACGGTGACGGTGAGCCGGGAGGGGCCGCTCAAGGGGGTGGGCCGGGTCTACACCGGGGTGTACCCCGCCTTCTCCACCGACGCGGCTCCCATGGTGGCGGCGGCGCTGCTCACCGCCGCCGGGCGCAGCGCCGTGGAGGACACGGTGTTCGAGAACCGCTTCGCCTGCGCCGAAGGCTTTTCCGCCCTGGGCGGAAAAGCGGTGCGCTGCGGCCGCGCGCTGGAGATAGAGGGCGTGAAGCGCCTGTCGGGCGCGGATCTCACCGCCCGGGACCTGCGGGGCGGCGCGGCGCTGGCGGTGGCGGCCCTGGCCGCCGAAGGGGAGAGCCGGCTGTTCGGCCTGGAGCACATCCGCCGGGGCTACGGCGACCTTGCGGGCACCCTGCGTTCGCTGGGGGCGGACGCGGTCTGCCGGCGGCAGTGAAAAAGGCGGGACGGGCGCAGAACGCCCGCCCCGCCCTGCTGTGTTTTGACCGCCGGCGGCCAAGGCGGAAAACGGCAAACTGCGGGCAAAAAACCGCAAATTCACCAGCCCCTCCCACTTGAATTTCTGCCGCCCGTCTGCTATGCTATTATTAGTTTTACATTCTACGGCGGCACAGTCTGCCCCGCAGCTGGATGTGGCATAAAAACGCTTAGGGGGAAGTTGCAAGATGGCTTTCATTCTCGATGAAGAGATGATGAATATTACGAACATCAAGGTGATCGGCGTGGGCGGCGGCGGCGGCAACGCCGTGAACCGCATGGTGGCCGCCGGGCTGCAGGGCGTGGAGTTCATCGCCATGAACACCGACCAGCAGGCCCTGCTGAACAGCAAGGCCACCCAGAAGGTGCAGATCGGCTCCAAGCTCACCAAGGGCCGGGGCGCCGGCGCCGATCCCGAGATCGGCCAGCGCGCCGCCGAAGAGAGCAAAGACGAGATCGCCAACGCCCTGAAGGGCGCGCAGATGGCCTTCATCACCGCCGGCATGGGCGGCGGCACCGGCACCGGCGCGGCCCCCGTGGTGGCCGAGGTGGCCCACGACCTGGGCATCCTCACCGTGGGCATCGTCACCAAGCCCTTCGCCTTTGAGGGCCGCCGCAAGATGAGCCTGGCCGAGCAGGGCATCGCCGCGCTGCTGATGCATGTGGACAGCCTCATCGTCATCCCCAACGAGCGGCTGAAGCTCATCAGCCAGGAGAAGATCACCCTGATGAACGCCTTCGAGGCCGCCGACAACGTGCTGCGCCAGGGCGTGGAAAGCATCTCCAGCCTCATCAACATCCCCGCCTTCATCAACCTGGACTTCGCCGACGTGCGCAGCATCATGAAGGACGCCGGCTACGCCCACATGGGCGTGGGCAGCGCCAAGGGCGCGGGCAAGGCGGAAAACGCCGCCAAGGCCGCCGTTTCCAGCCCCCTGCTGGAGACCTCCATCGCCGGCGCCCGGGGCGTCATCATCAACATCACCTCCTCGCCGGACATCGGCCTGGAAGAGGTGGAGCAGGCCTCCAGCCTCATCACCCAGTCCGCCCACCCCGACGCGAACATCATCTGGGGCACCACCTTTGACGAGAACCTGTCGGACGAGCTGCGGGTCACCGTTGTGGCCACCGGCTTCGAGAACGCGCCCGCTTCCCAGGCCGCGTCCCGCGCCGCCGAGGCCGCGCCGGTGCATACTATGCCCACCGCCGTGTTCAGCGCAGACGCCGGCACCGCGGCTTCTTCCGCCCCCGCCGCCGACTCCAAGAGCGAGGACGACGACGAGGATTACTTCAACCAGATCATGGGCCTGCTGAACAACCGCAGATAAGCGGCCCGAAGACTGACCGAAAGGAGGCGGCGCCATGGCGGACAAGCCCACCCCCGGCGAGTTCAAAACGTCCCTGATGGGCTTTCAAAAAGCCCAGGTGCTTGCCTATATCGACGAACTGAGCGCCAAGGCGCTGGAAACCCAGAAGCAGCAGGAACAAGCCGCCGAGGCCCTGCGCAGGGAGCTGGAAAACGCCAAGGCGGACAACGGCGTCCTTCTGGAAAAGACCAGGGAAGTGTGCGACAAGCTCACCAGCGAGGAAAAGCGCGCGGAAGAGGCCGAGAGCCGCGCCCGTGCCGTCAGCGAGCAGCTGCTGCACATGGAAGAGACCGCCAGCGGCTACAAGAGCCGCCTGTTCACCAAGGAGCAGGAGACGGTGGTCCTGCGGGCGGACAACGCCCGCCTCACCGAGCAGCTGGAGCAGCAGCACCGTCAGCTGGAACAGGCCCTGGCGGACCTGGAAGCCGCCCGCGCCGAAGGCGAGGAAAAGGCGAGGCAGGGCAGGCAGGAGCTGGAGCGCCAGCGCAGCGCCTTTGAAGAAGAAAAGCAGGCTGACCTGTGCCGGATGGAACAGGAAAAAGCGGACGCCCAGCGCCAGATGGAGCAGCAGCGGGAGGCCGCCCGGCGCGAGCTGGAACTGGAGAAAGCCCGCTTTGACCAGACCCGCCGCACCCAGCAGGAGTCCGCCCGCCAAAGCGCCCAACAGATGGCAGACACGGTGCTGCTTTTACGCAGCCAGCTGGAACAGGTGGACCGGCAGATCGCCGAGGCCGCCGAGCGCCTGCAAAGGGCCACGGGGGCCATCTACACCGCCCTTGGCGAGACCGAGCAGAACCTGGCGGCCCTTGGCGCCCAGGCCGACAGCTTCCCAAAGCCCCTGCTCGAGCAGCCCGCCCCGCCGAAAGCCCAGCCCCGCCCCGGGCGGGACAAGCGCCCGCCCCGCCGCACGGCGCGCCGGCGCACCGTGAGCGAAAGCCTGCTGGACCTTTTGGAGCGAGCCTTAAAAGAATGAGAGAAAGAGCCGCAAGAGAAACTCTCCTGCGGCTTTTTCCCTGAAAAGAGAGGAACGAATGACGATGCTGGAAAAGATGAAAGGGCTGGCCGGGCGTGCCTGGCAAAGCCTGACAACGCTGGAGCGTGGCCTGATTTGCGCCGGGGCCGGCTTTGTGGCAGTGTGCGCCGCCGGGCTTCTGGTGGCCTATGGCGGGCCGGTGCTGCTGCTGTGGCTGTCGGGGCTGTGCCTTTTTGGCATGTACTGGCTGCTGCGCAAAACAGCTTCGGTCTGCTTTGAGGCTGACCCATTCGGGGAAAAGGCTTTCCGCAGGACGCTGCTGATCGTGGCGGTGGCAGGTCTGATCATCGTCTGTTTTTTGATGTATTATCGCGACACTATCTACTACTATGACTACATCAATTACTACAAAAAGCAGAACACAATGGCAGCCAACTTCGCAGCCAACGGTTTCATGGCTTTGGGCGAGATAATACGAAATCTTATGCGGGACGACTACAAGGTGTTTATGAACCTGTTCATTGCGGGCCCCTTCACCTTTACCACCCGCACGGTGGAGAGCTTTGCGATCTGCAGCTATCTGACCTGCATGCTGCCGGTCTATACCGCCTGGATGCTGGCAGCAAAAAAAATCGGCCTTGCCCTGGGCGTGCGCCGCTGGAACGTTTACTATGGCCTGTGTGGGGCCTTTCTTGTGAGTTGGCCGCTGCTGCTTTTCCCGCTCACCCATGGCATGCCGGACCCCTTTGGCCTGGCCTTTGCTGCGCTGATTTTGCTGCTCACCGTGGATCACCGCTTTGAGACCCTGCCCTGGGCGCGGCTGCTGTGCCTGTTCATTGCCACCTTCTGCCTGATTCTCACCCGTCGGTGGTATATGTACTTTATCTTCGCGTACTACCTGTTCTGGTGTGCCGCAGTGCTGTTCAGCCGCCCGCTGCGCCGGTGGCCGCGGGTGTTGGGCAATATGCTGCTTTTCGGCGGCCTGTCGGCGGCGCTGATCGTGGTGCCTTTGTTCCCCACCTTCAGGCGGGCTCTTACCTACGACTACGCAGACCGTTACGGCGCGTTCTATGGGGGCGGCATTGCGGAAAATCTTGCCATCCAGAAAGCCTATCTCGGGTATGTTCTGCTGGCGGCGCTGGCGGTGGGGGCGGTGGCCCTTGCCGTGCGCCGCAGCACCCGCCTGTGGTTGCCGGTGCTGGCCGGTGCCTGGGCGGTGGCGTTCTGGATGTTTGCCCGGGTGCAGAGCTTTGGCATCCATCAGTCGCTTTTGCTGGAGCCGGTATATCTTGTTTTGATTTTTGCCGCGCTGGCGGCGGTGTGCGCGATGCGGCGGCAGCTGGAGGCCCGGGCTGCAGCCTGCCTTTCGGCAGTGCTCATTGGGGCGCAGTTTTTGCTGGCCGCGCCGGCCAACACTCTGGGCGGTGCTTTTGGCACCACGCCCCTGGACCTCAGCCGCCGGCAGGACATGGCCCAGATCGACGAAATGGTGGATTATATTCTCGAAGTTTATCAGCCCGGCGATAAGGTCTACATCAACGCCACCGGCGACTATTGCGCTCAGGTGTTTTCCGCCGGCCGTATGCCCAACGATCTGGAGTGGCTCATCCAGTATGAAATATCCGTTCCCTCCACTCACGGCCTGCCCACAGTGATTTTGGATTGCAGCTGGCTGTATGTGCCGAATTCTGACGCTTTTTTGGAGCTGAACAACCGTATTAATGCGGCGATGGGGCAGGAAAATGCCCTCTCAGCTCACTTTGAAGCCCAAAGGACCTTCGACTTCCCCGATGGCCTGACCTTCACCGCATACAAGCGGATCCAGCCTGCGGACAGCGAGGAACTTGCCTTCCTGCTCAGCCTCTTCCCGGACTGGGACGAGCGCTGGCCCGACATGTTCAGCGACGTGGCTGCAAGCTACGCCCGGGAGCATGGCTGGGAATGGCCTGTGAGCGATTGAAAAAGAACGCGCCCCTGTCCGGCAGCGAGGCCGGACAGGGGCGCGTCTTGCTATATAAACCGCCCAAACGATGCGCAGCTTGCGTTTTCCCGTCCGCCGGGCGGCAGGGCCCCCGCAAAAATTTGCGCAAGCAAAGTTTTGTGGAAAAAAGGAGGAATGACGAAGCGGCATGAGAAAAGCCCGGTCTTCTGACCGGGCTTTTTGAATGGAGCAAAATCCATTCCGATGTGGAGCGGGGTACGGGAGTCGAACCCGCCTGTTCGGCTTGGGAAGCCGACGCACTACCGATGTACTAACCCCGCGGGTGGATACTTGATTATTATACCCGCTGGGCCGCAAAATGTCAAATCCCTTTTTCCACCCCGGCGGCCTCTTGCACCGGGGACGAAAAGGCAATATACTAAAGAAAACGGTCAAAGGCGGGTGAGCTGATGAAAAATCCGTTGGATGCGGTCAAAGTGTTTTTGGGGGTCGTGTGCGTTGCCGGGGCCTTTGCCGCGGCGGCCTTCGCGCCCGGCGCCGGCGGGCAGGCCGCCGCCCCGTCGCCCTCTCCGCCGCCTGCGCCCACTGCCAGCCCCACGCCCAGCCCGCCGCCGAGCCCCGTGCCCGAAGTGACGCTGGCCTTCACCGGCGACGTGAACTTCGCCGACGATTGGTACAATATGCTCCACTACGTCAAGACTGCCGGCGTGGAGGATTGCTTTGACCCGCTGCTGCTGGAAGAGATGCGCGGCGCGGACGTGCTCCTTTCCAACAACGAGTTCGCCTTTTCCCACCGGGGCGCCCCCATGGCGGGAAAGGAGTTCACCTTTCGCTCCCGCCCGGAGAACGTGGAAATATGGCAGCAGCTGGGGGTGGACATCGTCGGCCTTGCCAACAACCACTGCTTTGACTATGGCGCTGACGCCTTTGCCGACACCCTGACCACCCTTTCGGACGCGGGCATCGCCTATGTGGGGGCGGGCGCGGACCTGGAAGAAGCCATGACGCCCCGCTACTTCACGGTGGACGGGCTGACCATTGGATACGTGGCCTGCACCCGCGCCGAAAAGTACGTCCTCACCCCCGAGGCCGGGGAGGGCAGCCCCGGCGTGCTGCGCTGCTATGACCCGGCGCTGGCGGTGCAGGCCATCGAGGAGGCCAGCAGCCGGTGCGACTATCTGGTGGTCTACGTCCATTGGGGCACCGAGTACAGCACCCGGCTGGAGCAGGCCCAGGCCGACCTTGCCACCCTTTTTGCCGAGGCGGGGGCGGATCTCATCGTGGGCAGCCACCCCCACATCCTGCAGGGGGCCGGCTGGCGGGGGGACGTGCCGGTGCTCTACAGCCTGGGCAACTTCTGGTTCAACATGGAAACGGTGGACACCGCCCTCGTCACCGTCACCCTCACCGGCCCGGGGGCGGAAAACGCCACCGTCCGCCTCATCCCCTGCGTGCAGACCGGCGGGCGCACCTCCATCCTCACCGACGAGGGGGAGAAGGCCCGCATCCTGGACCATCTCAACTCCATCAGCGAGAGCGGCTGGTTTGACGAAGACGGCGTGCTCCACCCGCCCAAAACGGCGGGATGAATTGCAAAAAGCGGCGTCCGGCATTTCAAAAGCCGGGCGATCGTGCTATAATAATAAGAAAGTTTTTCAAAAAAACAACAGGCCCGCGGCGCGGCTTGCCGCAGCCCGGGCATACAGGAGGCTTTTCATGGTCACTTGCTCCAAGACCGGAATGTATTACGCCCGGGGCCAGTGGGTCCCCGCCGACGAAAACGCCCCCGCCGCCCTGGCGGCGCTGGGCTTTGACGAGGCCGCACGGCAGGACGCCCGCAAAGGCACCATCGCCTGGGGCATTTTGCAGGCGCACAACCACAGCGGCGACGAAAACGCTCTGAAACTTAAATTTGACGCGATGGCCAGCCACGACATCACCTTCGTGGGCATCGTGCAGACCGCCCGCGCTTCGGGCCTCACCAAGTTCCCCATGCCCTATGTGCTCACCAACTGCCACAACAGCCTGTGCGCCGTGGGCGGCACCATCAACGAGGACGACCACCTCTTCGGCCTGTCCGCCGCAAAGAAGTACGGCGGCGTGTATGTGCCGCCCCACCTGGCGGTCATCCACCAGTACATGCGGGAGATGTATGCCGGCTGCGGCAGGATGATCTTGGGGTCCGACAGCCACACCCGCTACGGGGCTCTCGGCACCATGGCCATCGGCGAGGGCGGCGGCGAGCTGGCAAAGCAGCTTTTGAACCGCACCTACGACGTGGCCTGCCCCGGCGTGGTGGCGGTGCACCTCACCGGCGCGCCCGTGCCCGGCGTGGGGCCGCAGGACGTGGCCCTGGCCATCATCAGCGCGGTGTTCGCCAGCGGCTATGTGAAGAACAAGGTCATGGAGTTCGTGGGCCCCGGCGTGGCCAGCCTGCCGCTGGAATACCGCAGCGGCATCGACGTGATGACCACCGAGACCACCTGCCTGTCCAGCATCTGGGTCACCGATGAGGCCACCCGGAAGTATCTGGCCGTTCACGGCAGGGAAGGGGACTACAAGCCCCTGGCCCCGGCGGACCTGGCGTATTACGACGGCGTGGTGGAAGTGGCGCTGGACAAGGTGCGGCCCATGATCGCCCTGCCCATGCACCCCTCCAACGTCTACACCATCGAGGAGCTGAACGCGAACCTCGAGGATATCCTCCACAAGACCGAGGAGGACTGCGCCGCGCTGGTGGGCGGCAAGGTCAAGCTGGACCTGGTGAGCAAGATCGAGAACGGCCGCCTGCGGGTGGACCAGGGCGTCATCGCCGGCTGCGCCGGCGGCACCTGGTCCAACATCTGCGAGGCCGCCCAGATTTTGGAAGGCTTCTCCGGCGGCAACGGCGAGTACGCCCTCAGCGTCTACCCCTCCAGCCAGCCCACCATGATGGCCCTGATGAAGAGCGGGGCCCTGGCCAGCCTGATGGCCGGGGGCGCCACCGTGCGCACCGCCTTCTGCGGGCCCTGCTTCGGCGCAGGCGACGTGCCCGCCAACGGCTCGCTCTCCATCCGCCACACCACCCGCAACTTCCCCAGCCGCGAGGGCTCCAAGCCCGGCAGCGGCCAGATCGCCGGCGTGGCGCTGATGGACGCCCGCTCCATCGCCGCCACCACCCGCATGGGCGGCATCCTCACCCCCGCCACCGACATCGACTATGAGCCCCACATCCCCGAGTACGAGTTCGACGACTCCAGCTACCGCAGCCGCGTCTACAACGGCTGGGGCAAGGCAAACTACGACAGCCTGCTGCGCCTGGGGCCCAACATCAAGGACTGGCCCTCCATCCAGCCCCTGGCCGGCAACCTGCTGCTGAAGGTCACCAGCTACATCACCGACCCGGTGACCACCACCGACGAGCTCATCCCCAGCGGCGAGACCAGCAGCTACCGCTCCAATCCCCTGGGCCTGGCGGAGTTCACCCTGAGCCGCAAGGACCCGGGTTATGTGGGCCGCGCCAAGGCGGTGCAGGCCGAGGAAGCCGGCCGCGCCGCCGGCAAGGGCAGCGACGCCCTGCTGGCCCAGGTGCGCGCCGTGCCCGGCTGCGAGGCCCTCGCCTGGAACGATTTGGCCATCGCCAGCACCATCTATGCGGTGAAGCCCGGCGACGGCTCCGCCCGCGAGCAGGCCGCCAGCTGCCAGCGCGTGCTGGGCGCGGGGGCCAACATCGCGGTGGAGTATGCCACCAAGCGCTACCGCTCCAACCTCATCAACTGGGGCATGCTGCCCTTCCAGCTGGAAGGACCCACCCCCTTCGGCCTGGGCGACTACGTCCTCGTCCCCGGCGTGCGGGCGCTGCTGGAAGAAAACCGGCTGGGGAACATCCCGGCCTTCGTGCTGGGCGAAAACGGCCCCAGGGCCTTCACCCTCTCCATCGCCCCCCTCACGGCGGACGAGCGGCAGATCTTGCTGGACGGCTGCCTCATCAACTACTACAAGCACGGCTGAAGACCCAAAGGAAGGTGGACACCATGGCCGGCGATCTGCATACCCACACCACCTGGTCCGACGGGGCGCTGCCCGCCCCCGTGCTGCCAAAGCTGGCGGCCCGGGCGGGTCTTGCGTGGCTGGCCATCTCCGACCACGACACCCTGCTGCCGGTGGAATACGCCTATGAAAACCCCACGGTGGAAGGGGTGCGCCTCATCCCCGCGACCGAGCTCACCGCCTACGACTTTGAGCGGGGGCGGCAGGTGCACATCCTGTGCTATTGGCCGGACAAGGGCAGCTCCGAACTGGCAGCCCACTGCCGCCTGATGGCCGCCCGGCGCAACGCCGTCTGCACCCAAAGCGCCAAAGAACTGGAGGAAATTTACCCCCAGTTCAGGCTGGAGGACGCCCGCCGCATGGCGGACGCGGGCGGCGGCGTCATCTTCAAAAGCACCCTCATGCGGGTGCTCTATGAGTACGGCCTGGTGGACGGCATCTACCAGCAGGACTACAAGGCCCTCTTCGGCGCCAAGGGCGGCAGGGTGCTCCACAACCCGGAGTATGAGCCGGTGGAGAACGTCCTGGCAGTCATCAAGGCTGCCCGGGGCGTGGCGGTGTTCGCCCACCCCAGCGTCTACAACAGCATGGAGCTGGTGGCCGAACTGGCCGCCGCAGGCCGCATCGACGGGGTGGAGATCGAGCATCCCCGCAACACCCCCGAGGATAAAGAGGGGCTGCGCCGGCTGGCCGAAAAGTACGGCCTCGTCACCACCGGCGGCACCGACTTTCACGGCATCCACGCCGGCAAGCCCCGGCGGCTGGGCCTCTGCCGCTGCACCGATGAGGAAGTGCTGCGGCTGAACGAACTGGCAAAAACGAAGAAAGCATAAAAGAGAGAAGGAACAAAAAATGACCACCCACACCCGCAAAAACAGCGGCACCTGCTCCCGCAGCACCACTGTCACCCTGAACGACGACGGCACCATCCACAGCATCGAAGTGGTGGGCGGCTGCAACGGCAACCTGAAGGGCGTCAGCAGCCTGCTGGTGGGGATGGACGCCGCCGACGCCATCCGCCGCATGCGGGGCACCACCTGCGGCCCCCGCCCCACCTCCTGCCCGGACCAGATCTCCCTGGCCCTGGAGGAAGCGCTGGAAAAGCAGAAGCGAAGCTAAAGCGTTTTTTGAGAAGAAAAGCCGCCCGCTCCCCGAAAAGCTTTCGGGAAACGGGCGGCTTTATTGGAACTTGATGGCCTCCAGCCGCTGAATTCTATGTTTGTAGGTGCTGATCATGATGGGGAAGGCCATGCCCGGCAGAAGGGGCGCAGCGGGCTTTGCGCCCATGATATTTTCCTTTTCTCTTGTTTTATTCCATGCTTTTCAGCTTGCGGATGTCCTGCCCCAGAAACAGCACCGGCTCGCAGCTGCCCCCCAGGCGGCTGGCGATCTTTTCTGTGTAGCGGGCCTCAAAGGCCTTGCCGTCCACGATGTTGGTGGTGTAAACGGTGGGCCGTTTTTCCAAAAGGCGGGTGTTCAAAAGGTTGTAAAAGCAGCTGAGCACATAGGGGCTCACATACTCGGTGCCCAGATCGTCCAGCACCAGCAGGTCCGCCTCCAGCACCGCCTCCATCAGAGGGCAGTCGTCCGCAAAGCGGTCCCGCTCCAGCTGGCCGAACAGGCTCTGGGCGCTGATGTACACCACGTCAAAGCCCTTTTCCAGCACCGTCTGGGCAATGGCCAGCGCCGCGTGGGTCTTGCCCAGGCCCGCGTTGCCGCAGAGCAGCAGGCTGGTGCTCTTCATGTCAAAGCCCTCGGCGTAATCCCGCAGGGCGGCCAGCGCCTCGGCCATTTCGGCGCGGATGCTCACGCCGGTGGCCTCGTCCGCTTCGTCCGGGTAGTAGCGCAGTTCCATTGAGTCGAATCCGCACAGGGACAGGGGCGACTCTTTGGCAATTTCCTCCCGCCGCAGCTGCCGGGCCCGGCGAAAAACGCAGGCGCACATCCGCCCGCTGGCCACGCCGGTGTCCTTGCAGACCGGGCACTCGAAGGCCGGCTCCAGGCTGGCGGGGCCGTAGCCGTGGTCCGCCAGCAGCGTTTCCAGCTGCTTTTGGGCGGCGGCGCGCTGGGCGCGGGCGGCGTTCTGCTCCGCTTCCTTCGCGCCCGCCGCGGCCAGCTGCACCAGCCGGATGCCCAGCGAGCGCACCTTGCCCTCCAGCGGCTCCAGCTCGGGGATGGCCGCCGCGGCGGCCTGCCGCCGCCGTGCCGCCAGGGTCATGGCCCGCTGGCGGGCGCTTGCGGTCCGGCGCTGCGCTTCTCTCAACAGTTCCGTTTTCGTGCGCATAGGTTCAGTCCTCCCGTTTCAGCCGCAGCGGGCGGTTTTGCGCCCGGCGCAGGATGTCGTTGCCGCTGGGGGCCGCCCGGTCCACCCGGATGTTGCTGCCCTCCAGCCCGCCGGCGCCCCGGGTGTCCGCCAGGGTGCGCCAGCCTTTTCCGTGCCAGCTTTTCAAAATGCCGTTGACGTATTTCGCGTCCTTGCCCGCCCCGGCGTGCAGCACCGCCTCGGCCACCATCGCGTCATCGAAGCGGTACTCCTCGTACCAGCGGCGCACGCAGTTCCTGTCCGCCATGGTCAGGTCCTCGGCGGGCACGCCCAGCAGTTCGGCCACGGTGCGCTCGTGGCGCGCCCGGTCCGCCAGCAGCTGCAGATGGCGCTCGGCGTCCTCGCCGCTGGCCACGCCCTCCTGGGCCCAGCGGTCCAGCTCCCGCTCCAGCTGCGCCACCGAGCGGCGGCCCCGCCCGGCGTTGTAAGCCGCGCACAGCAGGATGACCTCGGCGGGGATGCTCTCGTTCACATACAGCGACACCACCCGCTGAACGTCCTTCTGGCCCAGCGCTTTGCCCAGGCAGGTCTGGGCTTCGCTGGCCAGCATGGACACGGTGGGGTCCCGCAGGGCGGCCATCCGAAGCTGGTCGGCGGTGAGGGGCGGGGCCTTTTCAGCGGGGGGCGGCGCCGGGGGGCCTCCCCGCTCCTTTTCCAGCAGGCCCACGCCGTGCCAGAATTCCAGCGCGCTGCTGGCCGAAGCCACCGTCTTGAGTTTCAGATCGTGGGCGATGGTCTTGGGGTCGGTGCAGCGGGTGGCAATGACGTATAAGGCCACCCGCACCGGGTCGCCGCCGGCCCGGTCCAGATGGCGGAACACCAGCTGCGGCACGGCGATGGAGTCGCCGGCGTTGTCGTTCAAGCGGTAGGTCATGCGGGAATTGCTCCTTTGCGTTCAGCGCATAAAACTTATACATAAATATAGCACAAAACCCTGGTGCGCGCCAGAGCTTTTTGACCGCCCGATTTGACAAACACCCCCTTGTCTGATAGCATTAAATAATAGTAGTTAAGGCCAGGCGAAGACGCCGGGCAGCACACGGAGCTTTTTGAACAAGGTGCAGAAAATGAAGATCGCGATCGTGACGGACAGCAACAGCGGCATCTTTGAACGCCAGGCCCGCAAGATGGGGGTGCATGTGGTTCCGATGCCCTTTTCGGTGAACGGCGAGTGGCTGTATGAAGGCGTGCAACTCACCGCGCCGGATTTTTACAAAGCCCAGGCGGAAGGGGCGGACATCACCACCAGCATGCCCAGCCCGGCGGACGTGACGGAGCTGTGGGAAAAGCTGCTGGCGGACCACGACGAACTGGTCTACATCCCCATGACCAGCGGCCTCAGCGGCTCCTGTGCGACAGCCGCGGCCCTGGCCGAGGACTACGACGGCCGGGTGCAGGTGGTGGACAACAAGCGCATCTCCCTCACCCAGCTGCAATCGGTGCTGGACGCAAAGCGCCTGGTCAAGCGGGGCCTTACCGCCGCCCAGGTGAAGGCCCAGCTGGAACAGCACGCCCTGGACGCCAGCATCTACATCACCTGCAGCGATTTGAAATACCTGAAAAAGGGCGGACGCATCACCCCGGCGGCCGCCGCCATCGGCACGGTGCTGAACATCAAGCCGGTGCTGCAGATCCAAGGAGGAAAAATCGACGCCTACGCCAAGGTGCGGGGCATGCGCCAGGCGGTGGAAAAGATGCTGGACGCCATCTGTGACGATATCACCGGCCGCTTCAACGGCATGAACCTCCACATCGGCACGGCTTACAGCGGCGATGCCGAACTGGGCAAAAAGTGGCAGAAATACGTCCAGAGCCGCCTGCCCCGCTGCCGGGTGCACTCGGCGCCCCTTTCTCTGAGCATCGCCTGCCACACCGGCCCCGGCGCGGTGGGCGTCGGCTGCTTCTACTACGAAAAATGAAAAGAGGCCCGCTTTTAGACGGGTGCTCGTAAAACAGTAATTCTAAAAAATTACTATTTTACGGCATCTGTCTGACAGGGTTGGAAACAACAACGAAAAGAACGATGTCGAGTCGCATGACCGGCATCGTTCTTTTTTGCAACAAAATATTAGAATTACAGAGGTATTTACCATGAAACGCTTGTTATCTTGTGAATTTAATCTTGATACTGCTTGTGTAGAGCTTTGCTTTTCAGACGGCAGCATGGTTTCTATCGACACTATTGCTGTGGAAAATGAAGTGGTAAACAATATGTATCAACAGTCGGAACTCGACTATCTGATCTATAATGACCCTGCTGCATATGCTGATTTAATCCTTAACGGCGATCCTGCTGTCTACCTCAAGACAGTTACGGAATACCAAAACCTTGATTGATTTTTGGTGACGAACAAGAGCTG
>DWXV01000052.1 GCA_019119025.1 Candidatus Allofournierella excrementigallinarum
GACAGGCTCCGAGAAATCGTTGCCCTGCGGGCTGACCGCGCCGATGACCGAGACCGAGCCCTCCTGCCCGGACAGCGTTTTGACATACCCGGCGCGCTCGTAAAACTCAGCCAGGCGGCTGGGCAGATAGGCCGGGAAGCCTTCGTCGGCGGGCATCTCTTCCAGGCGGCCGGAGATCTCGCGCAGGGCTTCGGCCCAACGGGAGGTCGAGTCGGCCATCATGGCGGCGTGGTAGCCCATGTCGCGGTAATATTCGGCCAGCGTGATACCGGTGTAAATCGACGCCTCACGCGCCGCCACCGGCATGTTGGAGGTGTTGGCGATGAGCACCGTGCGGTCGGTCAGGGGGCGGCCGGTCTTGGGGTCGGTCAGTTCGCCGAACTCGGTCAGGGCCTGGGTCATTTCGTTGCCGCGTTCGCCGCAGCCCACGTAGATGATGATGTCGGCGTCGCACCATTTGGCCAGCTGATGCTGGGTCATGGTCTTGCCGGTGCCGAAACCACCGGGGATGGCGGCGGCGCCGCCTTTGGCGATGGGGAACATGGTGTCCACCACACGCATGCCGGTGATCAGCGGGCGCTGGGCGGGCATGCGGGCCTGCACGGGGCGGGGGCGGCGGATGGGCCATTTCTGGCACAGGGTCAGTTCCCGCTCGCTGCCGTTTTTATCGGTGATGCGCACGACGGTGTCGTTCACGGTGTAGCTGCCGTTCTCCGCCACCCAGGTCACGGTGCCCTCCACGCCGGGGGCGGCCATGCACTTGTGCAGGATGACCGGGGTCTCGGGGCAGGTGGCATACACCTGGCCGGGGACCAGTTTGTCCCCCACCTTCACCGTCACGGTCACGTCCCACTTGGCGTTGGGGTCCAGGCTGGGGATGTTGCAGCCGCGGGCGATGAAGGGGCCGCTCTCCTTTTCCAGGGCGGGCAGAGGCCGCTGGATGCCGTCGTAAATGTTGCGCAGGATGCCGGGGCCCAGGGTAACGCACAAGGGGCCGCCGGTGGTGGTCACAGGCTCGCCGGGCGCAAGGCCGCTGGTCTCCTCGTAGACCTGAATGGTGGTGAGCTCCTCATCCATGCGGATGACTTCGCCCACCAGATGGTCGTTGCCTACATGGACCATTTCCATCATGGAAAGGCCGGTCTTGCCTTTGATGGTGACCACCGGGCCGTTGATGCTGTAGATGAGATTTTGAGCCAATTCGGTTCACCTCGGTTTTCGAAATTAAAGGGCGATGGACATGCCGGAGTGCTGCAGGAACCAGTCTTTCTGGGCTTCCAGCTTCATGTCCAGCGTGTCGTCCGCCTCCACCGCGCCGCTCTTGGCGCGCAGGCCGCCCAGGCGGATGGTGGCGTCGGCGGTCACCTCGCAGCCGGCGGGAACCGCCGACTTGGCAGCCTCCACATCCTGCGGGCGGGCGTAGAACACGGCCTTGTCCGCATGGAGCAGCGCCAGCAGAGCCCCGGCGCTCTTTTTCAGATAATCGGCATAGTCCGCCTTTGCGGTGAAGGCGGCCAGCTTCTCTTCGCAGGCGTCGAACACCTGCTGGGCGATCTCGCTGCGGCGGGCGGCCAGCTCGGCGCCGGTCTCCACCACGCTGTGGCTCAGCTTGCGGTTGGTCTCTTCCTGCAGGCGGACCTTTTCATAGTCTCCCATCTGCCGCGCTTTGGCCTCGGCGGCAGTCTTCACTTTTTCCAGCTCGGCGGCGATCTCCTCGTCGATGGACTGGATGATGGCGGCGCGGCGCTTTTCGCCGTCCCGCTGGATGGCTTGCATGAATTTTGCCGCGCGCTCGTTTTCTTCAATCATTTATGCTGCACCTCAAATCTTAACGCCGATGGCTTCGCGCACATAGCGGGTGATGCGGTCACGGCCAAGGGCCGAACCGTGCCGGTCCGGGATGGCCAGCACCAGCGGGCCCTCCTGGTCCTTCTTCGCGTCGTTGACGATCTCGGTGAAATCGTCGGCGATCTTTTCCGTCACAAGGATCATGCCGATGTCCGGCTGAGAGAGGGCAAGTTCAAAGGCGTTGGTCACTTCCTCGGCGGTGTGGGCCACCACGCCTTCGATGCCCGCCAGCCGCATGCCGGTCTGGGTGTCGGTGTTGTCGCTGATCAGAAAGAAACGCATTGCTGCGCCTCCTTTATACCAGTTTGTTCAGGATCAGGATGGAGATAACGACGCCGTACAGAGCGATGGACTCGCCCAGAGCCACGAAAATCAGGCTCTTACCGAAGCTCTTGGGGTCCTCGGAGGCGGCGGCGATCGCGGCAGGCGCGCCGGCGGCAACAGCCATGCCGCCGCCGATGCCGGCAAGACCGGTGACCAGGGCGGCAGCGATCAGGCCCAGGCCCATGCTCTCGTTGCTGGCGGCGCGCTCGGCGGCGGTCATGACGGCGGTGGCGGTCTCGCCCTCAGCGCTTACAGCGAAGGCAAAGCAGGCGGCCAGCAGCAGGACCACCACGAAGGCGGTGATGTTCAGGGTCAGGGTGCGCTTGACGGGCATGCCTTTGGCGGACTGGCGGGCCAGATAGGCGGCGAAGCCCATGAGCAGGCTCAGCGGAAGAACGATCAGGCAGATGGTCAGAAAAGTATTCATGGTTAGGTCCTCCAAATCAATTTAGTGTCTTGTTGTATTGAAGCAGGCGTTCGCAGCAAAAAATGCTCCGGCGGCCTGTTCTGGCAAAAAGAAGGCTCACTCGGCCTTGTCGGTGAGGCTCACGCCCTTGAAGGGGTGGCCGCCGCCCTCATAGCAGCGGCTGAACATCTCGTAGAATTCAAGACGCAGGCCCTGGATGCCGGAGAGCAGGCCCTCCAGCGCGATGATGAGGGCGTTGCCGAGGATCACGACGAGGGGGTTCACCGGGTCGCCGGCCAGGCTGAAGATGGCCATCATCATGGCCGCGTGGACGAACACGAAGGCGCCCACGCGCAGGAAGGAGACGGTGTTGCTGAAATAGCTCAGCACGTACTCCAGCAGTTCGAAGATGTTCTGCATGCAGTAGTCCGCCCAGCTTTCGGGTTTCCAGTTGGGATGACGGTCCACCAGGCCGATCAGGATCTCCTTGAAGAACAGCAGCACAAGACCGCCGCCGATCAGGGCAAAGGCGACGCCCGAGGGAAGGAAGTGGGGGCCGCTCATGAAATCGCTGACGAAAGAAACGCCGCCGCAGTAGACCAGGATGCCCACCAGGCCGTTGTTGGAGAAGATCGCTTCGCCCCACTGGCCCTTGCGCAGCGCGGCAATGATGTGAAGCGCCATGGCCGCCAGCACCAGCGCCACGCCGATGAAGATGGCGCAGACCAGGATGGGATTGATGGCGGCGGTGTCCAGCACCGAGTGAGGCGTGCCGGGCCAGCTGCTGATGGGCTTGCCGGACATGCCCAGCATCTCATACACCGGGTCCAGCGCTTCCTCAAAGCCGAACACCGAGCCGAACATGAAGCCGAACACCATGCTGGAGATGCCGCAGGGCACGATGAGCCGGGCAAGGGCCATCTTCTTCCACTTCCACAGGATGAAGCCGCCCACGGCCAGCACCGCACCCTGGCCCAGGTCGCCGAACATGATGCCGAACAGCACCGTGAAGGTGATGGCCACAAAGGCGGTGATGTCCATCTCGCCGTAGCTGGGCAGGCCGTACATGTCCACAAAGAACTCGAAGGGCTTGACAAACCAGGGGTTCTTCAGCTTGGTGGGCGGGGTTGCGTTCTCCACTTCTTCCGGGTCGGAAATGGTCACCCGCATGTGGCGGACCTGCTTGACCTTTTCTGCAAAGGCGGCTGCCTGGGCGGCGGGCACCCAGCCCACCAGGAAGAAATAGTTGTCGCGATAGGCGGCGTAATGGCGCAGGTCAAAGGCCTGCTCGTGCCATTTCAGCTGCTGGTAGATCTCGCCGCAGGCCTCTTTCTGCTCGGCCCAGCAGCGGGTGATCTCCGCTTCCTTCTCCTCGATTTTCTTCTGGCACTCGTCGATCTCCCCGCCCAGCTGCTTTACAATGGATTCCGGCGTGCCGGAAGCCTCGGGCAGGTGCAGGCGCTCGAAGAACAGGGTGGCAAAGATGCCGTCGATCTCGTCGGCGTTGCGCAGCGGAGTGAAGTAGATGCCCCAGTAGCCGCCCTTGTCCTCGCTGCAGGTGACAAACAGCACGTGGGGGTTTTCGGCGTAAGCCACCATCATGCGGGCGTAGCTGGCTTTGGGCAGAAAGCCGAAGCGCACCTTGATGTATTCGCCCTTGATGATCTCGTCAAAGGGCATGTCCAGGCCGGTGAAGTGGCTGAACTGGGTCTTTTTTTCTTCCAGTTCGCTCTTGTGCTTTTCCAGTTCCGCCTTTTCGTTCTGCATCTGAGCCAGCCGCTCGGCCAGGTCCTGGATCTTTTCCTTGTCCTCCGGCTGGATGTCCCGGGCGGTCTGGGCGCTCAGCGCAGGCGCGCTCTCCCCCACCAGCTGGAACAGCTCCTCCATCTTCTGCACATGGGCGGTGTAGGGGTTGTCCTCGCTGAGGGTGATATAGCCCAGGGAGCCGGACATGTGCTGGATCGCCGGTTCGGGGTGAAAGTTGCCATCCAGGCAGCAGTTGTAGATCACGCTGTCCAGATTTTTGAGCAGGCCGTCCACCCGCACCAGTTTCATTTTTTCAATGGCCAATGTATCCTCATCTTCCTTTCGGGTCATACCGACCTTCGATCATGTTGGCCGCCGCCGCGCTGGCGGCTTTGGGCGGCCCTCATCACTGCTCGGGGTTCTCCTGCTTCCAGCGGCGCATCGTCACCACCATGTCCTGGGCGGTGCTCAGCCCGCCCACACCGGTGCAGCTTTCGGTGAACGCCGGAATGTCCGGCTGCGCCACCCACACGCAGTAGAAAAAGTGCGCGCCCCGCACCGCCGCGCAGCGGCGGAGCTCAAACAGCCGGGCGAGGCTGCACGCCGAGGCATAAATGCCGGCGACCTTCCATTTTTCCTCGTTCCAGAGCCGGGCCATCTGCCCGTTGACCTCGGCGATCTCGCTATTCAGAAGCTCGATGTTCCTGCGCAGGTTCGCCACGATCTGCTCGGGAGTGCCCGCCGCGCCGGGCAGGCGGATGCGCTCGAAGAATGCCTCGGAGAAGATGCCGTCCACCCGGGCGGCGTCCTTCTGGGGTGCGAAGTAGACGCCCCAGAGCGCCTTGGCATCCTCACTGCAGGGCACGAACAGGATGTAGGGATCGGCGGTGAAGTCCTTCTGGAGCATCGCGTAGCCCCGCTTGGGCAGGCGGCCAAAACGGATCTTCACATACTCGCACTGCTGGGTCAGTTCCACCGGAACGTCCAGCAAAGAGAAATGCGCGAAGGACTCGGCGCCCTTTGTGCAGATCTCCAGCTGCTTTTCCAGCAGCTGCCGGTCTTTGCGGCAGGCTTCCAGCCGCTCTCGCAGGCCGGCCAGATAATCTCGCGTGCCCTGGGCGCGTCCGTCCGCAAGGGTGGGCTCCACCACCGGGATCTCAAAGCCCTTGGCCAGAGCCTCGATCTGCTCCACCATCGGGCCCCAGGGGTTGTCCTCGTTCAGCGCGGCATAGCCCGCGGAGGCGCTCATGTGGTCCAGCGCCCGGGCAGGATGCACCCGCTTGCCGTCCACACAGCAGTTTTCGATGAATGCGTCCAGCTTTTCCAGGGGGCCGTCCACCCAGACAAGCTGCATCTTGGGGTCAAAAAACATTGCAGCACCCCCTTAATCGCCCACGCCTACCAGCAGCGTGGCGATATCGTCCGGGGCAAGGCCGTAGCGCACGCCCTCGATGATATGTACGATGTTGGTAAGCTCGTTTTCGGCCAAAAAGATGTAGCAGAACAGCACCACGCTGGGGTTGGTGGAAAAGCGCAGCTTTTTCAGGTGCCAGCGGTAGTCGATCTTGCGCACGCCCTCTTCGATGTAATCGAAGCTCGCGCCGTAGAACTCGGAAGCGTAGGGCGTGTTCACCAGCCGGTGGATCACATCCTGGGCGTCCTGTGCGTCCATGAGGGCGTCCAGCTGGCGCGGGGTCATGTTGGAGACGCTCAGGCTGACCCTCTTTTTGATGAAGGCCCGGTCGGCCCGAAGCACGCTCTTGAGGCGGTAGATATCCGCGATGGCCCGCAAATCGCTTTGGCGGCGCAGCAGATACAGCATTTCGTCCTTGCTCTTGCCCGAAAGCTTGGTGGACGCGATCTGCTCCACCTGGCTGTTCACAAAGCCGTCCAGCGCCGCTTCCAGTTCCAGCAGGCCGCTGTTTTCCAACGCGAAGTCCGGGTCATCGGCGAAGGGCCGCAGCACCTTGGCATAGGGCGTGCCCTCCAGCGCCAGCACCAGCATCTTAAAGCTGGTTGCCATGGACATTGCATTCAGATTCAGGCAGGAATGCTTTTTGATGAAGTCCGGCATGGTGTAGATGGACACATCCCCGTCCGGCGCATGCAGCTCCTGAAGGCGGGTGGTGATGGCCTGCACCTCGCTGCGGATGATGAAGTAACGGTAAAAGTCGTGGCCGATGTTCATTTCGTACCGGCAAAGAGAAGCATACTGCTCAAACAGATTGAGCCGCAGAAGCGTCTCCAGCTGGGCACGGTGGGTGGTGGCCGGGTTCGCCGCCTGCAGCGCCTCGGAGTAAGAAGTCCGGGTCTTGAGGTAGCTGATCAGATCCGGCAGGTCGCGGCAGTTCAGCAGCTCCTGATAGTTGCGTGCCGTGAGCCGGCGGCCGTACATCGCCCGGGCCTTTGCCAGAATGGCGTTGGACGCCTGGGTGTTGCCCATGTTACTGCCCCCCGCCCAACACCCGGGTCAGGATGGAATCGACCCAGGCGTCTTTGTTTTTCTGCAGCTGCTGGTCCAGCTGGTCCAGGATCTGCTGTTTGCGCTTTGCCTGGGCGGCAAGTTCGCCTTCGGCGCGGTTTTTCTCGGCCTGGGCGAACGCGTCCACATCACGGCGCATGTCTTCCATGGCCTTCTCTTCCATCTGCTTTGCCTGAGCGGCCTTATCGGCCTGCGCTTTTTGGCGATACTCCTCGGTGGCCTGGGTGCGTGCCCGCTCCTCCTCGTCGATCTTTAAAATGGCGCGCAGCAGTTCATTGGTGCCATTCATAGTTAAACATCTCCTTCCAAAAAACACAGGAACAACGCCTGCCATTGCGGATTGCGTTTGGAGCTTCATTATACTTATTAATAGTACATAAGCAAACGAAGGCCAAATCAGCCTTATTATAAACCTAATTGAAATGTGAAACAAGAGGTTTGTACTTTTTCGTCAACTTATACATTTCCATTTTATTTTCAACAATGCTTGACAAGGAAAATGATGTTTGTTATAATAGCGAAGCGGCCTTGAGACGGCGGCACAAAGTCTGGGGGTATAGCTCAGCTGGGAGAGCGCTTGAATGGCATTCAAGAGGTCAGCGGTTCGATCCCGCTTATCTCCACCACAACAAACAAATCCGAACCTCGTGCCGATTGGCGATGGGTTCGGATTTGTTGTTTATACAGAACTTAGTACTAGGGCTTGAGAAAATCCTAACAAATTTAAGACAGTATGATAGATTTGTAATTGTTAATGGCTTTAGGCACAAAAAGAGACAGATTATTGCGTTAAAGAATTAAACGAATACTCTTTTGAGGACGATACACACAAATAAAAAGCACCAAGCCCGTTTTGAGGTTTGGTGCTTTTCTTTCGCTCGATCATGTATGAAATTTTTCGCCTTACTCCGTCCTCCAAAAGTAAACGCTGTAAGGCGCGAGGCGGCTGCCGCCGCCGAAGTCGTGAGGCTCGCCGGTGATGAGGTCGGTGGCACGGCCAGCGCCGGCGTCAAAGTGCGCGGTGTATTCCTCGCCGTCAGCGTTCACCGCAACGATGACCCGCTCGCCGCCCACCGCGCGCTGGAACACCAGCTGCCGGTTGGTCAGCGCCAGGGTGCGATAGTCCCCTTCGCACAAGGCCGGGCTCGAGGCGCGGGCGGCGGCCAGCGCAGCCACCCACTCGGTGAGTTCGTTGTTCTGCGGCCTCTCCAGCGCGGGACGCAGGGCGGCGTCGCCGTCCCGCTTTCTGCCCGTCTGGCCCCACTCGCTGCCGTAATACACCGCCGGCGTGCCCGGCATGCCGAACAGAAGGCCGTAGGCCGGGCGGATGTGGGCGGGGTTCGCAAGGATGCTGGCGATGCGCTCCACATCGTGGTTGTCCAGAAAGGCCAGCAGGTGCTTGCCTTTATAGAGCGTCCACGGTTCGGGGCCAAACTGCCGGTTCAGGCTGTGGCTGATCTCGAACATATTCATGCTGTTGAAGCTGGAATAAAGGCCCTTGTAGCATTCGTAGTTGGTCACCGAATGGCAGGCGTGGTCGTTCATCCAGCGGTTGTAGTCGCCGTGGAGCGTCTCTCCCATCAGCACGAACTCCGGCTTGAGAGAGTCTGTAAAGCCGCGCAGCTTTGCAAGAAAATCCGGCGAGAGGCAATAGGCCACATCCAGCCGCAGGCCGTCGATGCCATACTCCTCCACCCAGCGTTTCACCGCCGCGAAAAGATGGTCCACCACCGCCGGGTCGTTCAGATTCAGCTTCACAAGCTCGTTGTGGCCTTCCCAGCCTTCGTACCAGAAGCCGTCGTTGTATTCGGTGTTGCCGTCGAAATTCAGATGGAACCAGTTCTTATAAGGGCTGTCCCACTTCTTTTGGCGCACGTCCTCAAAGGCCCAGAAGCCCCGGCCCACATGGTTGAACACGCCGTCCAGCATCACGCGGATGCCCGCGGCGTGAAAGGCGTCGCACACCTGTTTCAGGTCCTCGCCCGTGCCCAGGCGGCAGTCCACCCGGAAATAGTCCCGAGTGTCATAGCCGTGCTTGTCGCTCTCGAACACAGGGTTCAGCAGCACGCAAGTCATGTTCAGCGCCCTGATGTGCTCCACCCAGTCCAGAAGTTTCAGGATGCGGTGCTCGCACACGCCGTCGTTATGTTCCGGCGCGCCGCACAGGCCCAGAGGATAAATCTGATAAACATTTGCCCGGTCAAACCACATGTTGGGTTCCTTTCAGGGCCGCTGGGGCCCGGGGGTATTTTCTGCGTTTGCCTCGCTTTCCTGGGGGGCGGGGTCCTTCGGCAGCGGGTCGCCGTTCTTGTCGATGCCTTTTTCCTTGAGGCGGCGGGCCAGCAGGTCGCTGGTGAGGGAGTAGAGCACAGCGAAGGTGGGCACGCCGACGACCATGCCCGCAAACCCGAACAGGCCGCCGCCCACGATGATGGCCACCAGCACCCAGATGGCCGACAGGCCGGTGGAATCGCCCAGGATCTTGGGGCCGAGGATGTTGCCGTCGAACTGCTGCAGGATGAGGATGAGCACGCCGAACTCGATGGCCACGATGGGGTCCACCATCAGCAGGATCATCACGCTGGGGATGGCGCCGATGAAGGGGCCGAAGAAAGGAATGACGTTGGTGACGCCCACCACCACGCTGATGAGAAGCGCGAAGGGCATCTTGAACAGGCTCATCAGGATAAAGCAAAGCACCCCGATGATGGCGCTGTCGATCAGCTTGCCGTAAATAAAGCCGTTGAACACCCGGTTGGCATTGCTGCACACGGCCAGCATGCGCCGGGCTTTCCGCAGGGGCAGAAATGCGTAGATGACCTTTCGCATCTGGCCCAGCAGCCGCTGCTTGCCCATGAGCATGTACACCGAGGCGATGAAAGCCGTGAGGGCAGACACAAGGCCGCTGCCCACCGCCATGCTGTAGTTCAGCAGCTGGGGCATGAAGTCGCGCAGGAGGGCCGTGGCCTGCTGCATCAGGTCGGTGTAGGAGAGCATCATGCCCTCGATCAGTTCCTCGTCCAGATGGAAGCGGGCGGAGATGTCCGCCACAAAGGCATTGAGGCTGCTTAGATAAGAGTTCAGGTTGTTGCCCAGCACCATCACGCTCTGCATCACCTGCGGCAGCACAAAGCTCAGCAGAACAGCGAACAGGGCGACGGCCAGCAGGTAGCTCACGGCGATGCTCAGGCCCCGCTTCATGGAGAGTTTTTCTTCAAAAAAGCGCACGGGCCCGTCCAGCAGATAGGCGATCACAAAGCCGCCCACAAAGGGCGAGAGCACACCCAGCACCCCGTTGACGGCCTGGCACACCAGGTCCAGGTTGGACATTGCCAGATAAAAGGAGATGCCGATGATGACCACAGCGAGGTTGGAAAAGAAATTTGGGCCGAGCCTCCATCTGTTGTTCCGATTCATTCACACTGATCCTTTTCGTTGGAATTTCCGTAAAATGCCGCAATTTACAAAAAGCGCCGCAGCAGCGGCCGCATGCGCAGGGCATAGGCCCGTATCAGATTGTTCAGCGCCGCGTCGTAGACCCAGAAACACACATTGGCCAGCGCCAGAAGCCCTGCCAGCGCCAGGGGCGCGGTGTGGGCGAATTCCTGCACGATGGCCTGGATGGGCAGGATGTAAAGCACCACGCCATAGCAGGCAAACACCAGGGCGTTGAACGCCGCCGTTTTGACCGCCGCACGCAGCCAGCGCCAGGGGATGCGCTGCAGGTAGGCTTTCAAAAGCGGATAGTGCCCCAGCAGGAACACGAAGATGAAGGCGCTCTCCTTGTCGGGCACGAAGAGAACGCTCAACAGTGAAAGGGCGGCGTAGCTCACCCACGCGAGGCGCATGCCGCACTCCATGGCGATGGGCACCAGCAGGATGCCGCCCATGGCAGGGGCGCAGAATGTGGCGAGGGGCATCACGCTGCCGCCCAGCATCAGCGTCATGGCCAGGGCGCACAACACGCCGCAAAGGGCGATCCGCCCGCTTTTTCTCCGGCGCATGGTCAGCACTGACCGCAGTTGCAGCACAGATCCATGCACATCATGGCAGTGCAGATATCACAGCAGCTGCATCCCACCGCGTTGGCCTGAGGGCCCGTTCCATAGGCGCCGTAGGGGTTGCCGGGCATCTGGCCGTTCGCCGTGCTCTGCAGGTTGTGCAGGGCTGCCGCATACTCCCGGTTGGCGGGGGCCAGGCGGCAGGCTTCCTGGAAGTAGCGCAGCGCCTCGTTCAGCCAGCCCTTGTAGTAATAGGCGCTGCCCATCAAAAAGTTCCACTCGGCGCTGGCGGGGCCGTCGGGCATCGCCTGCAGCCGGGCCAGGGCCTCGTCCACCCTGCCCTGCTGGATCAGCGCACGTATCTCCGGCAGGCTGCCGGGGTCGGCCTGCTGCCCGTCCTGCCTGGGGCCGGCCTCGCCGGTGTGGGCCGGGGCGCCCCGCAGTTCAGCCATGACCTGGTCAAAGGCGGTGTTGATCTCTTCCATCTTTTTCAGCGCGTCCTCTTTCAGAGGGCCCGCCTCGTAGTTGTCGGGGTTATACTTCTGCGCCAGCGCGCGGTAGGCGGCCTTCACTTCGTCCTCGCTCGCGCCGCGCCGCAGGCCCAGCACCTGATATGCGTCCATGTTCGTTTCCTTTCCGCGCCGGCGTCACACCGGCGCTGCGTGCTTTTCATGTTTTTGCGGCTGCCCGGCGCGGCGGATGCCGGCAGGCAGGCCCAGAAAAATAATATTATCCAAAATGGGACGGTTGAGTTCCAGCCGCAGCAGATTGTAGCAGCGGGCCACCTCCCCTGCCGCCAGCCGGCACTGGAGCGCGGCCTGCTCGATGGCGGCGGCCCGGTCCAGCCCCATGCGAAGGAACACGTTGTAGCGGCCCTTTTCCCTGTCTTTGTCGAAGTCCTCCGCGGCGTCCAGCCAGTAGAGGATCTTGCCCAGGAACAGGCCCATGCGCCCCAGGATGTGCGCGTCTTCGAGCCGCGCCGCGCACTTTTCCAGGATGGCCGCGGTCATGCGCCCTGTTGGTTCTGCCGCCTCGTCCGGGTTCGCACAGCCCGCCCGTTCCAGCGTTTGCTGGCAGGCCGTCTGCTCCGCCAGCAGCCTGTCCAGTTCCGGCTGCGCGGCGGCTGCCTTTTTGTGGGCCCGGAACAGCAGGAGCCGCATCGCGCCTGAGGCGAAACGACGGGCAAGGGGCTCGTCTTCCAGGTCGTCCGCCAGCTTGTACCAGCTCAGCAGCACCAGCGACGCGGCGGCCAGCCGAAGCCCGCCGGTGCCCGCGTGCATGCAGCGGCGGCGCAAGGGGCTGGCCATGCAGCGCTTCATGCAGGGGGCGCCTTTTTCGCCGCTGATGCCGTCGGCCAGAAGGGCCACGGTGACCAGGTCATAGTTGAGGAGCATCCGGCTCACGAAGCCGTAGTCCGCTTTCAGCTGCATGCACAGCCCGCAGTAGACGGCCCGGTAGCACTCGTACTCCCGCACCTTCATCTCGCCTTTGTCGGGGGTGACATAGCCAAACACGCCGCGCGCCCCTTTCCACAGAAAATGGGCTGACAGCGGCCCGCCCCACCATGGGATGAACGGCGCTGTCAACCCTATTATCATACACTATTTTGCCCCTGTTTACAATTCGCCAGCCCTGTGTGGGGCTGATAATTCCCAAAAAATTTACAAACGCGGCGGTCTATATCTGCCGGTCCAGCTCGTCGATGCGGCAGAAGCGGTAGCCATGTTCTTTGAACCAGTCGATGATGTCCGGCAGAGCCTCGGCGGTGGTCTTGCGTGTGGCCTTGGTGTCGTGCATCAGCACCACGCAGACATTTTTCCCCTCGGCGCCCTTGACCACATTGCGGTAAACGTCGTCGGCGCTGGGGTGGCCGCCCGCCGCATCCTCGGCGCAGACGTTCCAATCCACATAGCGGTAGCCCTTCTCCCCCACCTGGACCACCAGGTTCTTCATGATGGAGCTGCCGCCGTATTTGCGGCTGACGGTGTTGGTGCTGCCGCCGGGGAAGCGAAGCCAGTGGACGGTCTCCAGATCCACATAGGGGTCTATCTGCTGGCGAAGCTCCTTGATGTCCGCCCAAAACGCGGTGGTGCTGGCATAGATGGTCTTGTAGGAATGGGTGCAGCTGTGGAGCGCGATCTGGTGGCCCTCCTCCACCGCCCGCTTGATGAGGGGCAGGTAGTCCTTGTTGTTCTCCGCCGACACCACGAAGAAGGTGGCCGGCACCCCTTTTTCTTTCAACACGTCCAGCACCGCCTCGGTGGTGGGGCTGGGGCCGTCGTCGAAGGTGAGGAACACCCGTTTTTCTCCGTCTTCATCCGCCAGCGCCTGGGCCGATACGAAGGTGGTCGCCTCCAGGTCTTTCTGGCGGCACACCGGCTGGGCGCGCTGCACCGCCCACAGCATGGCGCTGGCCGCCCCCGCACAGCAGACGCACCACACCATCACCCAGAACCTGCGCTTTCGTTTCAAAGATTTTCCCATGTCATCTCGCCGCCTTCTGCAATGTTGATTTGCCACGGCAAACCACGTATACTTATAGCTATGAATCCGGGGGGCAGGTTATCCCCCTTTGCGAGGAGAAAATGATGGAAATTGTGATCTTAGTGCTGGCGGGGCTGGCCTGCGTGCTGAGCCTCGCCAACCTGCTGCGCCGCCCGCGGGGGCTTTCCGGCGAGGACCTGGAAAAGGTGCGGCAGGATCTGCTGGCCGAGATACGCCAGACGCGGCAGGAGCTTTCCGGCAGCGTGGCCTCCGGGCTGCAGGCCAGCAATGTGCAGACCGAGCAGAAACTGGAAAGCATCCGCACCACCATGGAGGTGCGCCTGAACGCCATGCAGGCGGCGACCGACCGGCGGCTGGGCGAGATGCGCCAGACGGTGGACGAGAAGCTGCAAAAGACATTGGAGGACCGGCTGCAAAAAAGTTTCGGCCTTGTGAGCCAGCAGCTGGAACTGGTGTACAAAGGGCTGGGCGAGATGCGCACGCTGGCCGCGGGCGTGGGCGACCTGAAAAAGGTTCTGAGCAACGTCAAGACCCGGGGCATCCTGGGCGAGGTGCAGCTGGGCGCCATTCTGGAGCAACTGCTGGCTCCCGGGCAGTACGCTGAGAACGTGGCCACCGTGCCGGGCAGTTCCGAGCGGGTGGAATTTGCGGTCAAGCTGCCGGGCGACGGCGACAGCCCGGTATGGCTGCCCATTGACGCGAAATTCCCCCAGGACGCCTACGCCGCCCTGCTGGCGGCCTACGACACGGCGGACAAAGCCGCGGTGGAGCTGGCGGCCAAGGAACTGGACAAGCGGGTGCGTGGATTCGGCAAGGACATCCGCGACAAGTACCTGGCCCCCGGCCACACCACCGATTTTGGGGTGATGTTTCTGCCGGTGGAAGGGCTTTACGCCGAGGTGGTGCGCCGGGGTACCGCCGAGCGGCTGCAGCGGGAATACAAGATCGTGGCGGCGGGGCCCACCACCATGGCGGCGCTGCTGAACAGCCTGCAGATGGGCTTCAAGACGCTGGCCATCCAGAAGCGCAGCAGCGAGGTGTGGAAGGTGCTGGGCAGCGTGAAGGCCGAGTTCGACACCTTCGGCCAGGCGCTGGCCCAGGCGCAGAACCGGCTGAACCAGGCCAGCAGTGAGCTGGAGAATCTGGTGGGCGTGCGCACCCGGCAGATCCAGCGCAAATTGCAGCAGGTGACCCTGCTGCCCGGCGAGGAGGAAGCCTCCGGCGAACAGAATTCTGGGTATTGACTTCACCCGCATCCTGTGGTAGAATACATTTTGCGGAATTTCCCGCCTGATATGCGAGGGTGGCGGAACCGGCAGACGCGCACGTTTGAGGTGCGTGTGGTATATACCATGGGGGTTCAAGTCCCCTCCCTCGCACCAATTTTGTTTATAAAGCTGTTCAAAAAGCGCCTTTTGGCGGCTTTCAGCTGTAAACGATGAAATTGCTCTCCCTTCTGCCAGGGAGAGCTTTTTTCATGCAATGACCGCCATCCGGCGCCGAATGGCGCAAGGCGGTCCGGCTCGCCCGAAAATACACCTGACATTTTGCTTCTTTTTCCCTTTGTGTTCCTGTTTACAAGCCAAAAGCCTGCTCTGGCCTGATTGCCGGAGCAGGCTTTTTCTACAAGCTAAGGGCCGCGCCCGCAGGCGTCTGCCTGCGGGCGCGGCCCTCTTTTGTCGCATTTCTTCATACCACCATGAGGTTTGCCTCATCTCGGCAGCGCCAGAGGAACGCCCCGGCAACCAAAGCGGCCATGCATTCCGCCGCGACGGTGGCGGCCCAGATCCCGTCCACCTGCCAGAACAGCGGCAGGATCAGCACCGCCGCCACCTGGAACAGCAGCGTGCGCAAAAAGGAGATGACCGCCGACACAAGGCCGTTGTTCAGCGCGGTGAAGAAGGCCGAGCCGAAGATGGCAAAGCCGGTGAACAGGAAGGAAAAGGCAAAAATGCCGAAGGCGCGCACCGTGAAGTCATAGAGCGCCTGGTCGTAGCCCACGAACAGACGGGACAGCGGCTGTGCCAGCCCCAGGGCAGCCGCGAACATCGCCAGGGCGAACACGCTTATCAGCCCCAGGCTGCGGCGCAAAATGCCCTTGACCTCTGCGGTGTTCCGCGCGCCGTAGTGGTAGCTGATGACCGGCGCTGTGCCCACGGAATAGCCCAGGAACACCGCCTGGAAGATAAGGCTGACATACATCAGCACACCGTAGGCGGCCACACCGTCCTCCCCTGCCATGGCCAGAAGCTGCAGATTGTAGAGCATGCTCACCAGCGGGATGGAAATGTTGCTCATCAGCTCGGAGGAGCCATTGGCGCACACCTTGCCCAGCGCCCGCGGCTCCATGCGCGCGCGGCCCAGGCGGAGCAGGCTGCGGTTTGGCAGCGCAAAATAGACCAGCGGGACGAGCCCGCCCACGCACTGGCTGATGGCAGTGGCCGCCGCGGCGCCCTGTATGCCCCAGGGCAGCACCGCCACGAACAGCGCGTCCAGCACCATGTTGGTGAGCCCCGCCGCCACCGTGACATACAGTCCGAGGGCAGGCTTGCCCGCCGTGGGGAACAAACACTGGAATTCATATTGCAGGATATAGATGGGGTTTGCCAGCAGGATGATGCGGCCGTAGAGCACGCAGTTTTCCAGCAGCTGGCCTTCAGCCCCCAGCAGCACCAGCAGCGGGCGAAGCAGCAGAAGGCCCGCCACCGCCAGCACCACGCCCAGCCCCGCCGAGGTGTAAACCACCAGGGAGAACAGCCGCCTGGCCTTTTCTTTGTCCCCTTCGCCCAGGGTCTTGGCGATCAGCGCCCCGCCGCCCGTGCCAAACATAAAGCCCACCGCGCCCAGGATCATCAGGAAAGGCATGATGAAATTCACCGCAGTGAAAGCGTTTTTGCCCACAAAGTTGGACACAAAGAACCCGTCCACCACGCCGTAGATGGAGGTGAACACCAGCATGATCATGGAGGGGAAGGTCAGGCACAGAAGTTTTTTGCAGGTGAAATGGTCAGAGAATCGTATCTGCATGTTATACCTTTCTTTTCAGCTGTGCCGTCCTTTCCTTAAAATCGGTGAGATACCTCTCCGTCAGGCGCAGATAGGTCTCCACTTCCTCTTCGGACCAACACGCGAATATGTCTTTTTCGATCTGGATGATGCGCATGGCCGTCGCTTCCGCCACCGTCTGGCCGTGGGCAGTCAGATGTGCGTTTTTGGCCCGGCCGCCGTCCTTTTCCAGATAGAGCACATCCGCCTCTTCCAGCTTGCGGATCGCGGAGTTCATGGTCTGCTTGCTCAGGCCAGAGCGCCGGCGGATGGTGCGCAGCGGGCAGCTGCCCCCATTGTCACAGATCGCGTACAGCACCTTCATGGCGCTGTCTGGATAGCCCATCTTTAAGCTGAGCTCATGGTAGGCAGCTTCGGTCTCGCCGAGGAGGTAATTGAACCGGTTCAGTTTTTCCCGGGTGGCCCTGGTCATTCTCCGCCCCCCTTTTGGTCCGAAATCGTACTTGCCATTTTAGTACGATTTCGGACGTTTGTCAAGCCGGTTCTTTTGTGAAATATCCCGCGGGCATGGGGCATACTAAAAGCGGGGCGATGGGCCCCGCTTGAAAAAGAAAGGAAGGAACGATCTATGGACCACGAATACCATGAAACTCACCACGAGGACCAGAACGCCGTGACCGAGGTAGGCGTGCCCGACCCCCATCAACCCGGCTGCCGCCCGCCCCGGGCAGAGGGTCTTGTGACCGAGGCCGACGCTTTTTATGAGGGGCTGGGCATGGGCGCCTATTTCCCCTCGGTGTTCGGCGGCTCTGCCCCCGAGCAGCGCAAACCTGTCGGGCCCGATGAGTGCGGCCCGGATCAGTGCGGCTGCGGCTGCGGGAGCGAGCCTGTGGAGTAACGCGCGCAGGGTTGTCCCCTTCAAAAGCGGGGCGGCCCTGCAATTTTTTTTGCATCATGCAAAAAAGGTTGATTTCACGGGCAGGTCTGTTATAATAAAGATAAAGACGGCCTTTTCGCAAGAGAAAGGCCTCTCCTTTGAACGACGGAATACTGCAAGGAGGTTATACAAGATGAAAGTTATCGAAACCAGCAAGGCGCCGGGCGCCATCGGCCCCTATTCTCAGGGTTTTGAGGTGAATGGCTTCGTATTCACCAGCGGCCAGATCCCCGTGGATCCCTCTACCGGCAATGTGCCCGAGGGCATCGCTGCGCAGGCTGAGTGGAGCTGCAAGAACGTGGGCGCCATTCTGGAGGCTGCCGGCGTGGGCTTTGAGAACGTGGTCAAGACTACCTGCTTCCTGGCTGACATGGGCGACTTTGCCGCTTTCAACGAAGTGTACGCCAAGTACTTCGTTTCCAAGCCTGCCCGCAGCTGCGTGGCTGTGAAGGCCCTGCCGAAGGGCGTTCTGTGCGAGATCGAAGCCATCGCTGAGAAGTAAGCCAGCCCGTTTGGGACATAGAAAAGCCCCGCCCGTTTGTCAAAGCAAACGGGCGGGGCTTTTCTATGCGTCAGGAACCGCCCGCCTCGCGGCAGGCGCTGCAAACTCCATACAGGGTGAGCGCATAGCTCTCGATGGCCAGTTCCGGCCTGCCGGCGATCATCTCGTCCAGCGGCGTTTTGTCCAGCTGCACGTCCTCCACCCGGCCGCACCGGGTGCAGAACATATGGTCGTGATCGGCCAGGGTGCGGTCAAACCGGTCGGCCTGGCCGGGAACGCTCACCCGGCGCACACGTCCGGCCTCCACAAGGCCGTTCAGGTTGCGGTACACCGTGCCCAGGCTCAGGCCGGGGCAGTCGTCCCGCACGGCGGTATAGATCTCGTCGGCGGTGGGGTGATCGCAGCGGCTCTGCACCTGCCGCATCACCAGCTCCCGCTGCCGTGAATAGCGCATGGTCCTTTCCCTCCTGTTCCCGCCCGCTGCAGCCTGACGGCCGTGCGGTGCGTCGTTGTTTTTTATAATAGTAATTGTTTTCACATATTTTGTCAAGGGCGCCCTGCCCGAGCGGGCGCGCATTGTTTCAGCTTTCTTCCCCGTTGCCCGCCTGGCCCTTGACCCGCTGCCAATAGCTCCGGGCCGCCTGCTCGGCCTTGTTTGCGCCCCAGTGATAATACTGAACGCCCGCCAGCGCGTCGGGCAGGTACTGCTGGGCCACCCAGCTGCCGGGATAGTCGTGGGGGTATTTGTAGTGCTGGCCCTTTACCGCCGCGTCCTCGCCGTCGAAGTGCTTGTTCTGCAGCTGGCGCGGGATGGGGCCGCTGCGCCCTTTCTGCAGGTCGGCCATGGCGGCGTTGATGCCGGCCTCACCGCTGTTGGACTTGGGCGCGGTGGCCACCAGGATGACCGCGTCCGCCAGGGGGATGCGCCCCTCCGGCAGGCCCAGCATGGTGGCGGCGTCCACCGCCGCCTTGACGATGGGGATGATCTGGGGCCAGGCAAGGCCCACATCCTCGCAGGCGCAGACCATCAGCCGCCGGCAGGCGCTCACCAGGTCCCCCGCTTCCAGCAGGCGGGCCAGATAGTGAAGCGCCGCGTCCGGGTCGGAGCCTCGCATGGATTTCTGATAGGCCGACAGGATGTCGTAGTGGTCGTCGCCGTTTTTGTCGTAGCGCATGGCGGTGCGCCCGGTGACCTGCCGGGCCATCTCCCCGTCCACCCGGCGCGCACCCGTTTCATCAGCGGGGGCCGCGGCGGCCGCCAGTTCCAAACAGCCCAGCGCCTTGCGCATGTCGCCGCCGCAGCCGTGGGCCAGGATGTCCAGAGCCTCCTCCTCCACCGTCAGGGGCGCGCCGTCCATTTCGGAGAGGCGCCGGGCCGCATTGCGCAGGCCTTCGGCCACGTCGGCGGGGGTGAGGGGCTTGAACTCGAACACGGCGCACCGGCTGAGCAGGGCGCTGTAGATGTAGAAATAGGGGTTTTCGGTGGTGGAGGCGATGAGGGTGACGGTGCCGTCCTCGATGCACTCCAACAGGCTCTGCTGCTGCTTTTTGTTCAGGTACTGGATCTCGTCCAGATAGAGCAGCAGCCCGCCCTGGCCCTGCAATGTGCCGATCTCCCCCAGCACGGCCTTGATGTCCCCCGTGGAGGCGGAGGTGCCGTTGAGCTTGTGCAGCCGCATGCCGCTTTGCTGGGCGATGATGCGGGCCACGGTGGTCTTGCCCACCCCCGGCGGGCCGTAGAAAATCATGTTGGGCACCGTTCCGTTCTCGATGGCGCGGCGGAACACGCACCCCTCCCCCAGCAGATGCTTCTGGCCCCACACCTGGCCGAGGGTGCGGGGCCGCAGGCGCTGGGCCAGCGGTTCAGCCACGGGCGGCACCCCCCGTCTCGGTGACCGGCGCGGCCCAGTCGTTCAGTTTTTTGGCCGCATAGCCGGGGTTTACAAAGTCGTCGATGGCATAGACGAGGCTGCGGTCCCAGAAGTTCCACTCATGCACGCCGTCCCACTGGAGGCGGCGGTAGTGGGCCAGAGGCAGCGCCCGCAGGCTCTCGTCCACCGCGTCGTTCTGGTAGCGGATGTAGTAGGGCTCCTGATCCTGGAAGCCGTTGGTGAGCATGATCTTGGGCTGCTGGTCTGCGGGCAGAGAGGCCACCCTGGCCGCCAGCCGGCGTATCTCGCTGGCCTCGGGCAGGCGCAGGTCCGGCCCGAAAATGGGCTCGAACACCTCCTTGACGCCGGGAATGTGGGAGTGCTCCAGCATCATGGCCACATCCACCGCGCCGGAGAAGGAGGCGCATCCCGCGTAGAGGTCAGGGCGGCTGAGGCCCAGATACAGCGCGCCGTAGCCGCCCATGGAAAGGCCGCCGATGAAGTTTTTCTCCCGCCCGGCGGGCAGGTGGAACATCTCCCGCAGCAGCACGGGCAGTTCCTCGGTGACAAAGCCCGCCCAGGCCCCGCCGTAGGTCATGTCCTGATAGAAGGAGTTGCCGCAGTCCGGCGCCACCAGCGCCAGGCCGTTGTCGGCGGCGTAGCGGGGGGCGGCGGTCATCTGCATCCAGTCGTCGCCGCTGTTGGTGAAGCCGTGGAGCAGGGTGAACACGCCCTTTACCTGGTTGCCCACCTCCACCGGCAGGTCGCAGGGCAGATAGATCTTGACGCCCACGGTGGTGAGCAGGCGCTGGGATTTCAGTTTACATTCGATGTAAGCCATAGCCTTTTCTCCTCAAAACACCCCCGGCGGCCGAACGAAGGCCCGGCCGCCGGGAGCGCAGCATTTTTATTCGTACAGCGGGAAGCGGCGCACAAGTTGTTCCACGCGGGCGGCCACATCCGCTTTCTTGCCTTCAAAATCAAAGATGCAGTCGGCGATGCAGCCGGCGATGACGTCCATCTCCGCCGCGCCGAAGCCGCGGGTGGTGACCGCCGGGGTGCCCACGCGCAAGCCGCTGGTGATGAAGGGGCTGCGCTTTTCGCCGGGCACCGCGTTCTTGTTTGCGGTGATGTGCACCTCGTCCAGGTTGTGCTCCAGCTCCTTGCCGGTGCATTCAAGGCCGGAAAGGTCGATGAGCATCATGTGGTTGTCGGTGCCGCCGCTCACCAGCTTCACGCCCCGGCTTTGCAGGCCGTCGGCCAGTGCCCTGGCGTTGGTCACGATGTTCCGGGCGTAGGTCTTGAACTCCGGCTTGAGGGCCTCGCCGAAGCAGACCGCCTTGGAGGCGATGATGTGCTCCAGCGGGCCGCCCTGGGTGCCGGGGAAGATGGCCTTGTTCACCTTTTTGGCGATCTCCTCGTTGTTGGTGAGGATCATGCCGCCCCGGGGCCCGCGCAGGGTCTTATGGGTGGTGGTGGTGACCACGTCGGCGTAAGGGATGGGGCTCATGTGGGCGCCGCCCGCCACAAGGCCCGCGATGTGGGCCATGTCCACCATCAAAAGCGCGCCCGCCTCGTGGGCGATATCCGCCAGAACGTCAAACTTGATGGCCCGGGGATAGGCGGAAGCTCCCGCAACGATCATCTTGGGCCGCACTTCCAGCGCCTGACGGCGCACAGCGTCGTAGTCGATAAAGCCGTTTTCGTCCACGCCGTAGGCCACGAAATTGTAGTTTTTGCCGCTCATGTTCACCGGGCTGCCGTGGGTCAGGTGGCCGCCGGCGGCCAGATCCATGCCCAGGATGGTGTCGCCCAGGTCCAGCAGGGCGAAGTAGACGCCCAGGTTGGCCTGCGCGCCGGAGTGAGGCTGCACGTTGGCGAACTTCGCGCCGAACAGCCGGCAGGCGCGCTGGATGGCCAGCTCCTCCACCTCGTCCACACAGACGCAGCCGCCGTAATAGCGGTGGCCGGGGTAACCCTCGGCGTATTTGTTGGTGAGCACGCTGCCCATGGCGGCCATCACCGCCGGGCTGACGATGTTCTCGCTGGCGATGAGCTCGATATTCTGCCGCTGGCGGGCCAGTTCCCGTTCCATGGCGGCGGCCAGTTCCGGGTCCTGCCCGGCCACAAAGCCGATGGTGTCGATCATTTCCTTGTACATGAAGTTCCCCTCTTTTCTCAGCGTGCTTTTGCCCCGATGGACAGTATATTTATCATTATACCCCCGCCGGGCCGCCGGCACAAGGGCCGGTTTGCGCTTTGTGAGAATTCATGCTATAATGGCGGAAAACATCGGAAACGAGGGAGAAATCATGACCACAAAGGCCCTTGCACTGGAAGTGATCGAACGGCTGAAACAGGCCTACCCGCTGGCGGAGTGCACGCTGGACTATGACCACGCATGGCAGCTGCTGGTGGAGGTGCGCCTTGCCGCCCAGTGCACCGACGCGCGGGTGAATGTGGTGGTGAAGGACCTGTTTGCCAGATATCCCGGCGTGAAAGAACTGGCCGGCGCCGAGCCGGAGGACATCGAGGCCATCGTGAAGCCCTGCGGGCTGGGCCGCTCCAAGGCGCGGGACATCAGCCTGTGCATGCGCAAGCTGCGGGACGAATACGGCTGCAAGGTGCCGGATGACTTCGACGCCCTGCTGAGCCTGCCCGGCGTGGGCCGCAAGAGCGCCAACCTCATTATGGGGGACGTGTTCGGCAAGCCCGCCATCGTCACCGACACTCACTGCATCCGGCTGTGCAACCGCATCGGCCTTGTGAAAGACGAAAAGGACCCCAAAAAGGTGGAGATGGCCCTGTGGAAGATCATCCCCCCGGAGGAGGGCAGCGACCTGTGCCATCGCTTCGTGCTGCACGGGCGGGCGGTGTGCGACGCCCGCAGGCCGGACTGCGCCGCCTGCTGCCTTCGGGACATCTGCAAGACGGGCAAAGCCGCCGCCAAGGCTTGACAATCTTTTCCCTCGGCGCTATACTTTACCCCGGACATAAAAACAGGGGCGCTGGGTGCCATACCCGGCTGAGATCGAGGCAAAACGCAGCCTCGGGTCGCCTTGAACCTGATCCGGGTAATGCCGGCGTAGGAAGTTTGAGGATCGGACGCTTGACGGGCGCCCCTGTGCGAGTTTGCGCGGGGGCGTTTTTGTTTTTATGTACTATCCATTGAAAGGTCGCTGAACCTGTATGAACAAAACCTTCTCCAAGACCCGCATCCTGGTGGAATGCGCGCTGATGGTGGCACTGGCCACCATTCTGGGCTTCATTCCTGTCTACGAGCTGCCCCGGGGCGGCTCGGTGACGCTGGTGAGCATGGCGCCCATCCTGCTTGTGAGCCACCGCCACGGCGTGAAGTGGGGCGTGCTGACCGCCTTTGTCCACAGCCTCATCCAGCTGATGCTGGGCATCAAGAACCTGGCCTGGTGCCAGACCTTTGGCGCCGTGGTGGGCTGCATCCTGCTGGACTATGTGCTGGCCTTCACCCTGCTGGGTCTGGCCTGCCTGGTGGCCAGGCCCAAAAAGCCCCTGGCGCTGGGCGTGGGCGTGAGCACCGTCATCATGTGCTTTGGCCGTTATCTGTGCAGCTTCCTTTCCGGCTACATCGTCTGGAAGGACTATGAGACCGCCTTTGAGTGGATGGAAGGCTTCGGCTGGGGCGCGGCCATCGCCAACATGGGCGAGAACGCCCTGTGCTGGCTGTACAGCGCCGTCTACAACGCCACCTACATGATCCCCGAGACCATCCTCACCGTGATCGCCATGGTGGTGCTGGCCGGCGTTGCTCCCAGGCTGTTCAACCGGCAGAAGTGATTTTCCTCTGTTCTTTCAGGGCCGCCCCGCCGGGGTGGCCTTTTTTTGCCCCGGCAACCGCTGGTTGCAGGGAATGGAAAACCATGTTGGTGGCGAAAACGAGTCGTTTCTGATAGAATAAGGTCAGAAACCACAAGGAGGAACACCGCTATGACCTTGGGCAACCGCATCGCGTCGCTGCGAAAAGCTGCCGGGCTCTCTCAGGAGGCGCTGGCCGCAAAGCTGGGCGTCAGCCGGCAGGCCATCGGCAAATGGGAGGCGGACGCCAGCCTGCCGGGGCTGGATAACCTGCACCAGCTGGCAAAAGAGCTGGGGGTGACCATCGACGCGCTGCTCACCGGCGAAGAGACGGACGCGCAAAGCACCCCTGAGGCCGGGCCGCCGCAGACGCCCCTCTCCTTGGAGGGGGTGCAGGCCCTGCTGGAAGGGCAGGCCCGGAGCGACCGCCGGCGGCAAAAGCGCACCCTGTTCCGGCTGGGCGTTCCAGCCGCGCTGGCTGTGCTGGCGCTGGCGGCGGGCCTTGCCTGGCAGAACGGACAGCTGGCCTCGCTGCGAAACCAACTGGGCACGGTGCAGGGCAGCGTTGCCACACTGGACGGTTCCGTTGCCGCGCTGCAAAGCCAGCTGAGCGCGGGCATCCTCGGCCAGGGGCAGACCACCTTCTCCGAGAGCCTGCTGGCCAGCTGGGACGTGCAGGTCAAAGAGTACTCCCCCGCCGAGAGTCGGGTGCTGATGACCCTTTCCGCCACGCCCCGCACCATCACCGAGGACTGCGCCCTCCGCTTCACCTTTGTGCTGAGCGACGGACAGAGCCTCTCGCTGGACGCGGTGCAGGGCGAGGGAGATGTGTTCTTTGCCGAGGGCTGGGTGCCTCTGGCGGAGAGCTACACCCTGAACGTCAGCCTCATCCGCGACGGTGAGACAAAGGTGGAGCAGCTTTACACCGAGCCCGCCTTTTCCAGCCAGTACGAGATGCAGATCCAGGAGCTGCCCCCCGTGGTGCAAAGCGCCAGCCACACGTCTTTTTCCAAGACCTATACCGTGCGGCAGGAAGCGGGCGATTACGAGATCCCCGTGGACGTGTCCTATGCAAGGGACGGACGGCCCTATCAGTGGCCTGTGAAGGCGTGGGTGACGGGCACGCTGGCCGGCGAAGAAGTCCTGAACCTTGCGCTGGACACCGATTTCATCCAGCCGGGCAGCGAGAACGGCCCCAGCGAACCCTCTGGGACCGTGACCTTCTATCTCCGCTTTTCGCTGGAGGCAAAGACCTTTGAACAGCCCTGGAAAGACGAGTACGAGGAAGGCAGCCGGCCCGAGATCGACTATCAGCTGCACATTCTGGACAACGGCGGCAGCGAGAGCACCTATTCCCTCAATCTTTAATAAAGCGGCGGGCGCACAGCCCGCCGTTTTCTTTTTAACGACGCCGCCGGGCCCTTGCGCGGGAGGCGCTTTTCCGCTATACTATAAAGAAGTACCCATAGAGGGCAAACAAGGGAAAGAGGGAAAGCCATGTTTACCATTGTGGAGCGCAGCGAGCTGAACCCCACCGTGACCAAACTGGTGGTAAAAGCGCCGCTGATCGCTAAGAAAGCCCAGCCGGGGCAGTTCGTCATCCTGCGGGCCTGCGCCGACTCCGAGCGCATCCCGCTGACCATCGCCGACCAGGACCCTGCCGCCGGCACCGTGACCGTCATCTTCCAGGTGGTGGGTGCGGGCACCATGCAGCTGAACAGTCTCGCCGCGGGCGGCGCGCTGCACGATCTGGTGGGCCCGCTGGGCCGCCCTACCGAGCTGGACGGCCTGAAAAAGGTGGCCGTGGTGGGCGGCGGCGTGGGCTGCGCCATCGCCTACCCCGTGGCGAAAAAGCTGCACGAGATGGGCTGCGTGGTGCACGCCATCGCGGGCTTCCGCAGCCAGGACCTGGTCATCCTGGAGGACGAGTTCAAAGCGGTGAGCGACCGTTTCATCCTGATGACCGACGACGGCAGCCGGGGCGAGAAGGGCGTTGTGACAAAACCTCTGGAAGAGCTCATCGCCGCCGGCGAGGGCTACGACGAAGTTATTGCCATCGGCCCGCTGGTGATGATGAAGTTCGTCAGCCTGACCACCAGGAAATACAACGTCAAGACCATCGTCTCCATGAACCCCATCATGATCGACGGCACCGGCATGTGCGGCGGCTGCCGCCTGACGGTGGGCGGAAAGACCCGCTTCGCCTGCGTGGACGGGCCGGACTTTGACGGGCATCTGGTGGACTTTGACGAGGCTTTGCAGCGGGGCGGCATGTACCGGGAGTTCGAGGCCCACGCCCGCGAGGAAAGCTGCAATCTGCTGAAGAAGGAGGTGCGCTGATGGGGCGGAACATGGACCCGAAGCGTTGCCCCATGCCCAGCCAGGCGGCACACGTGCGCAACAAAAATTTTGACGAGGTGGCCCTGGGCTACACCCCCGAGATGGCGGTGAACGAAGCCAGGCGCTGCCTGCACTGCAAAAACATGCCCTGCGTGTCCGGCTGCCCGGTGGGCATCCACATCCCCGAATTCATCGAAAAAATCGCGGAAGAGGATTTTGAGGGCGCCTATCAGGTGCTAAGCGCCAGCAGCGCTCTGCCCGCGGTGTGCGGCCGGGTGTGCCCCCAGGAGAACCAGTGCGAGGGCAGGTGCGTGCGGGGCATCAAGGGCGAGAGCGTGGGCATTGGCCGGCTGGAGCGCTTTGCCGCCGACTGGCACCGCGCCCACTCCGCCGCCACCCCCGAAAAGCCCGCGCCCAACGGCCACAAGGTGGCCATCATCGGTTCCGGCCCCTCTGGCCTCACCGCCGCAGGCGAGCTGGCCAAAAAGGGCTATGCCGTGACGGTGTTCGAAGCACTGCATCTGGCGGGCGGCGTGCTGGTCTACGGCATCCCGGAGTTCCGCCTGCCCAAGGACATCGTGCAGCAGGAGATCGACGGGCTCAAGGCGCTGGGCGTTTCCATCGAGACCAACATGGTCATCGGCAAGGTGCTCACCGTGGACGAACTGATGGAAGAAGAGGGCTTCGAGGCGGTGTATGTGGCTTCCGGCGCGGGGCTGCCCCGTTTCATGAACATCCCCGGCGAGAGCCTGAACGGCGTTTACTCCGCCAACGAGTATCTGACCCGCGTGAATCTGATGAAAGCCTATCAGCCGGGCAGCCGCACCCCCATCCAGCACAGCCGCCGGGTGGCGGTGGTGGGCGGCGGAAACGTAGCCATGGACGCGGCCCGATGCGCCAAACGCCTGGGCGCGGAGGAAGTGTACATCGTCTACCGCCGCAGTATGGAGGAGCTGCCCGCCCGCCGCGAAGAGGTGGAGCACGCCCAGGAGGAGGGCGTCGTTTTCAAGCTGCTCGCCAACCCCGTGGAAGTGCTGGGCGACGAGAAAAAGCGGGTGCGCGGCATCGCCTGCGTGGAGATGGAACTGGGCGAGCCGGACGCCACCGGCCGCCGCCGCCCGGTGGAAAAGCCGGACAGCCGCTTTGAACTGCCGCTGGACACGGTCATCATGGCCATCGGCACCAGCCCCAATCCCCTCATCCGCTCCACCACGCCGGGTCTTGACACCGACCGGCGCGGCTGCATCGTGACGGACGAGACCGGCGCCACCAGCCGGCCGGGCGTGTTCGCCGGCGGCGACGCGGTGACCGGCGCAGCCACCGTCATCCTGGCCATGGGCGCGGGCAAGGAAGCCGCCAAGGCCATCGACGAGTACATCCAGAACCGCTGAGACGCAAACATACAGGGCCGGGCAGAGAAGGTTTCCCTTCCCTGCCCGGTCTTTGGTTTCAGCGCTGTTTTTCCATCACGAAATTGGTCAGCAGAACACCGTGGCGCTCCACCTGCTGCTCTTTCACCACCCGATAGCCCCGCTTTTCAAAAAACGGGCGCGCGGTGATGGAGGCGTGGGTGGTGACGGGGCCCTCCACCGTTTCTTCCAGCCGGTCGCAGAGGGCAGCGGCAACGCCCTGCCGCTGGTGCAGATGGTGGACATAGAGCCGGTCCAGATAGCCGCCGGCGGTGATGTCCCCGAATCCGATGAGCGCGCCGCCCTCTTCGGCCACAAGGGTGCAGTGCGCCCGGAAGGAGCGGTCCCAGGCCGCCAGGTCCACCTGACCGTCGGCCCAGGCGTTCAGCTGCCGGGGCGTATAATCGGCAGCGTTCACCGTGTGGACCGTAGTATAGAACAGTTCCGCCATCGCGCCGCAGTCGGACGGGCGGTAAGGGCGTATCTGCATTGTGTCCCCTCCCCTTTCCAGGAATGCACCGCCATGATACCACGGTTTTGCCCCCGCCGCAAGGGCAGTGCGACGGGAAATCGTGCATTTTGGGGCTGAATGTGGTATACTGGGATGAAAAGTATGATTTTTTGGCCGTGCCCGGCCGGGCACGGAGCGGAGGTGCGCTTGATGGCAAGGACACACAGGGCGGAGGACGGCCCGCTGGGCGGTGCGGTGATCAGCCAGCAGATCGCGGCGCGGCTGCTGGAGGAGCTTCGGGACGGGTGCTACGCCGGGACCGACCGGCTGCCCGCAGAGGTGGAGCTGGCCGCAAATCTGGGCGTGAGCCGCACCGTCATCCGGGACGCGCTGGCGGAACTGGAGCGGGAAGGCTATGTGGAGCGGGTGCGGGGCATCGGCACCGTCATCAACCGGCAGGTGGTGGCCGTGCGGGGCCGCCTGGACCAGAAATTTGAATACAACGCCATGATCCAGGCCATGGGCCGCACCCCTCACGCCGACCACGTTCTGGTGCAGCGCCTGGACGCGGACGAAGCCATGGCCGCCCGGCTGTGCATCGAGCCGGGGCAGCCGGTGCTGATGGTGAAAAAGCGGGTGCTGGCAGGCCGCCAGCCGGTGATCTGGTCGGTGGACTATCTGCCCGCCGCCCTCTTTCCTCCCGCGCTGGTGGACCGGCTGGACTTCGGCCGCCCGGTGTTTGACATTCTGGAAGAGGTAGCCGGCGTTTCGGTGGTGAGCACCGTGGCCCATGTGAGCGCTGTGATGGGCGACCCTTCTTCCCGGCGTATTCTGGCGGTCCAGCCTCATGAAGCCCTTCTTTTGATGGAGGAAGTGAGCTACACCAAGCTGGCAAGGCCGGTGATGTATTCCCTTTCTTACTACACTGCCTTCTTCGATTTTGCGCTGCTGCGCAAAAAATTCTGAACCGGGCGGCGCTCTCTGCCGCCTCTGAACCGAACAGCCGCCCGCGCCATTCCCCAAAAAGGAACGGCGCGGGCGGCTGCTTTTTACACGGTGGCCTCGGCGCGCTGGCCCGCGGCGTCATTTTCGCCAAGCAGGACCACCTGCCCGTCCTGCACGCAGGCGGTGAAGCTCTCGCCCGGATGGACCTGCCCGGCGGCGATGCTGTCCGCCAGGGCCTGCTCCACCGCCCGGCTCACCGTGCGGCGCAGATCACGCGCGCCATACACAGGACGGTCGCCTCCCGCCAGCATGGCGGGCAGGTCGGGGCTGTGGTGCAAACGGTAGCCCCTTGCCTGGGCCCGCTGTTCCAGCTCCGTCAGCATCTGTTCGGCGATGCGGGCCAGGTCCTCGTGTAATAGCGGGCCGAACACCACTAGCTCGTCCAAGCGGCCAAGCAGTTCGGGGCGGAAGTACTTTTTTGCCTCCCCGATCACCTGCTGGCGCTGGCGCTGGGGGATGGTCTCCGGCGTTGCGCCGAAGCCCACCAGGCCTCCCTGCCCTGCAAGATGCTCCGCCCCCAGGTTGGAGGTGAGCAGGATGATGGTGTTGCAGAAACTGGCGCTGCGGCCCATGGAATCGGTGAGGCGGCCGTCCTCCAGAATCTGCAGCAGCAGGTTCTGCACGTCCGGGTGGGCTTTTTCTATCTCATCGAACAGCACCACGGCATAGGGCCGGCTGCGCACCGCCTCGGTGAGCAGGCCGCCCTCGTCATGGCCCACATAGCCCGGAGGCGCGCCGATGAGTTTTGCCGCCGCGTGGGCCTCCATATACTCGCTCATGTCAAAGCGCAGCAGCGCCTTTTCGGTGCCGAACCACTGGCGGGCCAGCGTGCGGGCCAGATGGGTCTTGCCCACCCCGGTGGGGCCGAGGAACAGCATCGCGCCCAGGGGCCTGCCTGCCTCCCGCAGGCCGGTGCGGGCCCGGCGCATCGCCCCCGCCACCGTGTGCACCGCTCCCTGCTGGCCCACCACGCTCTCGGAAAGCCGTTGTTCCAGCCGGGCCAGTTTTTCCCGTTCCGCCTCGGTGATGCGCTGCACCGGCACACCGCTGGCCCGTGCCACCACCCGGGCCACGTCCTCGGCGGTCAGCTCACGGCTGCGGTCGTTCTCCCGCTCGCAGTGGATGCGCAAAGCAGCGGCGGCTTCATCCAGCAGGTCCACGGCTTTGTCCGGCAAAAAGCGCCCCGGGAGATACCGCACCGACAGGTCCACCGCCGCCGCCACCGCCCGGGCCGGGATGGTCACCTGATGGTAGCGCTCGTAACGGGGCACAAGGCCCGCCAGGATACGTTTGGCGGTGTCCGGGTCCGGCTCTTCCACCACCACCCGCCCGAAGCGGCGCTCCAGCGCCGCGTCCTTCTGGATGCACCGGCGGTACTCCTCCTGGGTGGTGGCGCCGATGACCTGTATCTCGCCCCGGGCAAGCATCGGCTTGAGGATGCTGGCGGCGTCGATGGCCCCCTCCGCCGCGCCCGCACCCACGATCACATGGATCTCATCGATGAACAGGATGGTGCTGCGGTCTTTGTATATCTCGTCCAGCAGGTTTTTGAACCGCTCTTCAAAGTCGCCCCGGTACTTGGTGCCGGCCACCAGGCTGGCCATGTCCAGGCTCAAGATGCGCTTGTGCAGCAGCTGGGCCGGGGCGCGGCCCGCCGCGATGGCCTGGGCCAGCGCCTCCGCCAGGGCGGTCTTGCCCACGCCCGGCTCCCCCACAAGGCAGGGATTATTCTTCTGGCGGCGGCAGAGGATCTCGATGACCCGCTCCAATTCCTGCTCCCGGCAAAGCACCGGGTCCAGCCGGCTTTCCGCCGCCATCTGGGTCAGGTCGCGGCCGTACTTCTCGGTGGCTTTGCCGCCGCGGGAGGGGGCGGAAAGCCGCGGCTGCAGCGGAAGCACCAGCTGGCCGGAGAGCTGGCGGCACTCCCGAGCGGCTTCGCTCAGCTCCACGCCCCACTCCGTCAGCCACCGGCTGGCGGTACAGTTAGGGTCCTCCAGAATGGCGCAGAGCACATGTTCAGGCTGAGCCTCTTTCATGCGGGCGGCGTGAGCCCCCAGCACCGCAAAATCCAGTGCCTTGCATGCCTCAGGCTGAAAGTCCCGGGGCGAGAGGCGGCGGCTCTCGTTCATGCCTCCCAGGGCGGCAACCCGCTGCATGACCTGGGTTTCGGCGATCTGGCGCGACTGCAAAAAACGGGCTGCGGGGGTGGCTTCGCCCCGGAGGATGGCCAGCAGGATGTGGCCTGTGCCTGCCTGGGTCTGCCCCATCTCCCCCGCGATGATGAGCGCCTGGTTGAGCATTTTTGCCCCCTGGCGGGAAAAACCTTTGAAACGATACTGCATGGTGTGGTTCACTGCCCCTTTGAATTTTTCTAAGGGCAGTATGGGCGGTCATGCGGCTGTTAAACGGCGCTGGCAAAAGTTTGCAGCCGCAGAGAAAAAGGCCCCCTGCCTTGCGGCAGGGGGCCTTTGAAAGCCTCACAAGCTCTTTCGATCACTCGTAGATCTTGGAAACAACGCCGGAACCAACGGTGCGGCCACCCTCGCGGATAGCGAAACGCAGGCCCTCGTCCATAGCGATGGAGGTGATCAGCTCAACGTCCATGGTGACGTTATCGCCAGGCATGCACATCTCGGTGCCCTCGGGCAGGGTGATGACGCCGGTCACGTCGGTGGTGCGGAAGTAGAACTGAGGACGGTAGTTGTTGAAGAAGGGGGTGTGACGGCCGCCCTCGTCCTTCTTCAGGACGTAGACCTGGCCCTGGAACTTGGTGTGGGGATGGATGGAACCGGGCTTAGCCAGAACCTGGCCGCGCTCGATGTCGGTGCGCTGCACGCCACGGAGCAGAGCGCCGATGTTGTCGCCGGCCTCGGCGTCGTCCAGCAGCTTGCGGAACATCTCCAGACCGGTAACGGTGGTCTTCATCTTCTCTTCCTTCAGACCGACGATCTCAACTTCCTCGCCGACCTTGATCATGCCGCGCTCCACACGGCCGGTAGCCACGGTGCCGCGGCCGGAGATGGTGAACACGTCCTCGACGGG
>DWXV01000053.1 GCA_019119025.1 Candidatus Allofournierella excrementigallinarum
CTCTGCTTGTAAGGCAGATGCTCTCCCAGCTGAGCTAAACTTCCTTGAAAAATGGAGCGGCTTACGAGGCTCGAACTCGCTACCTCCACCTTGGCAAGGTGGCGCTCTACCAGATGAGCTAAAGCCGCATATCCATGGTTTGCACCGCCAATCTCGTTTGGCGACGGTGTTTATTTTACCGCATCTTTCCTGCTTTGTCAAGACTATTTCTCAACTTTATTTTAGTTTCTCCAAAGGCGGGCAAACCATGTGGCTTTGCAAAGAATTTACAGGGTTCTCAGGAGTTTGGCCACATCCACGTTGTAGGTCTTGCCGCAGAACTGGCAGTTCACTTCCACGCACTTTTCTTCCCTGGCGAGGCCTTCCAGCTCCTGGCGGCCCATGCTCAGCAGCGCGCGCTCCACCCGCTGGCGGCTGCAGTCGCATTGATAGGCTACATCATACTCGTCCAGCACCTGCGGGTCGAAGCCCCGCAGCACCAGTTCCATGATCTCCCTGGGGCCCATCCCCTGCTGCAAAAGTTTGGTAACGCTGGGGGCCTTGGCCACGTTCTGTTCCAGCATGGTGATCTCCTGCTCGGTGGCGCCGGGCAGAAGCTGGATCATGTAGCCGCCCGCGCACCGGATGGAAAGGTCCGGATTGACCAGCACGCCCAGGGCGCACACGGTGGGTGTCTGCTCGCTGGTTGCGTAGTAGGCGGTGATGTCCTCGGCCACTTCCCCGCTCACCAGCGGGATCTGGCCCACATAGGGTTCCTTCAGGCCCAGGTCACGCACCACGCTCAGGGTGCCATCCTTGCCCACGGCGCCGCCCACGTCCAGCTTTCCGTCGCCGCGCAGGGGCAGCTCCACCACCGGGTTCTGCACATACCCCTTCACGCAGCCGGCGCCGTCGGCCACCGCAAGAACGGTGCCGGCGGGCCCGCCGCCGTTGAGGCGCAGGGTCAGGGAGTCCTTCTCGCTTTTGAGGGTGATGCCCATCATGGAAGCGGCGGTGAACAGCCGCCCCAGCGCCGCGCTGGTGACGGCGCTGGTCTTGTGGATGCGCTCGGCTTCGGCCACGATGTTGGTAGAATCCACACCGTAGAACACAACGCCGCCGTTGTCGGAAATGCCGCGAATCATGTTAGCCATTGTCTGTTTTCTCCAATTGTGTGTATTGTTTGACCGCTGTGAAAATGTAGCGCTGGCTCTCCGGCCGCAGCAGGCCGAAGGTCTCGCCGTCCCGCAGGTCGGCCAGCGCGAAGCCGCTCTGTTCCAGCACCCGCTTCACATAGTCCGCCTCGTAGGTATACTCCGAAAACTGCTCCCGGAACACCTCGCCGGTGTCCAGGTAGTCGATTTGGATGGAGATGTCCACCCGGTCCCCCTCCGGCGAACAGGCATTGCGCCAGCGGCACACCGCGTCCGGCCCTTCCAGCACGAATTCGTTGCCCGCCAGCACCTGCCGGTGCTTGTAGGGCGTGTTTAGGTCAAAGATGAAAACACCGCCCTTTTCCATGAAAAAGGCAGCCTTGGCCACCGCCCGCTCGAAGCGGGGCGCGGGGCCGATGTGGTTGTAGGTGTCGAAGGTGGACACAGCGCCCCGGATGGTGCCGAACAGGTCCAAGGCCAGGATGTCCTGCCGGAGCAAAAGCAGCCGCTGGGAGATGCCCAGCTCATCCGCCTTTTCCCGCAAAACGGCCAGCATCTCCTCCGACTGGTCCACCCCGATCATGTCGTAGCCCGCCTGGGTGAGCATCAGCGTCAGTTCGCCGGTGCCGCATCCCAGGTCCGCCACGATGCCGCCGGCCACGCCGTGGGAATCCAGCTGCTCCTTCACATAGGTATACAGCGCGTCGTAGTCCGCTTCGCCGTTCAGCTCGTCGTAAAAATAGGCGAATTCATTGTAAGCCATTATGCCTTTACACCTCGTCCGCGAGCAGGCCGTCAAAAACAGCCCTCAGCTCCTCGATGCCAAGGCCCGTTTCGCTGCTGGTAAGTATGATCTGCCGGCACCCGAACTCTTTTGTCAGGAAGGCGAACTCTTCCCTTCTTTTGGCGGTCTCGCTTTTTTTCAGTTTGTCCGCCTTGGTCAGCGCCGCAACAAAGGGGATGCTGCGGTAGCGCAGATATTCCAGCATCTGCATATCGTCGGCGGATGGAGCGTGGCGGCTGTCCAGCAGCTGGACCAGCAGAATGCAGTTGCGCGCGGCGTCAAAATAGCTGTTGATCAGCTGGTCCCACCGCTGGCGGTCCGCCGCGGAGACCTTTGCGTAGCCATATCCGGGCAGGTCCACAAAGTAGGCAGAGTCCACCGTATAGAAGTTGATGGTGGCCGTTTTTCCCGGCGTGGCGCTGACCCGCGCAAGGCTTTTGCGGTTGCAGAGTTTGTTGATGAGGCTGGATTTTCCCACGTTGGACCGGCCGGAAAAGACGAACTCCGGCCGGTCGCTGCCGGGAAGCTGGCTGGAAAGGCCGTAAGAAGCCTGAAAGTCAGCTTTCTGATAGTTCATAACTGTCTCCTTTGTTACTGAGGCAGATGGGCTTCCTGCGGGCGCTGGTCTCCGGGGGTTACCAGCCCGGCGGGAACTTTTTCAGGGGCTGCGGCCTGCTTTGCGCGGCTCTGGGTCCGGCGGCTCGGGCGCGGGGTGAGCAGCGCGTGGCTCAGCACCTGCTCCAGCCGGCTCACCGGCACAAAACGGATGGCCTTTTTGACTTCATCGTCCACGTCGTACAAGTCGCTCTGGTTTGCCTGAGGGATGAGCACCGTCTTGACGCCCTGCCGGTAAGCCGCCATGCTCTTCTCTTTCAGCCCGCCGATGGGCAGCACATCGCCGTGGAGGGTGATCTCGCCGGTCATGGCCACGTCTGCCCGCACGGGGACGCCGGACAGGCAGGAGATGAGCGCGGTGGCAAGGGTGACGCCTGCGGAAGGGCCGTCCTTCGGCACCGCGCCTTCAGGGGCGTGGATGTGCAGGTCGTAGCTTTTAAGCTGTTCGGGGTCAATGCCGTATTCGCCGGCATGCACCCGGGCGAAGGTGACGGCCAGATGGGCGCTCTCTTTCATCACGTCGCCCAGAGAGCCGGTGAGCTCGATCTTGCCCGAGCCTCCCGGAATGGCCTGCACCTCGATGGGCAGGATGGCGCCGCCCACGCTGGTCCATGCAAGGCCATTGGCGATGCCAACCGCGTTGGAGCGGTTGTAGAAGTCCGGCTTGACGCGCCGGGGGCCCATCAGGGATTCCAGATTCGCGGCGGTGACGGCGACCTTCTGCTCCTGGCCGGAGGCCACCTTGCGGGCGCACTTGCGCAGCACTTCGGTGATGGCCCGTTCCAGGCCGCGCACGCCGGCCTCCTGGGTGTAGCCGTCGATGAGGCCGTAGATGGCCCCCGCGGTCAGATTCACTCGCCCCTCCAGGCCGGTCTTTTTCAGCTGCTTGGGCACAAGGTGCCGCTTGGCGATGTTGAATTTCTCCTCCCGGGTGTAGCTGGGCAGCTCGATGACATCCATGCGGTCCAGCAGCGGGGCCGGGATGGTGGAGAGATCGTTGGCCGTGGTGATGAAGAACACCTGGCTCAGGTCAAAGGGGATGTCGAGGTAGTGGTCCTTGAAGGTCCTGTTCTGCTCGGGGTCCAGGGTTTCCAGCAGCGCCGCAGCCGGGTCGCCCCGGAAATCGGCGGCAAGCTTGTCGATCTCGTCCAGCAGGATGAGGGGGTTCATACTCTTGGCGGTGGTGACCGCGCTGATGATCTTGCCCGGCATTGCGCCCACATAGGTGCGCCGGTGGCCGCGTATCTCCGCTTCGTCCCGCACGCCGCCCAGGCTCATGCGCGCATATTTGCGGCCCATGCACTCGGCGATGGAGTGGGCGATGCTGGTCTTGCCCACGCCCGGAGGGCCGGCAAGGCAGAGGATCTGCCCCTTGGCGTCCGGATTGAGCATGCGCACCGCCAGAAGCTCCAGGATGCGGTCCTTGACCTTTTTCAGGCCGTAGTGCTCCCGGTTCAGATGCTTTTCCGCCCGGGCGAGGTCCAAATCATCGGGGGTGTAAATGCCCCAGGGCAGCGCAAGGCAGGTGTCCAGATAGGTGCGGATGACCGCCGCCTCCTGGCTGTTGCCCTGCATCTTGCCCAGGCGCTCCGCCTCTTTTTCCAGTTTTTCGGTGGCTTCCTCCGGCAGGCTGAGGGCGTGGATCTGGTCAAGATACCGCTCGGACTCATAGCGGATATCGTCATCCCCGTCCAGTTCGGTGGCGATGGCGCGCATCTGCTCCCGCAGATAGTAGTCCCGCTGGTTTTTCTCCATCTGGTCGTTGACCTTATCCTGGATCTCTTTTTCAAGGGTCAGGACCTGGTTTTCACGATAGAGCAGGTCCAGAGTGGTCTGGAGGCGGCCCATCAGGGTGTTCTGCTCCAGAACCGCCTGTTTATCCTGGTATTTGAACAAAAGGTTCGCTGGGATGTATTCGCTCAAGAAGGCTGCGTCACTGCTGGAAAGGATGGTGTACACCACGTCCTTGGGCATGCGGGGATTGAGCTGGAGATAGGCCTCAAAGGCGATCTTCAGGCTGCGCACCAGCGCCTCGGCGTTGACGCTGCCCGCCTGCTGCAGGCCCCGCACCGGGGCCTCCTTCACGGTGACGTTGAGCGTCTTCTCGCCGCTTTCCAGCGCCAGCAGGCGGGCACGGTACTGCCCTTCCACCAGCACTTTCACCAGGTCGTCGGAGACGCGCATCGCCTGCTTGACCTGGGCCACCACGCCGTAGCGGTACAGATCGGCGGCGGCAGGCTCTTCCACGTCCATCTCCCGCTGGGTGATGAGGAAAATGGGGCTGGCATTGGCCATCGCCCACTCGATGGCGGCGATGCTCTTTTCCCTGCCGACCTCAAAATGGATGACGCTTCCCGGGAACACCACAAGCCCGCGCAGGGCAATGGCCGGCAGACGCAGCACATTGTGTTCCACTTTGATCTTCACTCGTTCAGACATTGGCATTCCCTCCCAAAAACGGTACGGGCAAATTGCTCGTACCGTTTCGATTTTGAAATATTTTTTCTGTAAAGTTTATTACTTTTACACCACGGGAACCGTGTTTTTGTAGCGCTTGCGCACCGCGCCGTATTCCAGCACGGGCTCGCCGCCCGCCACGGTCTCAGGCGTGATGGTGACCTTGACAATGGTGGGGTCGCTGGGCACCTGGTACATGATGGGGATCAGGATGCTTTCCATCACGCTGCGCAGACCGCGGGCGCCGCTCTTGCGCTCGATGGTTTTTTGGGCCACGGCGCGCAGGGCCTCGTCGGCGAACTCCAGGTCCACATTGTCCATCTGCATCAGGGCCTGATACTGCTTGATGACGCTGTTTTTCGGTTCCTTGAGCACCCGGATGAGGGCGTCCTCATCCAGCGGGTCAAGCACGGTGACCACCGGCAGACGGCCGATGAGTTCCGGGATGAGACCGAATTTGACCAGGTCGTCCGGCTCCACCTTGCGCAGAAGGTTCTGTTTTTCCTGGGCAGAGGTGTCGTGCAGTTTGCTGCCGAAGCCGATGGCGGAGGCGTCGGTGCGGCGCTGGATGTATTTTTCCAGGCCGTCGAAAGCGCCGCCGCAGATGAACAGGATGTTTTTGGTATCGATCTGGATGAACTCCTGCTGGGGATGCTTGCGCCCGCCCTGGGGCGGCACGTTGCTCACGGTGCCCTCCAGAATTTTCAGCAGCGCCTGCTGCACGCCTTCGCCGCCCACGTCGCGGGTGATGGAAGGGTTCTCGCTCTTGCGGGTGATCTTGTCGATCTCGTCGATGTAGATGATGCCGATCTCCGCCCGCTTCACGTCAAAGTCTGCCGCCTGGATGAGCTTGAGCAGGATGTTCTCCACGTCCTCGCCCACATAGCCTGCCTCGGTGAGGGTGGTGGCGTCGGCGATGGCGAAGGGCACGCCCAGCATTTTGGCCAGGGTCTGGGCCAGCAGGGTCTTGCCCACGCCGGAGGGCCCCAGCAGCAGCACGTTGCTCTTCTGCAGCTCAACGTCGTTTTTGTTTTCGCCGCTGAGGATGCGCTTGTAGTGGTTGTAGACCGACACCGCCAGCACCCGCTTGGCTTCATCCTGGCCGATGACATAGCGGTCCAGCCCTTCCTTGATCTCGGACGGGGTGAGCACATTCACCGGGTCCAGGGTGGGGGCGGCGCGGCGGGCGGCGTTCCGGCGGGACGCCGCTTTCGGCGCGTCCGGCTTGCCGTCCTCATCCAGCAGCGAGGAGCACAGCGTGATGCACTCGCTGCAGATGTTGACGCCAGGGCCGATGATCATGCGCTCCACTTCATCCTGGCTTTTGCCGCAGAAGCTGCAGCGCAGGTTCTTGTCTTTGTCTTTTCCGTTTGAATTGTTTGCCATAGTTACCCCTAAACGATGCGACGCGCGCCTGTGGGCGCCGCGCGGATTGTTTACCGTTTGGTGATGACCGCGTCGATCAGGCCGTAGTCGGCGGCCTCCTGCGCGGACATGAAATTATCGCGCTCGGTGTCGGCCATGATCTTTTCGATGGGCTGGCCGGTGTATTCGCTGAGCATGCGGTTCATGCGCTCGCGGGTGCGGACCATATGGTCGGCGTGGATCTTGATGTCGGTGGTCTGGCCCTGCAGGCCGCTGAGCAGCGGCTGGTGGATCATGATCTCGGCGTTGGGCAGCGCAAGGCGCTTGCCTTTGGCGCCGCTGGCCAGCAGGAAGGCGCCCATGGAGGCGGCCATGCCCATGCAGATGGTAGACACGTCACACTTGATATACTTCATGGTGTCGTGGATGGCCATGCCGGCGCTGATGGACCCGCCCGGGCTGTTGATGTACAGGCTGATGTCCTTCTCACTGTCCTGTCCTTCCAGATAGAGCAGCTGGGCCACCACCAGGCTGGCGGTAGCATCGTTGACCTCATCGCTGAGCATGATGATGCGGTCGTTCAAAAGGCGGGAAAAAATGTCGTAAGAGCGCTCGCCGCGGGCGGTCTGCTCCACAACGTAAGGAACCAAACTCATTTGGCTGTACCTCCCTGTGAAAAAATGTAAGCGGTCTTGCAAAATTGACCGATACGGGCCGCGGAGCGCGTATCGGTCAATGCAGGACGGCTTATGTAAGGCGAAAGTGCCGTTGGGCAGATCAGCCCTCCTTGGCGACCTTCTCCTCGGTGATCTCGGCGTGGTCGCGGATGAAGTCGATGGCCTTGTTCACCGCCAGATCCTTCTTGACCTCGTCGGCATTGACCAGCTCCTTGACCTTGGCCAGTTCCATCTTGTAGTTGTCGGCAACGCGCTGCAGCTCGGCCTCCAGTTCCTCGTCGGAAGCGACGATCTGCTCGGCGGCGGCAACGGCCTCCAATGCCAGGCGGATCTTCACCTGTTTCTCGGCCTGCTCGCGGAAGGAGGCGCGGAAGGATTCCATGGTCTGGCCCATGTACTGCAGGTACATATCCAGCTTGAGGCCCTGCTGCGCCAGGCGGTATTCAAAGTCGCGCACGGCTTCGTCCATGCGGGCTTCGTACATGGCCTCGGGGATGTCGCCCTCGATGGTGGCGATGACCTGATCTACCAGGTCGTTCTCCACGGCCAGGGCAGCCTGCTTCTCGTTCTGCTCTTCCATGCCCTTGCGGATGCTGGCTTTCAGCTCGTCCAGGGTGTCGTACTCGCTCACGTCCTTGGCGAACTCATCGTCCAGCGCGGGCAGCTCCTTGGTCTTGACCTCGTGCAGCTTGATCTTGAACACGGCGGGCTTGCCGGCCAGCTCCTTGGCCTGATATTCCTCGGGGAAGGTGACGTTCACGTCGAACTCCTCGCCGGCCTCGTGGCCGATCAGCTGATCCTCAAAGCCGGGGATGAAGCTGCCGCTGCCCAGCACCAGGCTGTAGTGCTCGGACTTGCCGCCCTCAAAAGCGGCGCCGTCCACAAAGCCCTCGAAGTCCATATCCACGGTGTCGCCGTTCTCGGCCTTGCCCTCGCGGGTGATGATGCGGCCGTTGCGGTTCTGCATGCGGACCAGCTCCGCCTCCACGTCGGCGTCGTCCACAGTATTGACCTTCTTGACGGCCTTTAAACCGGTGTAGTTGCCCACCTTGATCTCGGGTTTCACAGCCACGGTGACCTTGAGCACCACGCCGTCTTCCAGGTTCTCGGAGACCACGTCCGCCTCGGGACGGCCCACGGGCTGGATGCCGGACTCGGCCACCGCAGCCTCATAGGCTTCGGGGAAAAGATCGTTGATGGCGTCGTAGTGGAAGATGTCGGCGCCGTACATTTTTTCGATCACCGCGCGGGGCGCATGGCCCTTGCGGAAACCGGGAACATTGTACTTTTTGCCTTCGCGCTTGTAGGCCTTATCGATGGCGGCCTTGAAGGTCTCGGCGTCCACCGAGAACTGCAGCTCGTGCATGCTTTTTTCAAGCTTTTCGCTTTTGACAAGATTCATTAACATAGCCTCCGTACAAAGAGATTCATTTTATTATATCATGCGTATGGCCAGAAATCCATACTTTTCCTAAATTTTATGGGGGCAAAACCGCAGTGCATCGGCCGAGATCAGGCGGTATTCCAGCCCGTCCACCTGCCCCTGCACCGCCGCGCGCACCGACGCGCCGTGCAGGTGGCCGTAAAAGCAGCGTTTGACCCCAAACCTGCGCATCACTTCGATGACCTGCGGTGAGCTTGTTCCCGGAAAGACCGGTGGATAGTGAAGGAACACGACCTTTTCCTCGTCCGTCTCCCCCGCTGCCTCGAGGCTGGCTTTCAGGCGGCCCAGCTCCCGGTTCATCACCTTTTCGTCGTGGGGCTCGTCCGGCTCAAAAAGCCAGCTGCGGGTGCCGCAGAGAGCCAGCCCCTCCACATGATACGCATTGTTGTGCAGCAGGTGCAGGCTTGCAAAGCCCTGCGCCTCAAAAAAGGCCTCCATCTTGCGGGCAGTGGTCCACCAGTAGTCGTGGTTGCCTTTCAAAAGCAGCTTCTGCCCCGGCAGCTGTTCCAGAAATTCAAAATCCGGGGCGGCTTCGTCCAGCTTCATGCCCCAGCTGGTGTCCCCCGCAAGCACCACCGTGTCGCCGGGGGCGACCAGGCGCAGCCAGTTCTCCCGGATGCGCTGCACATACCCCTGCCAGCCGGGGAACTTGTCCATCGGCTTGTCGGCGCCCAGCGAGAGGTGCAGATCGCCTATTACAAAAATTGCCATGCGTACCTCCTGATAATCGCCGTCGCACCGGGCACAATAAGACCAGAAAAGGGGGGAAAGAACAATGAATCCGAACGAAGCTGTCATCAATGGTATCTGCTGTGACGTGAAGAACTGCGTTTACAACAACGGTTCCAGCTGCTGCACTGCCGGCACCATCCACGTCAACAACTGTTACGACGACATCGGCAGAACCAAGTGCGAGACCTTCACCGAGGTGTGACCGCCCCGGCAAAGTCTCCCAAAAACGGCCCGCGAAACTTGATCTCGCGGGTCGTTTTTCTGTTCACTCGCCCAGCACCACATCCCGCAGGGCGTCAGGGCGGACGGTCGTGCCGAACCGCTCCGGCAAGCTGCGCAGGCAGGCCAGCGCCCGGGGCGCGGGCTGCCCGGCGTACCGCGCCAGAGCGGCCATGGCCTCGAACTCATCCTCCGGCAGGGGCTGTCCCAGCGCGGCCAGCACGTCCTTCGGGAATTTGAAGGGGCTGGCGGTGGAGAGCACCACCATGGGCGCGTCGCCCTTGCTGCGGCGCGCGGCGCTGAAGGCCACGGCGGTGTGGGGGTCGCAGAGATAGCCCTGCTCCTCAAAGAGCGAACGGATCTGGGCCGCGGCGGTCTCGTCGTCGGCGCAGGCGGCTCCAAAATCGGCGCGGATGCGCTCCATCACCTCCGGCTCCACTTCATAAGACCCGTTCTCGAACAGCTGTTTCATCCAGCCCTTGGCCTTCTCCGCCCCCGCCATGTGATAGAGCAGCCGTTCCAGGTTGGAGGACACCAGAATATCCATGGAGGGCGAGGTGGTGCGGTAGAAGGGACGGCGGGCATTATAAACGCCGGTGGCGAAGAACTCGGTGAGCACGTCGTTTTTGTTGGACGCGCAGATCAGCCGGCCCACGGGCAGGCCCATCTGCTTTGCGTACCAGCCGGCCAGGATGTCGCCGAAGTTTCCGGTGGGCACGCAGAAATCCGCCTTCTCCCCCGCCTTGAGCGCACCGGAACGCACCAGCTGGCTGTAGGCATGGAAGTAGTAGACGATCTGGGGCACAAGGCGGCCCCAGTTGATGGAGTTGGCGCTGGAAAGCTGCACGCCCTTCGCGGCCAGCCGCTTTGCCACATCCGGGTCGGAAAAGACCCGCTTCACGCCGGTCTGCGCGTCGTCAAAGTTGCCCTGCACCGCGTAGACGGCCACATTTTCACCCTGCTGGGTGGTCATCTGCAGCCGCTGGACTTCACTGGTGCCGTGGCTGGGGTAGAACACCGTGATGGTGACGCCCGGCACGTCGCAGTAGCCTGCCAGGGCGGCCTTGCCGGTGTCGCCGGAAGTGGCCACCAGAATGGCGGTGGTGGTGGAATCACCCAGCATGCGTTTTGCCTCCACCAGCAGGCGCGGCATCAGCTGCAAAGCAAAATCCTTGAAGGCACAGGTGGGGCCGTGCCACAGTTCCAGGCTGTACATCCCGTCCCCCGCCTTGTGCAGCGGCGCGGTGCCTTCGCCGAAGGCCTCGCCGTAGACCTGCCGCACCGTCTGGCGCAGGAAGGCAGGGTCATAGCCGGTGAGGAGCTGCTCCAGAATGAGCGCTGCCAGCGCGGGGTAATCCGGCTGGGCCAGCGTCTGGTGCAGGTCCACCGAAGGGAACTGCTCCGGCACGAACAGGCCGCCGTCGCCGGCAAGGCCGAGGCAGATGGCCCGGGCTGCGCTGGCCGGCCGGCCCCCGCCGCGGGTGGTGATGAGCTGCATGTCGATTCCCCCTCTATCTTTCCTGCGCCTTTTCAAAGTTCAAAGGCGCTTTGGATGCAATGTACCAGCAGGCCGCCGCCCGCGGCGGGCGTGACCTCCACCACGTCGAAGCGCACAGGGCGCTCCGACAGGCCGGACTGCTGCAAAAACCGCTGGGCGGCAAGGATGATGCGCCGCTGTTTGGCGGGCCCCACCGCCCCGGCTGCGGGGCCGCGGCTGGTCTCACTGCGGGATTTCACCTCCGCGATGACCACCGTTTCCCCTTCCAGCAGCACAAGGTCCAGCTCGCCCATGCGGGTGCGGTAGTTGTGGGCCAGCAGCCGGCAGCCGCGGTCAAGATAGTACCGGGCCGCGGCAGCTTCGCCCTTTTGTCCGAACACCTTTGCGTCCATGGCTCAATACCCCAGCTTTTTCAAAAAGCTTCGCCGGTAGAAAGGCTGGATGCCATAGCGCTCCAGCAGTTCGTAGTGCAGCTTGGTGGGATACCCTTTGTGCTTTGCCAGCTGGTACTGGGGGTACTGCCGGTCCAGTTCCAGCATGTAGCGGTCCCGGCTGACCTTGGCGAGGATGGACGCGGCCGCCACGCTGGCGCACACGCCGTCCCCCTTCACCTGGGCCAGCGCCGGAACGACAAGCTGCGGCGGGACGCGGTTGCCGTCCACCACCGCGAAGGCGGGCGCGGGGTCAAGGCCGGCCACCGCCCGCTCCATACCGGCCATGGTGGCCCAGAGGATATTCTTTTCGTCGATCTCCTGCGGGCTCACAAACACGATCTGGCAGGCAATGGCCTTCTCTTTGATCTCTTCAAACAGGGCTTCCCGCTTTTTTTCGCCGAGCTTTTTGGAGTCGTTCACTCCGGGCACCGGGTCCTCCGGGTCCAGGATGACCGCCGCGCAGCACACCGGCCCGCAGAGCGGGCCGCGGCCCGCCTCGTCCACGCCGCAGAAGAGCCCGTGCTGCGCACGGACAGCGGCGTCGTATTCATACAGAGGGCTGTTCGTTCCCATCCTGCTGTTCCTCCCGGCGGGGCGGCGTTTCGAGGGTGATGCGCCCCCACTTGCTGGCGCGGAATTCATCCACCAGCATGATGGCGGCGCGCTCGGTGTTCACTTCGCCGCCGCTGACGAGCATGCCGCGGGCACGGCCGATGGCCTCCACCAGTTCCCAGGGGCCCAGTTCGGTCACCTGCTGCTGGCTCAGTTTGTAGCGCTGGGCCAGCCGGTCGGGATAGACCGCCTGCATCTGTGCCACAAGGCCCATGGCCAGCTCTTCGATGTCCAGAATGTCGTCCTTGATGGAGCCGATGAACGCAAGGTTCGTGGCGGTCTCCAGGCTGTCGAATTTCTTCCAGAGCACGCCGGGCATATCCAAAAGGTCATAGCCGCCCACCGTGACCCACTGCTTGCCCCGGGTGACGCCGGGCTTGTCGGCGGCTTTGGCGCGGGTGGCGCCCGCGAAGTTGTTGATGAAGGTGGACTTGCCCACGTTGGGGATGCCCACCACCATCACGCGGATGCGGGCGCCCGCCATGCCTTTGCCGGCACGCTTTTCCAGCAGTTCCCGCAGTTCCGATTCGATGGCGCTGCGCACCTGCCCGGCGCTGCCCTTCTGCTTGGCGCTGATGGCCACGCATCCTGCCCCCGCCGCCCGGAAATAGGCCTGCCAGGCCTTTGTGAGCGCCGGGTCGGCCAGGTCCGCCTTGTTCATCACATACAGGCGGGGTTTCGCGGCGGTGATGCGCTGCAGTTCCGGGTTCAGGCTGCTCAAGGGGATGCGGGCGTCCAGCAGCTGGAGCACCACATCCACGTTTTTCAGGTTTGCTTCGATGAGCCGCAGGGTCTTGGCCATGTGGCCGGGAAACCACTGGATGTTGCGGCGGTTCACAAATTCGTTGCTCATTGGATAAGACCTATTTTATTGAACGGGTAGATCCGCAGGACCACCTTGCCCAGGATGTCCCGCTCGTCGATGAAGCCCACGTCGCTGCTGCGGCTGTCGGTGGAGTGCTGGCGGTTGTCGCCCATCAGGAACAGCGTTCCCTCCGGCACGGTGAGAGGGAACTCCACGTTGCCGGTGGAGAGAGTGCCCTCCGGCACATAGGGCTCGTCCAAGGCCTCGCCGTTCACATACACAAGGCCCTGTTCCACGTCGATGTCCACCGTGTCGCCGCCTTTGGCAATGACGCGCTTGACCAGTGGCTTGCCGTAGTTGATGTAGCTGTCCACCACCACCACGTCGCCCCGCTGCGGGGTGTAGAAGGTGCTTTGCACCAACAGGCGGTCGCCGTCGGTCAGGGTGTTGTTCATGGAACTGCCGCTGACCACAACGATGCGGGCGCAGAAGGCGAACACCAGGACCAGCACCGCCAGCGCGAACACCAGCGCGTCGTACCAATCCAGGATATCCACATTGCGCCGGAAACGGGTCTCTTCCAAGGTGTGTTCCCTCCCCCGTGATAATGAATAAATTTGATGGGTTTTATTGTAGCATATAACAAAAAAAGGGGCAATATCCATTGCCCCTTTTTTGCGTCTTTCGATCAGCGGATCTGCTCTTTGACCTTGGCGGCCTTGCCGGTGCGGTTGCGCAGGTAGAACAGCTTGGCCCGGCGCACCTTGCCGTGACGGACGACCTCCACCTTCTCAACGAAGGGAGAGTTGACGGGGAACACGCGCTCCACGCCGACGCCGTAGGAAGTGCGGCGGACGGTGAAGGTCTCGGCGATGCCGCCGTGCTTCTTGGCGATCACAGTGCCCTCGAAGGCCTGGATACGCTCGCGCTCGCCTTCCTTGATGCGAACGGAGACCCGAACGGTGTCACCGATCTCGAACTGGGGCCGGTTCTCTTTGACCATGCCCTGGGTGATGATCTGCATTGCGTCCATTGATGAATCCTCCATTTTTTATGACGTTCATACCCGATAACCGGCAGAGGACCGCCCGTTTAATGATGTACATTAACCCCGCTGGTGGCGCCAGCGGACACTAACGCCTAAATATGATAGCACAGCATTTGCCGGTTTGCAAGCTTTTTCAGGCAAAATCTTCGGAATTTTTTGTGACGAGGCGCTTGCGCAGCACATGGGCCCGGGTGGCGTCCACACCGCAGTGCTCCTGCAGAAAGCCCAGCCACAGACTGGGGTTGAGGTTCAGCCCCTCCCCTGCCGGCAGCTGCATCTCAAAGCACACCTCGTCCCCTTTCTGCACATAGTCCAGCCGGGGGCAGTGCATCTTGAGGTCGATCTCCTTCTGGCCGCGCTTGGATTTTTTCAGCACCGGTGCGGCGGACAGCCCGTTGTAGCGGTCCAGGCCTTCCGCAAACGCAGCGGGCATGCGCACGGCATACACCGCGCCGGCGATCTGTCCGGCTTTATATTGAGGCAGGGTCACGGCGGTGACGGCAACGCCCAGGGGCATCACCGGCTCCAGCGCCTTTTTCCATGCTTCCAGGTCGGGCTTCTCCTCCTCGGTCTTGACGTCCACGCTCTCCACCAGGCTTTCCTGCCCCAAAGGCAGCGGGCAGGCGAAGGTCATGTAGATGTGGGGATTGAAGCCCAGAGTGTACCATACGGGAAGGCCGCTGCGCTTGAGCGAGCGCTGCATCACCCGCTGCAGGTCCAGCAGAGAGATGTAGGAGGCTTCGCCGGTCTTAGTGAACCAGATCCGCACTGTAGTCAAAGCAGGCACCTCCCACAAATTTGTTGGCCCCGCAGGCGCTGCACCTGCGGTTGCAGGGCGGGGTGGTCTGAGCGGCCATCGCCTTCCGGTATTCCCTCACCAGGAAATCGTGGCTCACGCCGTAGTCCATGTGGCTCCAGGGGGTGACTTCATCCAGGCCGATGGAGCGGTTCGCATAAAACGCAGTGTCCAGCCCGCACTCGCGGAAGGCCTCCATCCAGCGGTCGTAGTGGAAGCACTCGTCCCAGCCGTCGAAGAAGCAGCCCTTGCGGTAGGCGGCCTCCAGCACCCGGCCCAGACGGCGGTCGCCCTTGGCGAACACCGCCTCCAAAAAACTGATGGAGCTGTCGTGATAGTTCACGTGGATCTTCTTGCTGTGCACGCTGTGCAGCAGATGCTGCTGCTTTTCTTTCAGCTGCTGCTCGGTGTCCTGCGGGACGAACTGGAAGGGGGTGTGGGGCTTGGGCACAAAACAGGCCACACTGATGGTCACCTGCACGCTCTTGCCCTTGGGCTTGTCCGGGTTCGCATAGTAGAGGTCCACCACCTTCTGGGCGGTGTCGGCGATGCCCTCGATGTCCTCCATGGTCTCGGTGGGCAGGCCCATCATAAAGTAGAGCTTCACCGACGTGTAGCCCGCTTTAAAAGCCAGAGAGCAGGTGCGCTCGATCTCCGGCCAGGTGACGTTCTTGTTGATGACGTCCCGCAGGCGCTGGGTGCCCGCCTCCGGCGCGAAGGTCAGGCCGGTCTTGCGCACCCGGTTGGTCTTTTCCACCAGGCTCTCGCTGAAGTTGTCGATGCGCAGCGAGGGCAGCGAAAGACTCACGTGCTCGTCCCTGGTCCAGGTGAGCAGGCCGTCCAGCAGGGGCTCCAGCTGGCTGTGGTCGGAGGTGGACAGGCTGGTGAGGCTGATCTCCTCATAGCCGGTGTTATCGCACAGCTGGCGGGCGGCCTCGTTCAGCTTGTCCGCGCTGCGCTGGCGCATAGGCCGGTACAAAAAGCCCGCCTGGCAAAAGCGGCAGCCGCGCACGCAGCCCCGCAGCACCTCGATCTGGGCGCGGTCATGCACCGCGCCTACCATGGGCACCACGAAGTGGGTGGGCGGGGCTTGGCTGTCCATATCCCGGATGACCGCCTTGGTGATGACGGCGGGGGCCGCGGGGTCGTTGGGGGTGATCGCTTTCACCCGGCCGTCCTCGTGATAGGTCACATCATAGAAAGAAGGCACATAGCAGCCGGGCACGGCGGCGATGCGGCGCAGCACCTCTTTCTTGGGCAGCCCTTCCCCCTTGGCCTCCTCCACGATGCGGCAGACGTGGGGCAGCTGCTCCTCCCCTTCGCCCAGCATCATCATGTCGATAAAATCCGCCAGAGGCTCGCCGTTGCAGACGCAGGGCCCGCCCGCCACGATGAGCGGCCACTCCTCGCCCCGGTCCTCCGCCCGCAGGGGGATGCCCGCCATGTCCAGCATCGCGAGGATGTTGCTGTAAGACAGTTCATACTGCAAGGTGAAGCCCACGATGTCGAAGTCGGTGAGAGGGTCCTTGCTCTCCAGCGCGTAGAGAGGCAGGCCCACCCGCTCCATCTCCGCCTTCATATCCACCCAGGGCATGAAGGCGCGCTCACACCACCAGTTGGGCTGCTGGTTCAAAAGCTCATAGAGAATTTTCATGCCCAGGAAGGACATTCCCACCTCGTAGGTATCGGGAAAGCAGAAGGCAAAACGCAGGTCCACCTGCGCCTTGTCCTTGATGATGCAGCCCGACTCGCCGCCGGTATAGCGCCCCGGCTTCTGCACATGGGCCAGCGCCTCTTTCAATTTCGGGTCAAACAAAACCGGTTCCTCCATCACGTGCGCCGCAAAAAAGGCGGCGCACAGGTTTGATTCCTGTTTATTGTACCCGATTCGACCCGCAAATGCAATCACGGCAGGACACTTTGCAGCATCCTTCGTCCGTCCAGGTCGCCCAGCGGCAGAAGATTGAACAGCCCGGTGGCAAGGTTTGCCGCCGCGAAGAAGTAGCCCCAGTAGCTTGCGGCAAGCTGCATCCTGCCAAGGGCCGCGGCGCACAGCAGAAGGTTGGTCAGCGGCCCGGCCAGCGCCAGAAAAAAGGTCTGGCGGCGGGAAAGGCGGGCCGCTGAGGCGTCCAGCCCGATGCCACGCACCGAAAACGAGAGCACCGGCAGGCTTTTTGTCATGGCCAGCCACACCGCCACATGGCCGCACTCGTGCAGCAGCGCCGCCAGCAGCCCCACCCGCACAAGGCCGCTGTGGTCCCGGTAGAGCACGAACCACAGCACCGCCAGCAGCAGCACCGGCTGGCGCAGGCGCAGGCGCCTCATGCCAGCCCCAGCGCCTTGTCCGGGTCGTAGCGCACCCCATCGCAGAGCAGTTCAAAATGCAGGTGGGGCCCGGTGACCATGCCGGTCTGGCCCACCGTGCCGAGGACAGTGTTTCCATCCACCGCCTCGCCCTGGCGAACGAACACATACTGCATGTGGCAGTAGCGGGTGGTCGCCCCGTCGCTGTGGAGGACGACCACATTGTTGCCGTAGGAATCGCTGTATTCGCTTTTCTGCACCACGCCGCCGGCGGCGGGGCGGACGGGCGTGCCCTCGGCTGCGGCCAGGTCCACGCCGGTGTGGAAGTCACTCTTGCCGGTGATCGGGTGCTTGCGCCAGCCATAGTCCGAGGTGACATAAAAGCTTTCCAGCGGAAGCGCCAGTTCAAAGGGCGGCTGATAAGACTTGGTGGAGTTCCCCTCCGGCACGAAGGGCCAGAAGGCCGCCAGCTGCCCGCCTGCGCCGGTGAGCTCGGGAGCCTGCCCGTCGCCGGGCTGGGATGCGCCGGTGGCCTGTTCCAGCCGGGCCATGACCTCCAGCGCCCCGGCCTGCAGGCCGCTCACCGCCTCGGAGGTGAACTTGAGCAGCTGCTCCTGGCCGTTCAGCTCCACCCCGCTCTCCATCGCGGCGCGGAAAGCCTCGCCGCACTTCCGGTAGGCCTCGGGCGCCGCGCGGCTCATCACCAGCACCGCGGCCGCCGCCAGAAGGCAGAGCAGCACCTGCACCCGCAGGATATAGTTCGGCCGCTGTTTTTCCCTGGGGGTGAGCGGCGGCGTGAGCGCTGCTTTCATCTCTCCCGCCTGCGGCAGGATGGGTGGATATTGTATCTCCTGTGTTTTCTCCCACATGTTCCGGCTCCCCTTTTCCCTGTGCGTTCTGGTCTATTCTTATGCGCTGTGCACGAAAAAAATGGCACGTCCGCCGGATGTAAAAGCGGCGGGGCCGCTTTGCAGCGGCCCCGCCGTTCGTCTCACAGCATGGAATTCAGCGTGCTTTGGATCGCGTCGGCGATGGAAGTGGCGATGGCGTTCTTGTAACTGTCGCTCTGAAGCTTGCTCAGCTCGCCCGGATTGGTGAGGAAGCCGCATTCCACCAGCACGGCCGGGAAATCCATGTGGGTGGTGACACGATATGCGCCGTATTTGTCGCCCCGGTTGGTGGTGCCCAGCGCCCCGGCCACCGCGCCGGACAGGTTCGCCGCCGGCTGGCGGGAGTAGGGATTGAAATAATACACCTCTGTGCCCTTCGCGCTGGAAACGCCGGCGTTGTGGTGGATGCTCACGAACAGGTGGGGGCTGAAGCTCTGGGACTGGCTGACCCGGCTGTCCAGCGAGACGTAGCCGGAGGTGTCGGTCACCTGCACCGTGGCGCCGCGGCTGCGGAGGATGTCCGCCACGCGGTTGGCAATGTCGGCGTTGAGGGTCTTCTCGGTGTACATGCCGCTGATGGAGGTGCCGCCGTCATAGCCGCCGTGGCCGGGGTCAAGATAGATCTTTGCGCCGGAGAGCCCGTTCGGGATCTGGTTGAAGCGGAACACAAGGCTGTCGCCGTCGTAGTAGGCCCGGTAGCCCAGGAAGGAGCCCGCCTTGCGCAGGTCGAAACGGATCACCGTGTCGTTGCCCTGCTGGGAGAGGCTCACCCCGCTGAGCAGGTTGTTGGAGGCAAGGCTGGGGGCGGCGGTGTCGGCGCTGGTGTCCTTGAGGGTGACCACCATGCCGGTGGCCCCGGAGAAGCTGTTGACGCCGCCGGAGGAGGAATACCCCACCCCGTCGAAGGACACGGTGTAGGCGGTCTTGCGGCCGGAGCGGGCAAAGCTGACATAGACATACTGCCCGTCCGCCCAGCTGGACGCCCCGCTCAGCGAGGACATCTGCCACTCCGCCTCGCCCAGGCTGCTCACCGAGGAGGCGCTCACCCGCACGCCGCTGCCCAGGATATAGTACTCGCCGCTGCCATAGGTGTCGTCATAATAAGTGAGCTTATCGCTGACGATGTAATCCACCGTGCCCTTGGGCAGCGGGAAACAGCTGCCGTTGGGGTCGTTGTTCAGAACGCCTGCGGGGTAGGTGCGGGCCTGGCTGGCGGTGACTTCCACCAGATGGCCCTTCTGCCCTTCCACATTGGGCGCCTGCTGCGGCAGCGCCGCCACATACACCCGCGCGCCGCTGGCCGGCTGGGTGATGCCGGACCAGGCGCCGCTGACGGTGATGTTGCCTGCATCCTGCTGGCTTTCGGAGGCCGCCGGAACAGTGATGACGCCCTTGTAGGGCACATAGCTGGAGGTATTGCCGTCTGCCGAATCGCCGGCGAGCTCCTGCTCGGTGAGGGTCACGCTGGAACCGCCCAGGCTGGCGGTGATGGTGGAACCGGAGTAGGCCATAACGGTGATGCCCACCTGAGTGGAGCCCTCCACCGTTATGCTGCCGGAGGGCGAGACCTCCTGGATGATGACCACCTCGCGGGTGATCTTGTAGACAACGGATTTTTCCTTGTGCTCAAAGGTGAAGGTGTTGAGCCCGGGTTCCAGGTCCATCTCCACGCTGAACACGCCTTCGCTGTTGCGCTCCAGTTCCGTTCCGTTGAGGGTCAGCGGGAAGTTGGGGTCAGAGGCGCCGTAGAAGTTGGCCTGAGGCTCCTGTGTGGTGTAAGTGCGTTTTTCCGGGGTGCTGACGGTCAGGTCCGTGAGGATGTCCTGCTCCTCGATCTGGTCGGCATAGTAGCGAAGGAGCACGTCGGTGGAGCCGCCCACGTTCTGCTCCAGCGCGCCGAGGGACCCATAGGCCGCCCCCACACAGCCGTCCACCGCCCGGGTCTCGATGATCTGGCGCATCACCTGGTCCGGCGCTTTCCAGCCGGGTTCGTCGCCGCCCAGCCGGTCGTTGCAGATCCATGCGGAAACGCCCGCCCCGTGCCGGGAGGCTGTCTGCGCCCACCAGGTGAGCACCGTCTTAAAATTCTGGGCTTCATCGGTGAGGGAGCCGGTGCAGCGCACCATCACCTGATCGACGTCAGCCCAGGCAAAGATGGCATTCAGGTCCACATAACCGTCGGCGGCCATCTCAAAATCCGCCGACGTCGCACTGCCTGCGGGGTCAGTGGTCTGATTGGCCCACACCGGGTCGGCGATGAGGCCGAACGCCGCGTCCGCCTTTGCCCCCTTGACCGCTGCGGATGCGTTCACGACGAGGGAACTGACGCATTCCCGCACCCAGTTGTCGTAGCCCATGGACGCGCCTTCGCTGCGGTAAAGGCTCATGCTCTCGGCGGTTTTCTGATTATAGTAGCCCGCAAGATAGACACCGTCGGGCCGGCAGTTCTCTGTCATTGCCCCCAGAGCCGCGGCGGTGGTCTGGATGGCCGCGGCGCTCAGGTTTGCGCGGGCGCTGTACTGCCCCTGTTCGTCCATGCCGCTGGACGCGTCGAAAAGCACATAAAAGGAAAGCCCCTGCCCCCGTGCCGCCTCGGCCGCATAACCCAGCAGATCGAAACCGCAGGCCATTGGCCAGGTATCGCTTGCAAACAGCGCCCCGTCAGCAGTGTTGGCAGGCATCACTACCGCGTTCATGCCGTACTCCACGACCTTGGCCAGCGCCGCGTCCAGCTGCGCCTTGCACTCGCTCTCCCCGGCGGCAGGGTCAAAATCCTGCCCGGCCTGGAGGACCACCGCTTTCATCTCGGCGGTCGTGGCGGCCGGCGCCGTGGCCTCTTCTTCAGCGAAAACCGCGCTGCCGCCCAGCAGCACAAAGCAGACCAGCCCGGCAGCGATCTGCCGCAGTGTACGCTGCACACGCCCACCTCCCTTGATAAAACTTGTATTTCTTGTCATACCCCATACTATACGGTTTTGGGGGCAAAATCAAGCAAAAGGCGACATTTTTCCAGCTTTTATGCTGTCCAGCAATTTAACTTTACAGTGTGACCCTTTCACGATTTTGCGCGAGAAAAAGCCGAACGCCTGTAAAGGCGTTCGGCTTTTCAACTTGCGGTTCCGGTCAGCTGCTGCGCAGCCAGCTGCGCAGCTTGTTCCAAATGCCTCCAGTGGCAGGCGCTTCTTTTGCCGCCTTTTTGTCCGGCGCCGCAGGCGCGGTGGCGGTGAATCCATCCTTGAAATAGTTGTACAGTTCCATCTGACTGTCCACCAAAGGTTGGCCATCGGCGGGCTTTACCTTGGCATAGCTGCCGTCGGGGCGCATCTCGCGGGCATTCACATTGTCGGCAAGCTGCAGCTGCAGGATGCCCCAAAGCTGCTTTGCGATGGCGGGGTCGTCCACCCGGATGCCCACCTCCACCCGCCGCTCGGTGTTGCGGGTGAGGAAGTCGCCCGAAGCCATGTAAATGCGCAGGTCTGCTCCTTCGCCAAAGGCGTAGATGCGGGAATGCTCCAGATAGCGGCCCACGATGCTGCGGATGCGCAGATGGTCGGTCAGCCCCGGCAGGCCTGCCTGCACACAGCAGATGCCGCGTACGATCATATCGGTGGACACCCCGGCCTGGGATGCTTCCACCAGCTTCTCAATGATGTTCTTGTCACTGATGGAATTATTTTTCAAAATGATGCGGGCGGGCTGGCCCAGACGCGCCTTCTCGATCTCGGCATCCATCTCTTTCAGCAGCACGCTTTTGAAATGCAGCGGAGCAACGATGAGGTGTTCTGTGTCGTCGGTAAGGCGCTCCACCGCCAGATTGTTGAAGACGGCGGCCGCCTCCTCGCCTACCTCCTGATTCGTGGTGACGAAGGAGAGGTCGGTGTACTGCTCGCTGGTCTTTTCGTTGTAGTTGCCGGTACCGATCTGGGTGGTGTAGAAGTAGCGGCCCTGGCTGCGCCGGGTGATAAGGGTCAGTTTGGAGTGGACCTTGTAATCATCCAGGCCATAGATCACGGTGCAGCCCGCTTCCTCCAGCTTTTTGGACCAGTCGATGTTGTTCTGCTCGTCAAAACGGGCCCGCAGCTCCACGATGGTGACCACTTCCTTGCCGTTTTCGGCAGCAGCCACCAGCGCCTGCACGATCTGAGAGTTGTTGGCCATGCGGTAAAGGGTCATCTTGATGCTGACCACGTCCGGGTCGTAGGCGGCGGCCATCAGCATTTTGATGAAGGGACGCATGCTCTGGTAAGGGTAAGCGATGAGCACGTCCCGGCGCTTTGCCTCCTCGCTCAGCTTGAAATTCGCGGGCGCCTGCATGGGCTTTGCCACCGGGTAGAACAGGTCGGTGCGTCCGTCCGCCTGCAGGCGGGCGGCCAGCTTGAAGTAGCAGGAGAGGTCCAGCGGGCTCTCCTGATAGAAGCACTGCTTTTCGGGCAGCATCAGCTTTTCGCACAGGTATTTGGCCATTTCCTGAGGCGGCTCGTTCCAGAACTGCAGCCGCACAGCGGCCAGCTTGCGCCGCTTTTTCAGCAGTTCGCTCATCACCTGACGGTAGTCGATGTCCTGGTCGAACATGCCCTCCTTCACGTCGATGTCCGCGTTGCGGGTCACCCGGAAAAGACATTTTTTCTGCAGCATCCCCTTGGGGAAAACAAGGTCCGCAAAGCGCAGGATGAGCTCTTCCGCAAGGCCGTAAAGCAGCTGGTCGTCCTTTTTCAGGTAGAGCATGCGGTCGAACTGGCTGCTGATGGGGATAAGGCCATAGGAGACCGCATCGTCGCCCTTTGCCTTCAGGGTCGCGCAGAGATAGATCTCCTGGTTGCGCAGAAACGGGAAGGGATGGCGGTGGTCGATGATCTGCGGCGAGAGCACAGGGAGCATCTCGTTCAGAAAATACTTTTTCCAGAAGCGGTCGTCCTCTTTGGCCAGATTCTGGAAATCAATGCGCACATAGCCCTGCTCGGCCAGATGCTGGCGCAGCTTCACCACGATCTTGTCGCACTGCTGCTGCAGGTCGGCAGTTTTGGGCATGATAGCCGCCAGCTGCTGGGCGGCGGTGAGTTTGGTCTTGTTGTCGGTGATCTCGTTTTTCAGCAGCGTGCGGTCATAGAGCGAGCCCACCCGCACCATGAAAAACTCATCCAGATTGCTGCCGTAGATGGCTGTGAACTTCATCCGCTCGGCAAGCGGCACCGTTTTTTCCTTTCCAAGGGCCAGCACTCGCCTGTCAAAATCCAGCCAACTCAATTCCCGGTTAATGAACACGCTCTGACGTTGGGGTTCCATCGTCAGTTTCCCTCCTCAAAAATCATTCTCCGATGTAGAAATAGTCGCGCCATACAGCCACGTCGCCGGTGCTGACGCCATCCACCAGCAGAAGCTGGTCCACGATGATAAAGCCGCCGAAATCCTCCCGGTATTCCAGAATGGCCCGGGCCATTTCCTCGCCGATGCCGGGCACGCTTTGAAGCTCCGCCTCGGTGGCCGTGTTCAGGTCCACCCGCAGCGCCTCTTCTGCCGAGAACGGCTCCGGCGAGACCGGTGCATAATCCGGCTGCCAGAACGGCGCATAGCAAAGGTAGCCGCCCAGAAGGATCGTCAGGGCGGCGGCGCAGCATGCGCCAGTCAGCAGGGCCTTTTTCAAGCAGCACTTCCCCCATCTCGGAGTTTACAGAGCCATTATAGCATACCTTTTCATTGCGAAAAACCGAAATCTTTGTAAAAAAGCCCATTGGCGCGCCTAAAACGGGCGTCAAGGGGCTTTGGGTCAGGCATAACGGCGGATCAGGCTGTAGAGATACTCCCCCACGCCGCCGCTGCGGCAGCTGGAGACCACTTCGTCCGCAACCAGCTTCACCTCGGTTGGGGCGTTGCCCACCGCCACCGCGTGCCCGGCGGCACGCATCAGGTCGATGTCATTGTAATAATCCCCGATGACAACGGTATTTTCCAGCGGGATGTTCTGCAGAGCGCACAACCGCCGCAGTGCCTGCGCTTTGCTCACGCCGGCAGGCATGATCTCGAAGTACATCAGATTGGTGTGCAAAAAATACATTTCCTCCACCGTGAGGCTGGCGGCAAAGGCCTGCAGGGAAGCGAGGGTCACAGGGTCCGCCGCAAAGACCACCTTCGCCCAGTTGTCCGGCACCTGGTCCAGCGGGCAGAGAACGCTGTGCATATGCTCCTCCTGCACGTGGGCCTGGGTGTAGCGGTTGGCCTGCACGATGTACAGCCGGCCCTCCTCCACCATGATCTCCACGCCGATGTCGGCAAACTGGCTCATGACAGTCTGGATGACCTGCGCAGCGCCCTGCCGGGGCAGAAAATGCTTTTCAATGGGCTTGTCCGCCTGCATGTCGTAAAGGACGCTGCCCCCGCAGGTGATGGCCGGGCAGGACAGGACCAGGTCCCCCAGCGCCGCTCGCACCGACTCCACCGGGCGGCCGGTAGCCACCGTGAACCGGCCCCCCAGTTCACAGAACAGCTGGATGGTGACCCGGTTGCAGGAGGGGACCCCCTCTTTCGCGGTGAGGAGGGTGTTGTCCATATCGCTGACGACCAGAACGTCCGCAAGAGATTCGATCATGATTCCGGCTCCTTTCGGAGAGTGCGAAGAAAATCTGTGAAATAAACGGGCAGAGGGCTTTCAAAGTGCATCGTTTCGCCGGTGACAGGATGCTCAAACCCCAGCACCCGGGCATGGAGGCACTGCCCGTTCAGCCGCTTGATGCAGTCCCGCGGGCCATAGACGCTGTCACCCGCCAGGGGGTGGCCGATGCTGGCCATGTGAACCCGTATCTGATGGGTACGGCCCGTCTTGAGACGGCAGGCAATGTGTGTAAAGCCATTATACTGTGCAAGCACGTGATAACCCGTATAGGCATACTTTCCGTCGGGGACCACCGCCATTTTCTTGCGGTCGGTGCTGTGACGGCCGATGGGCGCCTCCACAAAGCCTTCCGGTTCCTTGAGTCGCCCGTAGACCACCGCCTCATACACCCGCTTGACGCTGTGCACCGCCATCTGAGCGCACAGGCCCTCGTGGGCGGCGTCGGTTTTGGCCACCACCAGCAGGCCGCTGGTGTCCTTGTCGATGCGGTGCACGATGCCGGGGCGCACCACGCCCCCGATGGAAGAAAGGCGCCCCGCGCAGTGGTAGAGCAATGCGTTCACCAGCGTGCCGTCGGGGCTGCCGGGCGCGGGATGCACCACCATACCCTTGGGCTTGTTCACTACCAGCAGGTAGTCGTCCTCATAGACGATCTCCAAGGGAATGTTCTGGGGCCGGGCCTCCAGCGGCTTTGCATCGGGCAGGTCCACCGTCAGGTGGTCGCCCGCTTTCAGCTTCAGGTTCTTCGCCACGGGTTGTTCGCCGCGCTGCACCAACCCCTGCTCAAAAAGGTGCTGCAGAGCGCTTCGGGTCAGCTCGATCTCTTCCAGGCCGGCGAGAAAGCGGTCCGCCCGCTGGCCGGCGCACTCGGCGGGAACAAAGACGTCAAATCGTTCCATCGCTCTGCTCGGGAAGGTC
>DWXV01000054.1 GCA_019119025.1 Candidatus Allofournierella excrementigallinarum
GCCCGCCGCTGCCCGGATGGCTGGTCCCCGCCGCCCTGGTCAGCTGGGTCTGGGGCTGGGCCTACGCCCGGGGCCTGCTGTTCGGCTTTGAATACCGCGCGGCCTTTATGGCCCTGTTCTGCCTTTTGTTCTTCGCAGGGGTGGAGGGCATGTGCCGGGCCGCGGCCCGCCCCGCCTCCAAAGAGAGCCGGCTGTGGCTGGCGCTGTGGGGGCTGCTGGCGGCGGACTACATCTTCAAAATTTCCGCCCTTTACTACTACGACGCGGTGCAGGGATGGGAGTTCCTGGCCCTGCACCTGGCCGCCGCCTACTGGGTGCTGGCCCGCGCCGGGGCCCTCACCGAGGGCCGCACCGGCCCCTTCCTGCCCCTGGACGGGCTGCGGGCGCTGGTCACGCTGCCCTTCGGCAACTTCTTTCTGCGCATCCGGGTGCTGCTTCGGGCGCTGGCGGGCTGGCTGCAGGGCCTTGCCGGGCGCAAAAAGGGCAGCCTTTGGGCCGGGGTGGTCACCCTGTGCGTGGCGGCGCCGGTGCTGGCGCTGGCCGCGAGGCTGCTTTCCGGCGCGGACGACGCCTTCGGGGCGGCGCTGGGAAACTTTTTCCGCTGGTTCACCCTGCCCGAGGCGATGCTCACCGAGCTCATGTATTTCGCGGTGGGCCTGCCGGTGGGGGCCTATCTCTTCGGGCTGGCGGCGGGCGCGCTGAAAAAAGCCCCCGACCCCGCCCGGGGCGCATCCCTGCGGGCCGAGGCGGAAAAACTGCGCCTTGCCCCCGGCGGCGCGCTGGCCCTCTGCCTTGCGCTGCTGCTGGCGCTCTATGTCCTGTTCTTCTCCATCCAGCTGAACTACCTCACCGGCGGATTCTTTGGCCATCTGCCCGAGGGCTTCACCGCCGCCGAATACGCCCGCCGGGGCTTCTTTGAGCTGTGCGCCGTGGTGGTGCTCAATTTTTCGGTGCTCACCGCCGCCGCCAAGACCAGCCGCGTCCCGCTGCGCCAAAGCCCGGTGCTGAAAGGGCTGGCCGCCACCCTCTGCCTTTCGAACCTTCTGTTCGCCGCGGTGGGCGCGTCCAAGATGTTCCTTTACATCCGCCGCTTCGGCTTCACTCCCAACCGCGTCGTCTCCGGCTGGTTCATCCTGGTGCTGGCGATGCTCACGGTGCTGGCGCTGGCCAGCGTCTTCCGCCCCTTTGCGGTGGCGCGCGCCGCCGCCGCGGTGTTCTGCGGCATGTTTTTGGCCCTCTGCCTCTCCCAGCCGGACGTCTGGCTGCGGGCCGCCAACCGGCAGCTGGCCGCCGCCGGCGTGGTGGAAGAAGAGGACATTGGCGACTGGCTGCTGTATATGCCGCGCCCCGATTCCACATGGGATTGACAAAAGCGTGGAAAACCCGCCGCCCCGGCATTTTGCCGGGGCGGCTTTTGTGGTATAATAACCGAAAAACAGCCCCGCGCTTTGGGCCGGGGCGTCACGGCACAAGAACAAAACCCGCCGAAAGGAGGCCCCGCCCGTGTGCCCTGCCCTCTCGCCCCGCGCCTTTGACCGCCCCCACGCCCGGGCCCTGGCGGCGGCCCTTTCCCTGCTGGCGCTGGCGCTGGTGCTCTATCACTCGCTGGCGGGGGGCACCCTCCTTTCGCCCAACGCCTACGACAGCTACCTTTTGCAGGCCCAAAACTGGCTGGAGGGCCGCGCGTACATCCAAAACGGCGAAAACTACCCCTGGCTGGAGCTGGCGGTTTTTGAGGGGCGCTATTACCTTTCCTTCCCGCCGGCGCCTTCGGTGCTGGCGCTGCTGCCCGCCGCCCTGGGCCTTTCTTTGGGCAACCTGTGGCAGGCGCTGTGGGCGCTGGCCGCTTTGGCCGGTGTCTACCTCTGCTTCTGGCGGGCGGGCCATGCCCCCCGGTCCTGCGCCTTCTGGGCCCTTTTTTCCACCCTGTGCAGCAATTTTTTCTGGCTGGCGTGCAGCGGCGGCGTGTGGTTCCAGGCCCAGGCGCTGAACTTCGCCTTCACCGTCTGGGGCCTGTTCTTCTGGCTGAAAAAGCAGTGCGCCCCCGCCTTCTTTTTGCTGGCGCTGGCGGTGGGCTGCCGCCCCTTCACCGCCCTGTTTGCCTTCGTGCTCTGGCTGGGGGCGGCCCTGGGCGCGGCGAATGAGCGCCGCTGGCGGAGCCTTGCCGCCTTCACCGCCCCGCCCGCCGCCGTGGCGCTGGCCCTGGGCTGGTATAACTTTATCCGCTTCGGCAGCCCCTTCGAATTCGGCCATTCCTGGCTGCCGGAGTTCGTGCGGGCAGGCGGCCAGTTCACGCTGGAAAACTTCTGGGGCAATTTGTGGGGCGTGCTGCGGCCCGTGACCCTCACCTCCTCGCTGGACCTCTCCTTTTCCACCTTCAACGGCTTCTGCTTTTTTATCGCCAGCCCCATCTTTCTTTTGTGGGCCGCCGACCTGGCGCGGGCCGCGGCGAAAAAGCGCCTTGCGCCCAAAGACCTGCTGGCCCCCGCGCTGGCCCTGGCCACCCTGGCGGCGCTGTGCCTTCACCGCACCATGGGCGGCTGGCAGTTCGGCGCCCGCTACACCGTGGACCTCATCCCCTTCGCCCTCTGGTGGTACCTGGCCCGGCCCCGCCGCCCCCTTGGCGCCGGGGCGCTGTGGCTGGCCGGGGCGGGCTCGCTTTTCAATTTTTACGGCGCGGTTTACATGCTGAGCCACTGAAAGGAGGAAGGCCATGGGTGCGTTCATCGGTCATCTGGGCGGCGCGCTGATGGCGCTGTTCGCGGCGCTGCTGGCCGTGCGGTGCGCAAAGCGCCTGGGGCTGGTGTTTTGGCCCGCCGCCCCCGCCCGGCCTTTGGCCCCCCGCTGGGCCCCCGGCCCCGGCGCGCTGGCGCTGGCGGCCTTGGGCGTTCTGGCGGCGCAGCTTTTCTTTGCCTTTCTCTGCTGGCGGGCTTTGGGCCAGGGCGGGGGCCCCGCCGCCTTCTGGCAGCATTTTCTGGGGCGGTTCACCACCGCCGGCGACAGCCCCCATTACCTGCTTTTGGCCCGCCAGGGCTACACAGCCGAGGGCGACGCGGCGAAGTACATCGTCTTTTACCCCCTCTACCCGCTGGCGGTGCGGCTGACGCACGCCCTGCTCGGCCCCTTTGGCGCAAGCTGGGAGGCCGCGGCCCTGGCGGTGAGCTGGCTGTGCTGGGGCGGCGCGGGGGCGGCCATGCTGGCCCTGGCCGGGCAGGACCTGCCAAGGGAGCAGGCGGCCTTCGCCGCGGCCCTGATGGCCCTTTACCCCTTCGGCTTTTTCGCCCTGGGCGTTTTCACCGAGAGTTTGTTTTTGCTGCTGAGCCTTTTGTGCATGCTGTTTGCCCGCCGGGGCAGCTGGCCCGCCGCCGGGATCTTCGGCGCGCTGGCCGTCCTCTGCCGCAACCAGGGCCTCGCGCTGCTTTTGCCCCTTTTCTACCTCTGGCTGCGGGCCCGCAGGGAAAAAAAGCAGGGCCCCGCCTCCCTGGCGCTGGCCCTGCCCCTTCTGGGCTGGGGCGGCTATCTCGCCCTCAACTGGCGGCTCTTCGGCAGCCCCTTCGCCTTTTTTGAATTTCTGGCCGCGCCCCCCTGGTACCAGACCACCCGGTGGATCGGCGAAAACCTGGCCCAGCACTGGCAGATGGCCATCGACTACCCCGGCCTCGCCCCCTTTATCTACCACGCCCAGCTGGCGCTCTATTTCGCCGCCATGGCCCTGCTTTTTTTCGGCCTTTGGAAAAAATGCCCCACCCACTGGCTCATCTGGGGCGGCGGGTACCTGGGCATGAGCTACCTGGCCGGCTGGCTCATCAGCGGCGGGCGCTATGTCTTCGGCTGCCTGCCTCTCTATCTCATCGGGGCCAGCCTGCCCCGCCCGCTGCGCTGGGCTCTGGCGGCGGCGAGCGCCTTTTTCCTGTGGAAGATGGGCGTGTATTACATGCAGGGGCAGGCAATTATGTAATATTGCTGCAATAAAATACAAATTGTATAACAAAACAGCGGAAAACCGCCCGCCGGGGGCCTTCCTCCGGCGGGCGGCGTTTGTGTATGGGCGGGGCGTTTGCGCCGGGCGGCGGCATGTGGGCGGCCTGGCCCGGCCCGGCGGGACTCGCTCCTCCGGGAACGGGTCATTCCTGGATAAGGGTCAAAAACCGATCGAAAGGCAGCGTGCCGTTGTACAGGTCGATCAGCCGCTGGCCGTCCTCCTCCAGGCTGGGGCGGAAGATGCCCTCCAGCAGCCGGCGCACGGCGTCCATGTCGATGCCGTCGCCGTAGAAGTGGTCCAGCTCCAGGGCCACGTCCTTTTCCAGGTTGTAGGTGTACTTGCCCAGGATCATCAACCCGTTCAGCGCGTGGCAGGCAATGGCCATTTTCAGGGCGTCCTGCTCGTTTTCCACGTCAAAGGGCAGGAAAGCCCAGATGTGCAGCACCTGCTCGTCCTCCATCACCGAGCAGACGATGGTGAAGCGGGCGAAGTCCAGCCGCAGCTCCGCCCGCACGTCGCCCCGCTCGTCGTTGCGGCGGCTGTCCAGCAGCAGGTCGTTTTCCAGCACCAGCTCGCACAGGTCCAGCACCTCGGACGCGGTGAATACCAAACCCATGATCAGCCCTCCCCGTTCAGTTTGTCCAGCTCCTGGGCCAGGGTGGTGTACCCCTTGCAGAGGGATTCCAGCGAGCGCATATACCGGCAGTCCAGCCGGGCGAGCAGCGTTTCCAGCAGGTAGTCGATGGTCTTCTCCCCGAATTGCAGGGTGGAGAACACCCGCTGGGTCACGCTCACCATGACCCGGTCCCCCTCCGGGTCGGCGTAAAAGGTGCCGTTGAGCAGCCGGGCGTTGGCCAGGCTGCACAGCAGGACCACGTCCTCCCGGGGGCAGCCGGACACGGTGAAAGGGCTCAGGGTGACCACCGTGACGTGCTTATCCGTTACCCGCCAGATGATGTCATAGCGGCCGGCGGCCCGCTCCACCGGGAAGAACAGGAAAAACTCCTCCGGGTTTTTGGAGCACTGGTAGCCCAGGGCCTCCAGCCGGTCCGCCACCATCCGGAACACCCGCTGCCGGGTGGTCTGGCCGGTGCCGAAGTACTCTCTGCGGGGCGGCGGGGGGTCTTCTTTTTTGGAAAAAAACATCTCGTTTCCTCCCCTTTCGGCCCGGCGACGCGGGCCGTGTTCTTGTTTTCATTATAAAGGAAAAGGCCCGGCGGAGAAAGGGCAAAGGCGGGCCTTTTCGCCCCAAAGGGCAAAAAAACCCCACCCGCCGCCGGGCGGAGGGAGCTTTGCCCCGCCGGCGGCGGTGCAGGAGGATGCGAAACCCGGCCCCCGGCGGCAAAAAAACCCGCCGAACTGCTTCGGCGGGTTTTTTATGAAAGGGATCAGCTGCGGATCAGTTCTTTGAAGCGGGAGAAGGAGAGCTTGTCGCCATAGAGGTCCACCACCCGCTGGCCGTCGTCCCTCAGCGAAGCGCAGAAGATGCCGATGATGAGGTGGCGGGCGGCCTCTTCGCCCATGCCGTCCCGGTAGCAGTGGGCCAGCTCCAGGGCCACGTCCTTTTCCAGGTTGTAGGTATATTTGCCGGTCACCATGATGCTGTTCAGCTCTTTGCAGGCGTTGGCCATCTGCATGGCTTTCTCCTCGCTCTCCACGTCGAAGGGCAGAAAGGCCCACAGGTGCAGCACCTGGGCCCTTTCCATCGCCGAGCAGACGATGGTGTAGCGGGTGCCGTCGATGCGCACTTTGGCCCGCACGGTGTTCCGTTCGTTGTTGCGTTCACAGTCCAGCTCCAGGTCGTTTTTGAGCACCCGTTCGCACAGGTCCAGCACGCCGGAGGCGTCGTATGCAAGAGACATGGTCAATCCTCCCCGCTCAGTTTTTCCAGCTCGTCCGCCAGGGTGGTGTAGCCCTTGCAGATGGATTCCATGGATTTCATGTAACGGCTGTCCAGGTTGCCGCCCATGACCCCCAGCAGGTAGCCGGCGGTGGCCTCGCCGAACTCCTCGTCGGAGAACACCCGCTGGGTCACCTCCACCATGATGTGCTCGCCGTCGGAGCTGGGGTAAAAGGTGCCGTTCACCAGGTTGGCGTTGGCCAGCGAGCACAGCAGGGTCACGTCGTCCACCGAGCAGCCGCTGATGGAAAAGGGGCTGAGGGTGACGATCGTGACATACCGCTCCTCGATCTTCCACATCAGGGTATAGTGGCCGGTGTCCAGCCCGGTGGGGAAGAAGATGCGGAACTCGTCGGCGTTTTCATCGAACTTGTAGTCCTTGCTGCGCAGGTAGTTCACCACCGTGCGGTAGGTGCGCCGCCGATCCGCCCCGCCGGAAGATGCAGGCTTTGCCGCCGCCGGCTGCGGCGGCCCTTTTCTGGAAAAAAACATCGTTGTCCCTCCCTGGCCCGCAAAAGGCCGGTATTCTTATATAAATGCTTCGGCCAAAAACGCCCCGCCGGGACAAGGGCGGAAAATTTTTTTGGACCGGGGCGCAAAGGGCAGAAAAAAAGGCCGGGGGCTTCCCGGCGCAAAAGAGCGCGTCAAAAAACCGCCGGGGGATCTCCCCGGCGGGCCGGTTTGCTTTGAGGGGCGCTCACTGCTCCGCCGCTTTCCGCCGGCGCAGCGCGTCGATCTTCAGAATGGCCGCCACGGTCTTGCCGTCCTTGATGCGGCCGTCCAGCACCATGGCCACCGCCTCGGAAAAGGGCAGCGTTTGGGGGGTGAGGAACTCGTCCTCGTCCAGGTGCATGGCGCAGGGGGAAAGGCCCGTGGCCATCCAGGTGTAAATGATTTCCGAGCAGTAGCCCACCGTGGGGTAGAATTCCCCCAGGTCGGTGTAGCGCTCGGCCTTAAGGCCGCATTCCTCCGCCAGCTCCCGCTTGGCCGCCTCGAAGGGGTCCTCCCCCTTTTCCAGCTTGCCGGCGGGCAGCTCCCAGAGCTCCTGCCCCAGGGCGTAGCGGTACTGGCGCACCAGATAGATCTCGTCCGCCTCGGTCAGCGCCGCGACGCAGGCGCCCCCGTGGTGGTGCACCACTTCCCGGGTGCCCTCGGCCCCGTTCTCCAGGCGCACCTTGTCGAAGGTCACGGTGATGACCCGCCCCTCGAACACGGTGCGGCTTTCCAGCTGTGTTTCGCTGTGGCTCATGTTTTCTCCTTTTCCTTTCCGGGTGCGGCCGCCTCGGGCAGCCGGGTGCACAGCACCCGCTGGATGCGCCGCTCGCCTGCCCTGAGCACCTCAAAGCGCAAACCGCCCCACTCCACCGCCGCCTTCTCCCCTTCCCCAGGGATGCGGCCCAGCTTGTCGATGATGAGGCCGCCGGGGGTGTCGAACTCCTCGTCCTCGTCCGGCCGGGGGCACTCCATGCCGAAGGCTTCGAACACATCCGCAAGGTCGATGGCCCCGTCCACGGCGTAGCCGTCGCCCTGGGCCGCCAGCTCGGCCTCCTCGTCGTCGTATTCGTCCTGGATGTCGCCGACGATCTCTTCCAGGATGTCCTCCATGCTCACAAGGCCCGCCGTGCCGCCGTATTCGTCCACCACGATGGCGATCATGGCGCGCTCGCGGCGGAAGTCCAGCAGCAGCTGGCCCGCCGGGCGGCTCTCGGGCACGAACATCACCGGCCGGGCAAAGCGGCTCACCGGGCCCTCCAGCGCCGCCGGCTCGTCAAACAGGCGCAGCAGGTCCTTCACATACAGAACGCCCACGATCTCGTCGGTGGTCTTGCGGTAGATGGGCAGGCGGCTGTTGCCGCTTTCCACCGCCGCCTCGATGACCGAGCGGCAGCTGGCGTTCTCCTCCGCCGCCACCATGTCCATGCGGTGGGTCATGATGTCGCCGGCGGTCACCTCGCCCAGATCGAAGATGTTGGTGATCATCTCCTTCTGGTTTTCGTCGATGAGGTCCTGCTGGTCGGCGTCGTCCACCATCTCATACAGGTCCTCTTCGGTGACCTGCCCGCCGCCCGCCAGGCCCGCCTTGTCCAGAAGGCGGCTCAAAGCCCCGGGCAGCTGCACCCCCCGCTTTGCGGCGGCCCAGCCGGCGGCAAGGCCCGCCAGAACAGCCAGCGCCAGCGCCGCCGCCCCCGCGGCGAACACGCCGGCGCCCGCCGCCGCGATGAAAGTCGTATCCATGGGTCCCTCCCCATTCTGCCCGGGGGCCCCGGGCTGAAATGCATATATATACTACATCATAGCGGCAAAGAGGACCCTTGTCAAACCGCCGGAGGGCCAAAACCGGGCGGTTTTGCGCCAAAAGGGCCGCCCTGCGCCGCTTTTTTTGCATCCAGGGGGCAAAAAGCGCCCGGAAAATGGTTTACTTTACACATTTGTTTTGATAAAATAATACTCAGCAGAAGCTGTCCGCATGTGCGGGGGACCGGCGCTGCCGGTTTCCCGTGCGCGCGGGCAGGATAACGCGGGCCTGCCAGCAATGGCGGGAAACGTTAAATCTCATGCTATGGAGGAAGAAAAATGCCTAGAGCGAAACAGTCCATGGATGGCAACACCGCGGCGGCGCATGTAGCCTATGCGTTCACCGAGGTCGCGGCCATCTACCCCATCACCCCGTCGAGCCCCATGGCCGACTATGTCGACCAGTGGTCTGCCGCCGGCCAGAAGAACATCTTCGGCACCCAGGTCAAGGTCATGGAGATGCAGTCTGAGGCGGGCGCCGCGGGCGCTGTGCACGGCAGCCTGGCCGCCGGCGCCATGACCACCACCTTCACCGCCAGCCAGGGCCTGCTGCTGATGATCCCCAACATGTACAAGATCGCCGGCGAGCTGCTGCCCAGCGTGTTCCACGTGTCTGCCCGCACCGTGGCCAGCCACGCGCTGAACATCTTCGGCGACCACAGCGACGTGTACGCCTGCCGCCAGACCGGTTTCGCCATGCTGGCCGAGACCAACACCCAGGAGGTCATGGACCTGGCCGCCGTCGCCCATCTGGCCTCCATCGAGGGCCGCGTTCCCTTCATCAACTTCTTCGACGGATTCCGCACCAGCCACGAGATCCAGAAGATCGAGAAGTGGGACTACGCCGACCTGGCCGAGATGGTCAACTGGGACGCCATCCAGCAGTTCCGCGACCACGCCCTGAACCCCGAGAACCCCTCCATGCGCGGCAGCCACGAGAACGGCGACATCTTCTTCCAGCACCGTGAGGCCTGCAACAAGTACTACGACGCCCTGCCCGCCGTGGTCGAGAAGTACATGGCCAAGGTCAATGAGAAGCTGGGCACCGACTACCAGCTGTTCAACTACTACGGCGCGGCGGACGCCGACCGCGTGATCGTTGCCATGGGCTCCATCTGCGACGTGGCCGAGGAAGTCATCGACTACCTCACCGCCCACGGCGAGAAGGTGGGCCTGGTGAAGGTGCGGCTGTACCGCCCCTTCGTGAGCGAGAAGCTGCTGGCCGCCATCCCCGCCACCGCCAGGAAGATCGCCGTGCTGGACCGCACCAAGGAGCCCGGCAGCCTGGGCGAGCCCCTGTTCCTGGACGTGGTCACCGCCCTGCGCGAGGCCGGCCGCGACGCCGAGGTCATCGGCGGCCGCTACGGCCTGGGCAGCAAGGACACCCCGCCCTCCAGCGTGTTCGCTGTGTATGAGGAGCTGGCCAAGGCCGAGCCCAAGACCCGCTTCACCATCGGCATCGTGGACGACGTGACCGGCCTGTCCCTGGAGGAGAAGCCCGCCCCCAACACCGCTGCCGAGGGCACCAAGGAGTGCAAGTTCTGGGGCCTGGGCGGCGACGGCACCGTGGGCGCCAACAAGAACAGCACCAAGATCATCGGCGACCACACCGACAAATACATCCAGGCCTACTTCCAGTACGACTCCAAGAAGACCGGCGGCGTGACCATCAGCCACCTGCGCTTCGGCGACAAGCCCATCAAGAGCCCCTACTACATCAACAAGGCCGACTTCGTGGCCTGCCACAACCCCAGCTACGTTGTGAAGGGCTTCAAGATGGTGCAGGACGTCAAGCCCGGCGGCGTGTTCATGATCAACTGCCAGTGGACCGACGAAGAGCTGGCGCACCACATGCCCGCCGAGTCCAAGCGCTACATCGCCCAGAACAACATCCAGCTGTACACCATCAACGCCATCGACAAGGCGGTCGAGATCGGCCTGGGCAAGCGCACCAACACCATCCTGCAGTCCGCGTTCTTCGCCCTGGCCGGCGTGCTGCCCCGCGAGGACGCCATCAAGTACATGAAGCAGGCCGCCGAGAAGACCTTCGCCAAGAAGGGCCAGGCCATCGTTGAGATGAACTGGAAGGCCATCGACGCCGGCTTCGACGCTTACCACAAGGTGGAAGTGCCCGCCGACTGGGCCAACGCCACCGACGACAAGGCTCCCGAGCAGCTGCACGGCAACGCCGCCACCGTGGACATGGTGCGCAGCATCATGGAGCCCGTGGCCCGCATGGACGGCGACAGCCTGCCTGTTTCCGCCTTTGAGAAGTATGTGGACGGCCAGTTCGAGCAGGGCGCTTCCGCCTATGAGAAGCGCGGCGTTGCGGTGAACGTTCCCGAGTGGAACCCCGACACCTGCATCCAGTGCAACCAGTGCGCCTTCGTCTGCCCCCACGCCACCATCCGTCCCTTCGCCCTGACCGCCGACGAGGCCGCAAAGGCTCCCGCCGCCCTCAAGAGCAAGGCCATGAACGGCAAGGGCTGCGAGAACTACGTCTTTGCCATGACCGTCTCTCCCCTGGACTGCATGGGCTGCGGCGTCTGCGTGAACGTCTGCCCCACCGCCGCCAAGGGCACCCTGAAGATGGTGCCGCAGGAGAGCCAGGCCGCCCAGCAGGAAGTCTTCGACTACTGCGTCGAGAACATCCGCAAGAAGGACGGCATGATGCCCGAGACCAGCGTGAAGGGCAGCCAGTTCAACCAGCCCCTGCTGGAGTTCTCCGGCAGCTGCGCCGGCTGCGCCGAGACCGCTTACGCCCGTCTGGTCACCCAGCTGTTCGGCGAGCGGATGTACATCTCCAACGCCACCGGCTGCTCTTCCATCTGGGGCGGCCCCGCTGCCACCTCCCCCTACACCACCAGCAAGGTGAGCGGCCATGGTCCCGCCTGGGCGAACAGCCTGTTCGAGGACAACGCCGAGCACGGCCTGGGCATGTATCTGGGCCAGAAGGTCATCCGCGAGTCTCTGGCTGCGAAGCTCCATGAGCTGGCCGAGGTGACCACCAGCGAGAGCAAGAAGGCGGCCATCGAGGAGTACTTCGCCACCTACGACGACGGCAAGGCCAACACCCCCGCCACCGAGAAGCTGATCGCCGAGCTGGAGGCCGACCCCGACTGCAAGTACTCGAAGGAGATCCTGCCCAAGAAGAACTACCTGTCCAAGAAGAGCATCTGGATCTTCGGCGGCGACGGCTGGGCCTACGACATCGGCTTCGGCGGCCTGGACCATGTGCTGGCCTCCGGCGAGGACGTGAACGTCTTCGTGTTCGACACCGAGGTCTACTCCAACACCGGCGGCCAGGCTTCCAAGGCCAGCCAGATCGGCCAGGTGGCGCAGTTCGCCGCCGCCGGCAAGGCCATCGGCAAGAAGAGCCTGAGCGAGATCGCCATGAGCTACGGCTACGTCTACGTTGCCCAGATCGCCATGGGCGCTGACATGAACCAGACCATGAAGGCCATCACCGAGGCCGAGAGCTACCATGGCCCCTCCCTCATCATCGGCTACGCTCCCTGCGAGATGCACGGTGTGAAGGGCGGCATGACCAACTGCCAGGCCGAGATGAAGAAGGCCGTGGCTGCCGGCTACTGGAACATGTTCCGCTTCGACCCCCGCAAGAAGGCCGAGGGCGCCAATCCCTTCAGCCTGGACTCCAAGCCCGCCACCGCGGACTACAAGGAGTTCATCTCCGGCGAGACCCGTTACAGCCGCCTGAAGCTGGCCTTCCCCGAGCGCGCCGAGGCGCTGTTCGATCTGGCCGACAAGAAGGCGAAGGAGCGCTACGAGTACCTGCAGAAGCTGGTCAAGCTCTACGAGTAATCGCATCGCCCGAAGGGCATAACAAAAGGACCCCCGCATTCGCGGGGGCCCTTTTTTGCGCCTGTGTGCTTTGCGGGGCCTTTTTTTGCCGTTTTACACCCTTGTTTGCGCCCCCGCCCGGAGGCGCTTTTGCTGGTTTCAAAAGGGGCCGGGCCGGCCCCGCTTCTGCGCGTTGGAGGGCTGGCGCCAAGGGGAAACTCACGCCCGGCCGTCGCCGCCGCAGAAGGGGCAGTTGCCGCTGCCCGCGGGGCGGCAGGCGGTGCAGTCCTGCTCCACCCATTTGCCGGTGCCCGCCAGGGCCTTTTTCACCCTGCCGGTGCCGCCGCAGGTGGTGCAGTCGCCGCTGCCGCCGCAGGCGGAGCAGTTGCCGGAGCCTCCGCCGCCGGGCGCGGGGGTGGTTTCGGCCTCGGCGTTTTCCAGGCTCACCGCCGCCAGCAGCTCCAGGGTGTAGGGGGCGCTGTTGAACCCGGCGCAGGCGTAGACCACCGCGGTGCTCTCGTTTGCATACATCACCCGCACAAACAGGCTTTTCATATCGCCGCTCATGCCCAGCACCGGCACCAGCCAGCCGTCCTCCCGTTTCACCGCGAACATGCTGGGCCAGGTGTAGCTGGGCATCTCGTCGAACCAGCCGCCCGCGTTCACCGCGTAGCCGCTCTCAATGATGAACTGCTCCTTGCCGAAGATGCTGCCGGTGGTCAGCTGGCAGGAAAGGGGCAGGTAGAAGCGCAGCTGCTCCGCGCCGTTTTGGAACAGCTGCACCTGCTGGCGGTCGTCGGCGGTGTAGCGGGCGTAGCGGGCGGTGAGGGCCTCGGCCTCCCCGTCCCACAGCAGCGCCGCGCCGCCCACCGGGGCGGTGAGCCGGCCGTCGGTGGTGGAATAGCTGCCGTCCGCACCCCGCAAAAGGCCCGCCAGGGCGGACTCGCCCGCGGGGGTGGTGTCCGCGCCCTCCCGGCCGTAGCGGTAGCCCCCGTCCACCCCGGAAAGGGAGGGGTCGTACCAGATGGCCCCTTTGACCTTGTACCGGTCGATGGTGCCGTAGATGGTCAGGTCACAGGGAGTCTTGCTGAAGGTCCCCTCCTGGGTGTGGGAGGCGGGGCCCTGCTCGCCGGTGTAGTTGAGGCAGAAGTCGAAGTAGGTGTTCTTGACGGTATTGGTATAAGGCTCCGCCGCCAGCTCAAAGTCGTAGGCGGTGCACAGCAGCTCCACATAGGCCCGGATGGCCTCGTAGGCCTCCGGCTCGCCCTTGTAGCTGCGCACCAGGGAGTTGCCGCTCCTGTTTTCCTTCTCCACCTCCAGGCCGGCGCCGTAGCTCTCCAGCGCCATGAACTGGCCCGGCGCGGGGGCGGCGGCGCCTTCCTCCAGCGGCTCGGCCACCAGGGTGGAGCCCCCGGAGGGGGTCTGGCCGGTGAGGCCCGAACCGCCAAAAACAAAGCCCGTCCCTTGTTTCACCAGCTGGCCGGAGGCCGGGGCCCGGGCCCCCGCCGCCCCTGTGGCGGCGCTGGAAACAGACGACGCGCCGCCGCAGCCCGTCGTCAACGTCAGGCAGCAGGCCAGCAGCGCACAGAAAAACCGCTTCATGGATGTTTCCTCCTTTTCGGGGGCCGCGCCCCCGGTGTGACTGTATTGTAGCACGAGGAGCCCTCGCCGCCGTCCAGCTGCTTTCCTCCCCCTCACAGCCGGGCGCACAGGTCCCGGATGTGCGCAAAGAGATACTGCTCCTGCCTTGCAAAGGGGCTGTCCGGCAGGGTGACGAAGGTGAAGGGCCGGGTGAGGGCAAAATCCCCCGCCGCCAGCCGCGCCAGCCGCCCGCTTTCGAGCAGGGGCGCGGCGGCCACCTCGTAGGCAAAGGTCACGCCCTTGTCCCGCGCCGCCAGTTCCAGCAGCACCGGCACGCTCTCGAACACGTGGCGGGCGGCAAAGTCCTCCGCCGAAAGGCCCCGGGCCGCCAGGGCGTTTTCCAGCACCTCCCGGCTGCCGCTGCCCGCCTCCCGCACCAGCAGCGGCGCGGAGCACAGGGCGGCCAGCGTTTTGCACCCCGCCCAGCGGCCCCCCGCCGCCCCCAGGGCGGAAAAACGGGCGGTGTAAAAGGGCTGGCAGCAGTAGCGCCGGTGGCTGGCGTTGCCTTCGATGAGGGCGAATTCTATCTCCCCTTTGTCCAACTCCTCCAAAAGGGTGCGGGTGTTTTGCAGCCGCATCTCCAGCCGCCGGCCCGGCAGCGCGTCCAGCAGCGCCGGGGCCAGCCGGGGCATCAGCCCCTCCCCGATGGAGCGGGTCACCCCGAACAGCAGCGGCGCGGCCTGCCCCTCGGTCAGCGCCGCCCGCAGCTGGGCTTCCATGGCCGGCAGCCGCCGCGCCAGCCGGTAAAACCGCGCCCCCGCCTCGGTCAGGGTCAGCCGCCGGCCCTCCTTGACGAACAGCTTCACCCCGTACTCCGCCTCCAGCGCGCGGATGTGCTGGGTCACCGCCGGCTGGCTCAGGTGCAGCGCCTCGGCGCAGCGCACCGTCGTTTTTTCCTCCACCAGCGTGAGAAATGTGGTCAGTTTCGGGTCCACCACGGGCCCTTCCCCCTTTTGTGGAAAACTATAAGAATTGTTGATAAGTTAAAGACTATCTCTAAATTGATTTTATATGAAAGGGGCCGTATAATCAAGGCGTGCCAGCCCCGAAAAGGGGCAAAAAATCAAGAGGAACGGGGAAAAACAATGGTGAAGGAACACGTTTTGAAAAAAGCGCCGGGCTTTTTGGCCTGTCTCGTCATCGGGCTCATCGCCCAGGGCATCGCCAAGTTCGTGCCTTCGGTGGGCGCGGCGCTGTTTGCCATCGGCATCGGCATGGTGTGCGGCAACACCTTTTTGAACAAGCCCTGCATGGATGCGGGCACCAAGTTCAGCGAGCGCAGCCTGCTGGAATATTCCATCGTGCTCACCGGCGCAACGCTGGTGCTCAGCGACATCATCGCCGTGGGCCTTGGGGGCGTGGGCTTCATCGCCTGCCAGATGGCCCTCACCATCACCGTGGCTTACCTCATCGGCCGGCGGCAAGGCTTCGGGCGGCGGTTTTGCCTGTTGATGGGCGCGGGCAACGCGGTGTGCGGCTCCAGCGCCATCGCCACCGTCTCCCCGGTGGTGGGTGCCGACAGCAAGGACAAGGGCATCTCCATCACCATCGTCAACGTCACCGGCACCGTGCTCATGGTGCTGCTGCCGGTCATCACCGGCCTTGTTTATGACCACGCCATGCTGCCCACCACCGCCATGATCGGCGGCGTGATGCAGTCCATCGGCCAGGTCATCGCCTCCGCCGGGCTGGTGGGCGAGGCGTTCGTGCCCGACGCCACCATCTTCAAGATCATCCGCATCGTCTTCATCGTCTTTGTGGCGCTGGCCTTCTCCCGCCTCAACCCCGAGGAGGAAGGCAGCCTCTTCGCTGACGGCAAGGCTTCGGGCGGCGTCAAAGCCGGCGTGCCCTGGTTCATCATCGGCTTTTTCATCCTGGCGGTGCTCAACACCCTGGGGGTCATCCCCGGCGTGGTGAGCCTGGCGGCCAAGCAGATCAGCGGCCAGTTCGAGATCATCGCCCTGGCGGCCATCGGCATGCGGGTCAAGTTCCGGGACCTGGTGAAGGAGGGCCCCCGGGCTCTGGGCTACGGCCTGTCGGTGGGCGCGTGCCAGGTGCTGTTCGCCCTGGGTCTCATCCGGCTGTTCCTGCTGTAAACGTTCAAAGATGCGGCGGCGCTCCCCCAAAAAAGGGAGCGCCGCTTTTTGCTGCCCGCCGACTGCCTTTGGGCGCCGCTTTTCATTTGCCCCGGCATACGATATAATGGGACTGTATCCCCGCAAAAAAAGGAGGGGTCTCCATTGACCATGAAGCGCGGAACATTCCGCTGGAAGGAACTTGCCACCGACCTGGCCTTTGACCTGGCGGGCAGCTTTCTCATGGGGGTGGGGGTCTACACCTTCGCCCTCAAGGGCGGCTTTGCCACCGGGGGCCTGTCCGGCATGGCCCTCATCGTCAACTATCTGTGGGGCCTGCCGGTGGGCATGGTCACCCTGGCGCTGAACGTGCCCCTGGTGCTGCTCACCTGGCGCACGCTTGGCCGCGGGTTTTTCCTCAAAAGCCTGCGCACCATGGTCGTCAGCACCCTCATCATCGACTTTGTGCTGCCCCTCTTCCCCGTCTACGAGGGCAGCCGCCTGCTGGCGGCGGGCTTCAGCGGCGTGCTGATGGGCGCGGGGCTCTCCCTCATTTATATGCGGGGTTCCTCCACCGGCGGGTCGGACTTCCTCATCCACGCCGCCAAGCGCAAGGCTCCCCACATCAGCTTCGGCAACCTCAGCCTTGCCATCGACGCGGCGGTCATCCTGCTGGGCGTCCCCGCCTTCGGCGACATCGACGCCGCGCTTTACGGCATGGTCAGCGCCTTCGCCCTCACCATCGTGATGGACAAAATTATTTACGGCGCGGGCAGCGGCAAGCTGGTGCTGGTCATCACCAACGAGGGCCAGGCGGTGAGCCGGGCCATCGACGCAGCGGTGGAGCGGGGCAGCACCCTGGTGAACGTGACCGGCAGCTATTCCGGCCTTGCCCGGCGGATGGTGATGTGCGCCTGCTCCAACAACGAGGTGTTCAAGGTGCGCACGGCGGCCCACCGGGTGGACCCCGGTGCGCTGGTGATGATCTGCGAGGCCAGCGAGGTGTTCGGCGAGGGCTTCCGCGCCCCGGAAGTGGGCGAAAAGACCGGCTGAAACCACATCAATTCTCCATTTTTCTTGCAAACGGGGCCCATTCCGTTTACAATGTGTATAAACCCCGGCTTTCCACAGAAATGTTGAAAACTCTGTTGAAAGTGTTAAGAACCCCTGCTCAACCCATTAGTTTTCAACATTCGGGGCGGAAAATTCAAGGCCCATTAACTTTTTGTTGAATGGATAGCCCCAAAATGCCAAAAATGCGGGTGAAAGTGCCCCCGCAGGCTCGCACAACAAAAAAACAACACGCGGCCCCGGCCGCCCCAAAGGAGGACACACGCCATGAACTGGCTGGCAAAAATGCAGTACCGCTACGGCCGCAAAGCGCCGAGGAACCTGATGCTGGTGGTGGCCGGCGGGCAGATCGCCGCCTGGCTGGTCATCATGCTGGTGAACAGCAATGTGTATTATCTGTTGCAGCTCACCCGGTCGGGCCTTGCCCACCTGCAGCTGTGGCGGCTGGTGAGTTTCGTGTTCAGCCCCTCCCTCACCATGAACCCGCTGTTTTTCGCGCTGGAAGTCTACCTCGTCTACTGGATCGGAACCTCGCTGGAGCGGGCCTGGGGGGCCTTCACCTTCGACGCTTACTTCCTGCTGGGCATGGCGGGGGCCTGGGTGGCCTGCCTGCTCACCGGCTGGGGCAGCAGCGAAGCGCTGTTCTACTCCCTCTTCTTCGCCTTCGCCTGGCTCTTCCCGGATATGCAGCTGATGCTCTTCTTCGTGCTGCCGGTGAAGGTGAAGTGGCTGGGCTGGATCGCCGGCGGCCTCTATGTGCTGCAGGTGGCGTTTCTGCTCATCGCCTTCCAGTTCACCCAGGCGCTGGCCACCGTGCTGGGGCTTGTGAACTTCCTTGTCTTCTTCGGGCCGGACATCTTCCGCCGGCTGAAAAATGGCGCTGAGACCCGCCGGCGCCGCCGCGAGTGGGAGAACCAGTGGCGGGGCCGCTGAAAAAACACGCCGCACGCGGCGCGCCGAAGCTCCGGCGCGCCGTTTTTTGTGGAAATCCGCAGCGGAGTGTGGTATAATGAAAGCACAAAAACTGGCGCCGCCCCCCGTGGCGGGGCCAAAAGGGGGTATAGTCCATGAAACTCATCACTGCCATCGTCAACAAAGAAGATGCGAAACAGGTCTGCAACCACCTCATCCAGGAGGGCTTCTCCGTCACCCGCCTGTCCACCACCGGCGGCTTTCTGATGGCCGGCAACATGACCCTGATGATCGGCACCGACGATGAGAAGGTGGAACCCTGCATCCAGATCATCGCCCAGCACTGCAAGCAGCGCACCGAGGTGGTGCCCAGCACCGCCAGCTACGGCATCGGCGTGGCCACCGCCTATCCGCTGCAGGTCACCGTGGGCGGCGCCACCATCTTCGTCACCAATGTGGAGCGCTTCGAAAAGCTGTGATGCTCGGCCGCATCCGGGGCAACGAAGCCTTTAAAGAAAGCGTTCAGGCCGCCCTGCAGGCAGGGCGGCTTTCCAATAGTGTGCTGCTCTGCGCCGAGGAGGGCTGCGGCGCGGGCTTTGCCGCCCGCTGCCTCGCGGCCGATTTCCTCTTCCCCGAAGGGGGCGCCGCCGCCGAGGCGGTGCTGGCCGGGCGCAGCAGCGAGTGCATCGAGGTGCGGGGCCAGGGCCAGCGGGGCGAGATCCTGGTGGGCCAGGCCCGCCAGGTGCGCAGCCTCGTCTATGAGACGGCCCTCTCCGCCGCGGGGCGGGCGGTCATCTTCTACGGCGCGCACCGCATGAACCCCTCCGCTGCCAACGCCCTGCTGAAAGTTCTGGAAGAGCCCCCTGCCGGGGTGCTGTTCATCCTCACCGCCCCCAGCGCCGCCGCCGTGCTGGCCACCATCCGCAGCCGCTGCGGCCTGTTCCTGCTGTGCCCGGTGACCACGGCCCAGTGCGAGGCCTATCTCAAGGAAAACTGCCCCGGCTGCCCCGACGCGGCGCTGCTGGCCCGGGTCTACGCCGGGCGCATCGGCCCCGCCAGGGCCGCCGCCACCGACCCCGCCGCCCGCCGCAGCCTGGACGCCGCGCTGGAACTGGCGAAGGCCGTGGGCAGGGCCGACCGCTATGAGGCCATGCGGCTGCTGGCCGCCTTTGAAAAGGACCGCCCCGCCGCCGCCCGCCTGCTGGAGGACCTGGCCTGCGTGGCCGCCGCCGTGCTGGAAGGGGCCGAAGGCCTGGGCCTTTCCCTTGCCGCCGCCGCCCGCTGCGCCGAAGGCTGCGGCGAGGTGCGCCGCGCCATGGACCGCAGCCTCAACCAGAAGCTGCTGTTCACCCTGCTGGCGGCGAAACTCTGCGGCGCGGCCGGCTGAAGCCCGGCCCCGCGTTTCTGTGCGCTTTTTTCGCCCGGGCCGTTCCCGGCGCGGTTTGTGCTTTCCGTTCGGGCGGACGGGCTGCCCTCCCCATTTTTTCTTCCCTCTTTCGCCCCTGCCCAAAACCAGCCGCGGGCAGGGGACCTGACACCCATGCCCGGCGGCCGGGCAAAGAGAGTTGACCCCATGAAAAAAGTCATTTCAGTGCGCTTCAAGGCCAGCGGAAAGGCCTATTATTTCGACCCCACCGGCTTTGACGTCAGGGAGGGGGACTATGTGGTGGTGCAGACCGCCCGCGGCACCGAGTGCGGCGAGGTGGTGGACGGCCCCCGGGACGTGCCGGACAGCCAGGTGAGCCGCGAGCTCAAGCCCATCCAGCGGATGGCCGACTCGGTGGACGTGCGCCGGATGGAAAAAAACCGGGCGGACGAAAAGGCCGCCTTCGAGCTGTGCAGCGAGCGCATCGCCGCCCACAAGCTGGAGATGAAGCTGGTGGAGGCGGAGTACAACCTGGACCGCTCCAAGATCCTGTTCTACTTCACCGCCGACGGCCGGGTGGACTTCCGGGAGCTGGTGAAGGACCTGGCCAGCGCCCTGCACACCCGCATCGAGCTGCGGCAGATCGGCGTGCGGGACGAGAGCAAGATGAAAGGCGGCCTTGGCATCTGCGGCCAGCCCTTCTGCTGCAGCCGCTTTTTGAAGGACTTCCAGCCGGTGTCCATCAAGATGGCCAAGGAACAGGGCCTGTCGCTGAACCCGGCCAAGATCTCCGGGGCCTGCGGGCGGCTGATGTGCTGCCTTTCCTACGAGCACAAGGCCTATGAATACCTCAACAGCATCACCCCCATGAACGGCAGCGTGGTGCGCACGCCGGACGGCGAGGGCGTGGTCGTCGAGTCGAACCCCGTCAGCGGCATGCTGAAGGTGCGCTTTGCCAGCGAGGCGCTGGCCCCCAAATGCTATAAACGCAGCGAGTGCGTCTACCTGCGGGGCGGCAAGCGCCCGCCCAAAGACCCCGACCCGGACCAGCCCTGATTTTTTGCCTGGCGGGGGGCGTTTGCCCCTTGTGCTTTTTCGATTTTATGCTACAATAATTCCATAAAGGGGGCTTGCCCCCTTTGCCCCGGCATGCGGCTCGCCGCGCAGGCCGCCCCGTTGCCCGGGCATCTATGGCGCGGAGAAAAAGGAGAGAATGACCATGGCCTACAAGATCACCGATTCCTGTGTTTCCTGCGGCACCTGTGAGGGCGAGTGCCCCGTCGGCGCCATCAGCCAGGGCGACGGCAAGTACGAGATCAACGCGGACGCCTGCATCGATTGCGGCACCTGCGCCGGCGCTTGCCCCGTTGGCGCCATCGAAGAGGGCTGATCAGCCTTTTCGCCGGCAAAGCACAAAAAAGAGCGGCGGGCCTTGCACCCGCCGCTTTTTTGGTTGCGCTTCATGGGATAAAAATACGCGAAGGGAGGCAAAGCGCGTGGAAGTCTCGGTGGAAACGCTGGCCCACGGCACAAAGGTCTGCATCAGCCAGGCCCACCGCTTCGGCACCGACGCGATGCTTCTTTCCGGCTTTGCCCGCCCCCGGCGGGCGGAAACGGCGGTGGACCTGTGCAGCGGCTGCGGCATCGTGGCCCTGCGCTGGCACGACCTGGGCCACCGGGGCCCCTGCCGCGCCGTGGAGGTGGACCCGGAGGGTTCCTCCCTGCTGCGGCAGGCCCTGGCCGAGGACCCGGCCCTGGCCCACATCACGCCGGAATGCGCCGATCTGAACGATTTGAAGGGGGACGGCCTGGCCCATCTTGTGGCGGCCAATCCCCCTTATTTCACCGGCGGCTTTGTCAGCCCAGACGCCGCCCGGGCCGCCGCCCGCCACGAGGGCGGCTGCACCCTGGAGCAGGTGGCCGCCGCCGCGTCGGCCCTGCTGCGGGACGGCGGTCGTTTCGCCCTCTGCCACCGGGCGGACCAGTTCGCCCGGGTGTGCGCGGTGCTGTGCGCGGCGGGCCTCGAGCCAAAACGCGCGGCGTTTGCAAAGCAGAAAGCGGGCGGCGCGCCCTGGCTGGTGCTGCTGGAGGCCCGGAAGAACCGCCGCCCCGGCCTGCGCTTCGAGCCGGACGTGTTCATGGAGGACGAGGGCGGCCGCCCCTCGGCCCAGCTTCAAAAAATCTATCGGGAAGGGATGTGAGGCCCATGGCCGGCACACTCTATATTGTGGCGACCCCCATCGGCAACCTGGAGGACATGACCCCCCGGGCCGCCGCCACCTTCGGCAGCGTGGACTTCATCGCCGCCGAAGACACCCGCGTCACCCTGAAACTGCTGAACCACCTGGGGCTGAAAAAGCCGCTGGTGAGCTATTACGAGCACAACCTCAAAGAGCGGGGCCGCGCCATCCTGGACCGCATCCGGGCGGGCGAAAACTGCGCCCTGTGCTCCGACGCGGGCATGCCCGCCATCTCCGACCCCGGCGAGGTGATCGTTGCCGACGCGCTGGCCGAGGGCATCAAGGTGGTGCCGGTGCCGGCGGCCAGCGCCTGCGTCACCGCCCTGGCGGTGAGCGGCCAGGCCACCGGGCGCTTTGTGTTCGAGGGCTTCCTGCCCACAAATCTGCGCCAGCGCCGCGAGCGGCTGGACAAACTCAAAGGCGAGGAGCGCACCGTCATCTTCTACGAAGCGCCCCACAAGCTGCGCATGACCCTGGGGCATCTGCGGGAGGCCTTCGGCCCCGGGCGCAGCATCACCCTGGCCCGGGAGCTGACCAAGCTCCACGAGGAGGTGGTCAAGACCACCCTGGGCGAAGCGGTGGAATATTACGAAGCCAATCAACCCCGGGGCGAGTACGTGCTGGTGATGGCCGGCGCGTCCCCCGCCGAGGCCCGGCCCGCGCCTCCCACGCTGGAGGAAGCGGCCCAAAAGGGCCGGGGGCTGATGGAGGGCGGCATGAGCGCCAGCGCCGCGGCAAAGCTCGCGGCCCAGAACACCCCGTTCAGCAAAAGCCAGATCTACCGGCTGCTGACGCGGCAGGAGGAAACTGAATGAAAACCATCCTCGTACTCTCCGACACCCACGGCTCGGCCAGCGCCTTCACCCGGGTGGCGGCCAAAAACCCGGGGGCGGACGCCCTCATCTTTCTGGGCGACGGCTGCCGCGACCTGGAAAAGGTGCAAAACGCGCTGCCCATGCCGGTGTACCCGGTGCACGGCAACTGCGATTTCGGCTCGCTGGAGCCGGCCGAGGGCCTTGCGGCCTTCGAGGGGGTGCTGTTCTATTACGTCCACGGCCACCAGTACGGGGTGAAATATTCCTACGAGGACCTGGCCCGCAATGCCATCTGCCGCGGCGCGGACGTGGCCCTCTTCGGCCACACCCACTGCCCGGACCTCATCCGGCTGGACAAGGTTACCCTGTTCAACCCCGGCAGCGCGGCCATCCCCCGCAGCGGGCGGCCCACCTACGGGCGCATCACGGTGGAGCGGGGCAAGGCCCCGGTGTTCGAACATCTGGAGATGCCGGATTATGAGTGAGCCGAAGCTGACGGCGCTGCCCCAGGCGGGCAGCACCAACCTTTACTGCAAGGCCCATCTTTCCCAGATGGGCCATTTCGACGCGGTGTGGACCACCTGCCAGACCGCGGGCCGCGGCCGGCGGGGCCGCACCTGGCAGAACGCGCCGGGCGAGGCCCTCTATTACACCATCCTCTTCAAGGAGCCCCTGGCCGGCCCGGCCTGCCTGCCCCTTGCCGCGGGGCTGGCGGCAGCCCGGGCGCTGGAGGAGTGCTTCGGCGTGCGGTGCGCCCTCAAGTGGCCCAACGACCTGCTGCTGGGCGGCAAAAAGGCGGCGGGCATCCTCTGCGAGGGCTTTGGGGGCGCGTTCGTCAGCGGCATCGGGGTGAACCTTTGCCAGACGCCGGCGTTCTTCGCCGCCGCCGGTTTGCCCCACGGCGTCAGCGTGGCGGGGCATCTGGGCCGCCCCCTGCCCCCCGGCGCGCCCGCCCGGCTGGCAAAGAGCCTCAGCCGCCATTTTATCGAAGACGAAGACCTGCGGGCCTTTTACCGCGAGGGCTTCGGCGCCCTGCGGGCGGACTATCTGCCCCGCTGTGTGAACCTGGGCCGGCAGGTCTGGTTCGAGGGCGGCGAGGGCGTGGCCGAAACGGTGGACGGGCAGGGCCGCCTCGTGGTGGACGGCGGGGGGGCGCGGCGCTATGTGCTCAGCGGCGAAGTGAGCGTGAAAGGCATCTATGGCCGGGTGTGAGCGGCGAAAAAGGTCAAAATTGAGGATTCACAAAAAGTTAACAGAGCCTTCAAAATTCTTCCTTAAGTTATGGGTATACTAAAATCACAGAACACGGAGCCGCAACCGTTGTTCTGTACATGATTCCTCCTCACACCAAAGCGATACCCCTTAACCGCCTCCCCGTGGTCCGCAAACACGGGGAGGCACTTTTTTGCCCGGGCGGCGCGGGGTCATACCACCGAGCCGAGGCGAAGCCCGGTCCTCCCCACGTAGTGCGCATCAGAGCGGACATTTTCCTTCGCCGTGGAAAATGTCCGAAATGCAGCGTGCGGTGGGGACGGGCCGGGCGAAGCACTTTTCACAAAGCTGCCCGTTGCTCTTGCTTGGGCACCACCGAGCCGAGGCAAAGCCCGGTCCTCCCCACGTAGTGCGCATCGGAACGGACACTTTTCTTTGTCCTGAAAAGTGTCCGGGACGCCGCGTGCGGTGGGGATGGGCCGGGCGAAGCGTTTTCGCAAAGCTGCCCTTCCCTTTGTCCGGGCGGCGCGGGGTGCGGGCAGTTTTGCGCGAAATGGGCCGCGTCCCTGTCCGCCGCCACACGCTCGGATTCGGACACTTTGCCCTGCGGCCAAAGTGTTCGCCTCCAGGCGCACTACGCGGCGGCAGCGCCGCGTCTGGCTCGGCTGGCATCGGGCGGCGGGCGGGGAGAAACCGGCCAGAGCGCCGCCCTGCCTTGCTGGCCTTTTAATTCAGGCCAGGGAAACACCACCCAGCCGAGGCGAAGCCCGGCCCTCCCCACGTAGTGCGCATCGGAACGGACACTTTTCTTTGTCCTGAAAAGTGTCCGGGACGCCGCGTGCGGT
>DWXV01000055.1 GCA_019119025.1 Candidatus Allofournierella excrementigallinarum
TTGTTTCTATGCAAAAAAACTGCTGTGGCTTGATTGCCACAACAGGTTTTTCGACAGTCTGAGGAGCCGGCCCCTTTTGCGGGGCCGGCTCCTTGGTTCGTTTTGAGAGTTTTTATGCTTTTTCCAGCACAAAACCCTTGACCTTGCGCAGCAGCGGCCAGAGCACGGCGCACAGCACGCCGCCGATGAGGGCGGTGATGAACTGGTTCACGCCGAACATGGTGCTGACGGTGGCCACCTGCTTTTCGTTGAGCACCGCGCCGAAGAGGGGCAGCAGCACGAACTGCAGGCCGCCGGCCATCACGGCCACTTTGGCCGCCGCGCCCAGCAAAAAGCCCAGCCAGAAGAATTTATCCTGTTTGCGAAGCAGCCAGGCGCACGCCACCAGCGCCGCGTTGCCCGCCGCCACCAGCACGATGAGCTGGGGCATCAGCTGCATCACCGGGCTGGGGGCGATGAGGAAGGCCAGGATGGGGCTGAGCACCGCGATGCAAAGCCCGCTGCCCAGGCCCACGGCCAGGGCGGCCAGCAGCAGGATGAGGTTCACCAGCGGGCCGGTGATGAACTGGCTGACGGTCTTGAACTGCTGCACCACCACGCAGAGCGCCAGCAGCAGCGCAGTGCGGGTGAGAAAGCGGGTGTAGTACTGTTTCATAAAATTTCCACCTTTCCCGGGGCCCCTTCGCCCCTCTTTGCATTGCTTTTCCTTGAAGATTTTACTATAATGTGGAATAGATTGCTGTTGCCGCCGCAACAGTTGTGATTTTTTTGTTTATCTTCTTCGTGCAGAAAGGAGCCGCCCGTGGAAGAATACTATCCCCTGCTGGCGGCCACGCCCCTGTTCGCAGGCATCCCGCCCCAGGGCCTCGCCCGGCTGCTGGGCTGCTTTGCGCCGGCGGTGCGCCGCTACGAAAAGGGCGGCATCCTGCTTTTGGCGGGCTACCACACCGGCGAGATCGGCGTGCTGCTGGAGGGCAGCGCCACCGCCCTCAAAACCACGCCGGACGGCGCGGCGGTGGCCATCACCGACCTTGTGCCGGGCAGCGTGTTCGGGGACGTTTTGGCGGGCAGCGCGGTGAAAAGCCCGGTGACCATCACCGCCCGCAGCCCCTCGAAGGCGATGTTCATCTCCTGCCGCAGGCTGCTGTGCCCCTGCGCCGCCATGCACCCGGAGCATGCCCAGCTGATGCAGAACCTGGTGCGCACCATCTCGGAAAAATACTTCGAGCTGAGCCGCCGGGTGGACCTGCTCATTTTGAAAAGCCTGCGCTCCAAGCTCTGCGCCTACCTGCTGGAGCAGGCGGGGGCCGCCGGGGCGGACACCTTTTCCATCCCCTTCTCCCGGGCGGGGCTGGCGGAGTATCTGAACTGCGAGCGCAGCGCCCTGTGCCGCGAGATCTCCCGCATGCGGGCCCAGGGCCTGATCGAAACCTATAAAAACAGCTTTAAAATTCTGGACCGGGCGGCCCTTGCCCGGGAATACCAGCGTTGAATCTTTGGGAGGAGCGAAAAAATGAAGGAACTTCCTGTCTTGTACATTGTTATCCCCTGCTACAACGAGCAGCAGGTGCTGCCCGTCACCGCGCCCATGTTCTTTGCGAAGCTGCGCGGGCTGATGGCCCAGGGCCTCATCGCGCCCCAGAGCCGGGCGGTGTTCGTGAACGACGGCTCGAAGGACGGCACCTGGGCCATCATCCAGGACCTGGCCGCCAGGGAAGAACTGGCGGAGGGGGTGTGCCTTTCCCGCAACCGGGGGCACCAGAACGCCCTTTTGGGGGGCCTTTTGACTGTGAAGGACCGCTGCGACATCACCATCAGCATCGACTGCGACGGCCAGGACGACCTGAACGCCATGGACGAGATGGTGAAGGCTTACCACGACGGGTGCGAGGTGGTGTACGGCGTGCGCTCCAAGCGCACCACCGACACCTTCTTCAAGCGCTTCACCGCCGAAAGCTTTTACAAGCTGATGAACTGGATGGGCGCGCAGGTGGTGTTCAACCACGCGGACTACCGGCTGCTCAGCAGCCGGGTGCTGAACGAATTTGCAAACTTCAAGGAAGTGAACATCTTTTTGCGGGGCATGGTGCCGCTGGTGGGCTTCAAGAGCACCAGCGTCTACTACGAACGGGCCGAGCGCCTTGCCGGCGAGAGCCACTATCCCCTGAAAAAGATGCTGGCCCTGGCCTTCGACGGCATCACCAGCCTTTCGGTGAAGCCCATCCGCATGATCACCGGCTTTGGGATGCTGGTAAGCTGCATCAGCTTCATCGGGGTGATCTGGGCGGTGGCGGCAGCGCTGCTGGGCCACACGGTGGCCGGCTGGGCCAGCACCATCTGCATCGTCTGCTTCATGGGGGGCATCCAGCTTTTGTGTCTCGGGGTGATCGGCGAATACATCGGCAAAATTTACATGGAGACCAAGGCCCGGCCCCGCTTCATCATCAGCGAGACCACCTTTGAGGAGAAGGCCCATGGGTGAAGAAAAACTCTCCTGGCCGGGCAGCGCCCTGCTGGGGCCGGTGCCCCCGGTGCTGGTGAGCTGCGGCGAGGGGGAAAACGCCAACCTCATCACCATCGCCTGGGCGGGCACCGTGTGCACCCAGCCGCCCCGGGTATCCATCTCGGTGCGGCCCGCCCGCCACAGCTACGGCCTCATCAAAGAAAGCGGCGAGTTCGTCGTCAACCTGCCCACCGCGGCGCTGGCCAGGGCGGTGGACTGGTGCGGCGTGAAAAGCGGCAAAGATGTGGACAAGTTTTCCGCCATGGGCCTGCACGCCGCCCCCGCCTCGAAGGTAAGCTGCCCCCTGCTGGCGGAAAGCCCGGTGAATCTGGAGTGCAAAGTGTTCCAGCGCCTCGAGCTGGGCAGCCACGACCTGTTTTTGGCGGACGTGGTGGCGGTGGACGTGGACGCGGCCCTTTTGGACGGCGCGGGCAAGCTGCATCTGGAAAAAGCGGGCCTTCTGGCCTACGCCCACGGCGACTACTACGCTTTGGGCAAACAGCTGGGCAAGTTCGGCTGGAGCGTGCGCAGGAAAAAGCCCGGCGGAAAAAAGCCGGGCGCGCGCCCTCAGGCCCCTTCCTCCCCCCGGCGGCCCCGCAGATGAACCGGCGCAAAACGCGCCCTTCGGGACAAAGGTTCCGAAGGGCGCGTTTTCGTTTTATTCCGCCGGGGCGGCCAGGGGCCCCAGCGCCGCGCGGAAGGGCGCAAGGTGCTCTTCCCCCGCCGGGGGCGTGCCCTTCAGCGGGAAGGGGATGCCCAACGCCGTGTACTTTTCGATGCAGAGGGTGCGGAAGGGCAGCAGCTCCACCTTTTCCACGTTGTCATACCCCCTTGCCAGCGCCGCCAGCCGGGCCGCGGCTTCGGGGCCGTCGTTGAGGCCCGGCACCACCACGTGCCGCAGCCACACCGGGCGGCCCATTGTTCGGCAGAGGCCCAAAAACTCCAGCGTGTGGGCAAGGCTGCCGCCGGTGAAGCGGCGGTAGCCCTCTTCGGTGGTGAATTTCAAATCGGCCAGCACCAGGTCGGTGTGGGCCAGCACCTGTTCCGCGTCCGCGAGGCCCGCCGCGCCGGAGGTGTCCAGGGCGGTGTGGTAGCCCTCGGCTTTAAGGGCTTCCAGCAGCGCCGCGGCAAAGGCGCTCTGGGCCAGCGGCTCGCCCCCGGTGAGGGTGACGCCGCCCCTCTTTTTGATATAGGGCGCGCAGCGGCGCACCTTTTGCAGCACCTGCTCCACCGTAGCCTCCTGCCCGCCGCCAAAGGCCCATGTGTCCGGGTTGTGGCAGTAGGCGCAGCGCAGGGGGCACCCCTGAAAGAACACCACATAGCGCAGGCCGGGGCCGTCCACCGCCCCCATGGACTGGAAGGCGTGGACGCGGCCGGAAAGGGCGCTGTTTTCCATGGGCGGGCCTCCTTTCGTGTTACATGGCGCTGTGGAAGGTGCGGCGGATGACCTCCCGCTGCTGTTCCCGGCTGAGCTTGTGGAAGTTCACCGCGTAGCCGGAGACCCGGATGGTGAGGTTCGGGTATTTGGCGGGGTCCTCGTAGGCTTCCTCCAGCATCCGGCGGTTCATCACGTTCACGTTCAGGTGGTGGGCCATCTGGGCAAAGTAGCCGTCCAGCAGGGCCGCCAGATTGCCGCAGCGCTCGGCCTCGGTCCTGCCCAGCGCCTCGGGCAGGATGGAGAAGGTGTTGGAGATGCCGTCCTTGCAGCAGTCATACTTGAGTTTGGCCACCGAGTTGAGGCTGGCCAGCGCGCCGCTTTTCTCCCGCCCGTGCATGGGGTTCGCGCCGGGGGCGAAGGGCTCGCCCGCCTTGCGCCCGTCGGGGGTGGCGCCGGTCTTTTTGCCGTAGACCACGTTGGAGGTGATGGTGAGCACCGAAAGCGTCGGCTCGGCGTTCCGGTAAAGGGGGTGCTTTTTCAGCTCCTCAAAGAAAAGGCGGGCCTGCTCGGCGGCGATGGAGTCCACCCGGTCGTCGTCGTTGCCAAAGGCGGGGTACTCCCCTTCCACCACAAAATCGCTGATGAGGCCGGTGGCCTCGTCCCGCACGCAGCGCACCTTCGCGTATTTGATGGCGGAGAGGGAATCGGCCAGCACGCTGAGGCCCGCGATGCCGAAGGCCATGTAGCGGTGGACGTGGGTGTCGTGGAGGGCCATCTGCAATTTTTCGTAGGCGTATTTATCGTGCATATAATGGATGACGTTCATGGTGTTGGCGTACACCTTCGCCACCCAGGCGCGGTAAAAGTCCAGCCGGCGGCAGACTTCATCATAGTCCAGATACTCGCCCTTGAACGGCTCGGTGGCCGGGCCCACCTGTTCGTTCTTCATCTCGTCCCGCCCGCCGTTGAGTGCCATGAGCAGCAGTTTGGGCAGGTTGGTGCGTGCGCCGAAGAACTGCATGTCCCTGCCCACCCGCATGGCGGAAACACAGCAGGCGATGGCGTAGTCGTCTCCGTACACCGGGCGCATCAGGTCGTCGTTTTCGTATTGGATGGCGTCGGTGTCGCAGGAGACCTTTGCGCAAAACTCCTTGAAGCCCTCGGGCAGCGCGCCGGACCAGAGCACCGTGAGGTTGGGCTCGGGGGCGGGGCCTAAATCGTAGAGGGTGTGCAGCATCCGGAAGGAGGTCCTGGTCACCAGGGTGCGGCCGTCCAGCCCCATGCCGCCCACCGCCTCGGTGATCCACATGGGGTCGCCGCCGAACAGCTCGTTGTAGGCGGGGGTGCGCAGGTGGCGGGCCATGCGCAGCTTCATCACAAAGTGGTCCATCAGCTCCTGGGCGCCCTGCTCGGTGAGGATGCCGGCGGTCAGGTCCCGCTCGAAGTAGATGTCCAGGAAGGTGCTCACCCGGCCCAGGCTCATGGCCGCGCCGTTCTGCTCCTTGATGGCCCCGAGGTAGCCGAAATACAGCCACTGCACCGCCTCATGGGCATTGGCGGCGGGGCGGCGGATGTCAAAGCCGTAGGCCTTCGCCATTTCCGCCAGCTTGTTCAAAAAGTCGATCTGCCGCCAGACTTCTTCAATGAGGCGGATGACTTCGTCGGTCATGGGCTGTTTGTGCAGTTCGGCCATGTCCTTTTGTTTTTCTGCCGCCAGCCTGTCCACGCCGTAGAGGGCCACCCGGCGGTAGTCGCCGATGATGCGGCCCCGGCCGTAGGCGTCCGGCAGGCCGGTGATGAGGCCGCAGTGGCGGGCGGCGCGGGTCTCGGGGCCGTAGACCCGGAACACGCCGTCGTTGTGGGTGGTGCGGTAGCGGAATTCTTCCTCGATTTTGTCCGAGAGTTTATAGCCGTAGGCCTCGCAGGCGCTGCGGGCCATGCGGATGCCGCCGAAGGGATTGACGCCCCGCTTCAGCGGCTCGTCGGTCTGCAGGCCCACGATGAGCTCGTCCTCTTTGGAAAGATACCCGGGGGCGAAGGTCAAAAGGCTCATCACCGTTTCGGTGTCCACCTTCAGCACGCCGCCCTTTTCCCGCTCGGCGGCCATCAGAGCCTCCAGTTTTTTCATCAGCCGCCTGGTGCGGGCGGTGGGCCCGGCGAGGAATTTGTCGTCGCCGGTATACGGTTTGTAGTTTTTTTGGATAAAATCCCGAACGTCGATCTTCTCCTGCCACGCGCCGGGCGCAAAATCCCTCCACTGTTCCATAAAGCAAAGCCCCTTTCGGTGTGTTTTGTGCCGCCCGGAAAATAAAAAAGGGCAGCACCGCGTATGCGATGTTGCCCAGACGGTCGGCATAAAACGCGCCTCACTCCCCCGTGGTCTGCCCACGAAATTCCGTCAGTTGTGAGGGCGGTGTTTCGCTGTGAAAACAATACCCAGTATACAGCAGCAATTTTGCCTTGTCAACACACAAAATCTGCCGCTCAGCCCGGCATGCAGTTTTGCAGGTGGCGCAGATCGCCGCTTTCGGAAAAGTCCTCCCGGTCGAGGGTGAGGCCGGGGTTATAGTAGGGGTCGCGGATGAGGTTCTCGCGGCCAAAGCGCTCGGTGAGGCGCTTTTGCTCGCCGGCAAAGCGGGCCTTTTTGGCCTTGTCCTTCTCGTCGGCGCCCCGGCTCTTGCTCTCGTAGTGGTAAAGCTGGGCGTAGGGGGTCCAGACCACCCGCCAGCCGGCCCGCCTCGCCCGCAGGCAGAAATCCACGTCGTTGAAGGCCACGGTGAAGCCTTCGTCCAGGCCGTTCAGCGCGTCGAACACCTGGGCGCGCACCAGCAGGCAGGCGGCGGTGACGGCGGAAAAGTCCTGCACGGTGGCGGCGCGGAACATGTAGCCGCCGGAGGTGCGGGGGCGGTATTTATGGCTGTGGCCGGCGTAGCCGCCCAGGCCCGTGATGATGCCCGCGTGCTGGATGGTGTCGTCGGGGTAGTAGAGCATGGCCCCGCACAGCCCCACCCCCGGGCGGCTGGCCTGCATCAGCAGTTCGGTGAGCCACTCCCGGTTGATGACCTCCACGTCGTTGTTCAAAAGCAGCAGGTAGTCGCCCTTTGCCGCCTTGCGGCCGAAGTTGTTGATGGCGGAGAAGTTGAAGCCGCCCTCGGCCTTGTACTCCACCACCCGGCAGCGGGGGTAGCCCCCGGGGCCGGCGATCTTTTTGTAGTAGTCGAAGGTGGCCGCCTCTTTGGAGTTGTTCTCGATGACGATGACCTCGAAGTTATTCCAGCTGGTCTTGTTGTAGACCGAGGAGAGGCACTTTTCCAAATCATCGGTGTGGTCCATGTTGGGGATGAGGATGCTCACCAGCGGCTCGCCCTCAATTTCATAGTCCACCTTGTAGGTGCTGGGGTAAAGGCCGTCCCGCACCTCGCCCCGCTGGCCGGTGCGCTCCAGATGGTCGGCGATGGCCTTTTTGGCCGCCCTGGCCACATAGGGTTTGGCGGCGGTGCCGCCGCTGGTGGAGCCGCCGTGCACCCGCCAGTAGTAGAGCACCTGGGGGATGTGATAGATTTGGGTCTCGTCCAGCCGGTCCGTCAAACGAAGGAACAGGTCGTGGTCCTGGCTGCCGTCGCACTCGCTGCGCTCGCCCCCCGCCTCAAAATACAGGCTGCGCTTGAAGGCGGAAAGATGGCAGATGTAGTTGCAGCAGACCAGATAGTCCGGGGCGAAGTCCGGCTTGAAGTGAGCCACGGTGGGCCGGCGGATGCTCTTTTTGAAGAGGGCCTCGTCGCTGTAAAGAAAATCCGCGCCGCTTTTGAGGATGGCCATCTGCAGGGTGTACACCGCGTGGGGGGCCAGGATGTCGTCGTGGTCCGCCAGGGCCAGATACTCGCCGGTGGCAAGGTCGGCCGCCGCGTTGGTGTTGGCGCTGATGCCCCTGTTTTCCACCTTGACGTACTTCACCCGGTTTGCCGCCGGGGCGATTTTTTGGGCAAAGGCCGCCCGCTGGGCCACGATCTCGCCCACATAGGCGTGGGAGGCGTCGGAGGCGTCCGCCAGGCACAGCTCCCAGCGGGTGCTGGTCTGGTCAAAGACGCTGGCAAGAAATTCCCGCAGGTACTGCTCCGGCGTGTTGTAGAGCGGCACGCAGATGCTGACCAGGGGCAGGGCTTCGCCATTGTCCCACCGGTCGGCCAGGTCCGCCCGCTGGGCCGCCAGCACCTTGCGTTTGGGCAGGTAGCGGGCCCGCTTGCCGAAGAGGCGGCGGCGGAAAAAGCCCAGCGCCCGCCGCGCCATGGCGAAGAGGCCCTCGCTCTTTAAAAGGTCGAAGGCATAGCCGAACAGCTCCCGGATGCGTTTGAGTTTGAGTTTCATGGCTCATCGCCCCCAAAAGGCCCTTATTTCAGGCCGTAGTTTTCAAAAAGCAGGTTGAAGTGGCGGTTGTAGTAAGGGTCGCCCGCGGCGATCAGGCCGCCGTATTTTTGGATGAAGCGGGCCTTCTCCCCCTCGTAGCGGCGGGCGTTCTCGCTCAAAGTGTCCAGCCCGCGGCTCTTGCTCTCGTAGTGGTAGGCTTCGGCGTGGGGGGTGAACACATTGGTGAGGCCTTTTTCCCAAAGTTTCAGGCACAGGTCGATGTCGTTGTAGGCCACGGCGAAGTTCTCTTCGTCCAGCCCGCCCATCTCGTCGTAGAGGGCGGCCTTGACCATCAGGCAGGCGCCGGTGACCGCCAGCAGGTTCTGGGGGGTGGCCAGCCGGTAGAGGTCGCCCGCCGAGGCGCGGGGGTGGCTCTTGTGGCTGTGGCCGGCGGTGCCGTTGATGCCAAGGAACACCCCCGCGTGCTGGATGCGGTCGTCGGGGTAATAGAGCTTCGCGCCCACGCACCCCACGTCCGGCCGCTGGCTGAACATGAGCATCTCCGCCAAAAACCCTTCGCTGAGCAGCTCGATGTCGTTGTTTAAAAGCAGCAGCTGCTCGCCCCTGGCAAAGCGGCGGGCGAAGTTGTTCACCGCCGAGAAGTTGAAGCCGCCCCCATAGGTGACCACCTGCAGCCGAGGGTACTTCTTCTTCGCCGCATCGTAATAGGCGAAGGTGGCGGGGTCGGCGGAGTTGTTCTCCGCCACGATGACCTCAAAGTTGTCGTAGCCCGCTTTGGCGTAAAGGCTGGCAAGGCAGCGGTCCAGGTCCTCGATGTGGTCCTTATTCGGGATGAGCACGCTGATAAGGGGCGCGCCGGTGAGGGCGTACTTCACCCGGTAGGCGCCGGGGCAGCCCTCGATGCGCTTTGCCGTTCCTTCCAGGCCCACCCGCGCGAGGTGGTCGTCGATGGCCTTTTCCCCTGCCGCCAGGGCGTAGGGTTTGGCCGTTATTCCGCTGGCGGTGCTGCCCGCGTGGCTGCGCCAGATGTAGAGCACATAGGGGATGTGGGCCACCTTTTCCGCGCGCTCGGTGAGGCGCAGGATGAGCTCAAAGTCCTGGCTACCGTCGTACTCGCTGCGCTCGCCGCCGCCCGCCCGCTCAAAGAGGGGCCGGGAAAAAGCGGCCAGATGGGTGATGTAGTTGCAGCCCCGCAGATAGTCCGGCTCAAAATCGGGCTTGAAGTGATAGTCCACCAGATGCTTTAGGTCCGCCGAGAGGATGATCTCGTCGGAGTAGACGAAATCCGCCCCGGCCAGCGCTTCCCTGGCCACCCGGTAGAGGGCGTTCGGGTAGAGCAGGTCGTCGTGGTCCAGCAGGGTGAGCCAGCCGCCGGTGGCGGCATCCAGCGCCGCGTTGGTGTTGGCGGCGATGCCGCCGTTTTCCTCCAGCTTCAGGTAGCGGATGCGCCCGTCCTTTTTTGCAAAGCCCCGCGCGATGCGCCCCACTTCGCTGTGGGCGCCGTCGGAGGCGTCCGCCAGCACCAGCTCCCAGCGGGCGTAGCTTTGGGCCAGCACGCTTTTTATCATCTGGCGCAGAAAGGGCGCGGGGGTGTTGTAAAGGGGCGCGCAGACGCTGATGACGGGGCCGGTGAGGTGTTCCGCCCGCTGGGCCTTCAGCGCCCGGCGGGTGGGCAGGTCGGCCCGGTAGCGCCAGGTGTCGCGGTGCAGCGCAAGGCGGATGCGGAACTCCACCTCCCGCCAGAGGGCCTCGAAGCCCTCCTCCCGGCCCACCCGGGCGCACCAGGCGGCCACCTGTTTGATGTGGGCGGGGTCCAGAAGGCGGCGGGCCATGCCGCCCACGCTGTCTTCACGGGCGACGTCGGCGGGCAGGGGGGCTTCCAGTTCTTTTTTGTCCGGCATGGGTCGTTCTCTCCTTTGTCCCGGGCGCGCAAAACAGCCAGGGGGCCCGCTCCTGGCTGCTAAGGGTCTCACTCGGCGTCCCGGGTGGTGTGTTTGTAGGCGGCGCACACCTCTTCGGTGGGGCCGTTCATCTTGATGCGCCCGTGTTCCAGCCAGGCCACCTTGTTGCACATGCGCTCGATCTGCTCGATGGAGTGGCTCACCAGGATCACGGTGGTGCCGCCGCTCATCAGCTTCTGCATGCGTTCCTCGCACTTTTGCTGGAACAAAAAGTCGCCCACGCTCAAGATCTCGTCGGCAATGAGGATGTCCGGCTTTGTGATGGTGGCGATGGCGAAGGCGATGCGGGCCACCATGCCGCTGGAATAGTTTTTCAGCGGCACGTCCAGAAAGTCGTGCAGCTCGCTGAATTCCACGATCTCGTCGAATTTTTCCCGGATGTACTTCGGGGTGAAGCCCAGCACCGCGCCGTTCAAAAAGATGTTCTCCCGGGCGGTGAGGTCCATGTCGAAGCCCGCGCCCAGCTCGATGAGGGGGGCGATGGTGCCCCGCACCACGCAGTTTCCGGTGGTGGGCTTGTAGACGCCGCTGATGACCTTGAGCAGGGTGGATTTGCCGCTGCCGTTCAGGCCGATGAGGCCGTAGAAGTCGCCCGGCTGCACCGTGAGGCTGACGTTTTTCAGCGCGTAGAACTCGTCGAACTTCAGCTTGCCGTGGGCGATCTGCAAAAAGTATTCCTTCAGGCTTTCGCTTTTCTCCTTGGCGAGGTTGAAGCGCATGGAGACGTCGTTTACCTGGATGATGGGTTCCATCGTCCGCCCTCCCTCACATGTACAGGACGAACTTGTCCTGGTTCTTTTTGAATACCAAGAGGCCGAAGGCCAGCATGGCAAGGCTGCACGCCCCGCAGATGGCCACCATGTTCATCGTGAGCAGCTCGCCGTCCAGCACGGCGGTGCGGAAGGCGGTGATGTACCAGTAGATGGGGTTGAACTTGATGAGCGTCTCGAGGTACACGTTGCCGAACTGGGCCGGGTCGTAGAAAATGGCGGAGAAATACATCAGCACGGTGGTGAACACTTCCCACAGGTGGATGACGTCCCGGAAGAACACCGCCATGGTGGAGAGCACCAGCCCCACCCCCAGGCTGAACAGGAACATGGTGAGGATGGGATACGCCGCCAGCAGCACCGTGGGGTGCAGGGGGCTGCGGGTGATGAGCATGATGATGATGAGGGCGATGAAGCTGAAAAAGTAGTTCACCAGCCCGAAGCAGGTTTTTTCCAGCGGGAAGACGTATTTTGGGATGTACACCTTGCGCAGCAGCATGGCGTTGGCCATCACGCTGCCCATGGCCATGGTGGTGGACTCGCGGAAAAAGGTGAACATCAGCTGGCCGATGACCAGATAGACGGGGTAATTGGTGATGCCCTCGCCCCGGAACTGGAACAGGCTGCCGAACACCACCACCATCACGCCGCACATGAGCAGGGGGTTGAGCACGCTCCAGGCCACGCCCAGCACGCTGCGGCGGTACTTCAGCTTGAAGTCGCGGCTGATGAGGTTATACAGAAGGTAGCGGTAGCGCAGGAAATCCTTGATATACAGTTTTACAGTGTTCAAGGGGCTTACCACCTCTCAAAATACTCAAAGGTCTGGCTGGCGAAGGGGGTGTGGCGCTTGTCTTTTTCGCTGAGCAGATACTCGCACCCGCAGTCCGGCCACCGGATGCCCACGGTGGCATCGTCGTAGGGGATGCCGCCCTCGGCGGAGGGGTCGTAGTAGTCGGTGCACTTATAGCAGAATTCCGCCGCGTCGCTCAAAACCAGAAAGCCGTGGGCGAAGCCCTTGGGCACATAGAACTGGCGCTTGTTTTCTTCGCTCAAAACCACGCCGGTCCACCTGCCGAAGGCGGGGCTCGACGGCCGGCAGTCCACCGCCACGTCGAACACCTCGCCCCTGGTCACCCGCACCAGCTTGCCCTGGGTGTGCTGTTTCTGGAAGTGCACCCCCCGCAAAACGCCCCGGGAGGAGCGGGACTGGTTATCCTGCACGAACTCGTCGGTGATGCCGGCGGCGGCGAACTCCTCTTTCTGGAAGGTCTCCATGAAATAGCCCCGCTCGTCGCCGAACACGGTGGGCTCCACGATGAGCACGCCCGGCAGTTCCGTTTTGATGAATTTGAATTTTCCCATCTTTCTTACCCCTTATTCCTCTTCGTTCTGCTCTGCGAGGGCCGCTTTGAAGCCTTCGTAGTCCCGCAGGTATTCGCTGCCGTCGTAGTGCTCGCTGGCCAGGACCAGAAGCACGCTGTCCGGCGAAAAGTCGTACATGTCCTTCCACACCATGCGGGGGATGTAGATGCCGGTGTTGGGCTTATCCAGCGAGAAGACCTCCTCGCGGCCGCAGCCGTCGTCCACCCGCACCTTGCTTTGGCCCGCCACGTTGATGAGCACGAACTCGGTGCGGCGGTTGGCGTGCTGGCCGCGCACCACGCCGGCGTCGCTGCCGTACATATAGAACACCCGCTTGATCTCAAAGGGCACCTGCCGGGCGCCCTCCACCACGATGAGGCTGCCCCGCTCGTCGCCAAGGTCGGCAAAGGAGAGCATCCTCACCCGGTCGTAGTTGTCGTTTCTCATCATATCACGGCTCCCAGGCGTTGACGGCCTCGATCACAAAGGTCTGTTCTTCTTCGGTCATGCCGTTGTACATGGGCAGGCTGAGCACCTCGCCGGCATAACGCTCGGCGATGGGGTAGTCCCCCCGCTTTTTGCCCAGGTACCGGTAGGCCTCCGACAGATGGGGCGGGATGGGATAGTGGATGATGGTGCCGATGCCCTTTTCCTTCAGGCAGGCGGCCAGCTCGTCCCTCCCCTTTTTCACATGGATGACGAACTGGTGCCAGGTGCTGTCCGCCCCGGGGCGCACCCTGGGCAGCCGGATGAGGGGGTGGCGCAGTTCGGCCAGATACCGCCCGGCGATGGCCCGGCGCTCGGCGTCGAATTCCGGCAGGTGGGAGAGTTTTACCCGCAGCAGGCCCGCCTGTATCTCGTCCAGGCGGGAGTTGGCGCCCACTATCTGGTTGTGGTAGCGCTTTTCGCTGCCATAGTTGCGGAACACCCGGAACTTTTGGGCCAGGGCCTCGTCGTCGGTGACGATGCAGCCCGCGTCGCCAAAGGCGCCGCAGCCCTTGGTGGGGTAGAAGGAAAAGCACCCCACATCGCCGAAGGTGCCCACCGTTTTGCCCTGCCAGTGGTTGCCGTGGCTCTGGGCGCAGTCCTCCACCACCTTGAGGCCGTGGCTGTGGGCGATCTCCATGATGCGGGTCATATCGCAGGCCTGGCCGAACAGGTGCACCGCCAGGATGGCCCTGGTGCGGGGGGTGATGGCGGCCTCGATCTTCTCCGCGTCGATGTTGTCGTATTCATCCGGCTCCACGAACACCGGGGTGGCCCCGTTCATGGAGATGCCCATAACGCAGGCGATGTAGGCGTTGGAGCAGACGATGACCTCGTCGCCCCGGCCGATGCCCAGCAGGCGGAAGCTGATCCACAGCGCGTCCAGGCCGCTGGCCAGGCCCACACAGTATTTGGCGCCGATGTATCCGGCCCACTCGGCTTCAAACTGCTCCACCTCGCGGCCCAGAATGTACCAGCCGCTGCGCAGCACTTCCAGGGCTTTCGCCTCGTACTCGGCGGCGTGCAGGCTGTATTGACGGCCCAGATCGTTGGGCAGGATGTTCATCTTGGTCCCTTGCCTTTCTGCGGCGGCAGCCGCACAGAAAATACCAATTTGTATTTTACCCTATCCCGTGTCAAAACGCAACAAAAAGCCGCCCGCCGGGCGGCAAAAGGGCCCCGCCGGCGCAACGCCGCGGCGGGGCCGCTGGGGTTTTGTGATGGTTCAGTCCCGGCTGGGGGGCTTGGTCTGGCTGCGGGGGGCAGGCCTTTCCGCCTCTTTTTCCCAGGGGGGCGGCTCGGCGGGCAGGGGCTTGCGGGTGATGATCTCCCACTGGGCGGGGCCGGCGGCGGCGGGCTTTTTGCTGCCCGCCCTGCGCCACAGCCGCACGCCCAGCACCAGCGCCATGACGGCCGCCGCGGCGGCCACAGCGATGCCCACAGGGTCCTTCTCCGGCTCAAGGGAGGAGGCAGGCACATAGGTGCTGGCGGCCAGCACCTCGTCCACGCCGCTCACCGCCAGGCCGGCCGAGCCAAGCGCCGGGGGCTGGTAGTCGTTTTCCGGCAGGGTGTAGGTCACGCTGGCGGCAAAGGGCTGGCCCAGCACATACTGGCCGGGGATCTGATAGTCCACGGTGACGCCGTCGGTGGAGAGGTTTTTGTTCAGCAGGACGGCGGCGCTTTTGGGCTGCACCAGGGCGCTGCCCAGCGCCTCGCCGCCGCCCACCACCGGCACCTGGAAGGCTTCGTCCGGGGCGGGGATCTCCACCCGGGAAAAATTCTCATAGGCATAGTCCAGGATGGCGCAGGCGTCCCGGAACTTGTCCTCCAGCTGCTGGCACTTCAGCTCCACCGAGATGAGGCGGATGCCGCCCTGCTCGGCGTAGTTCACGAAGGTGGTGAGGGCCTGGTCGTGAAACCCGTTTTTGGAACCCCTGGCGTAACTGCGCAGGTAGTCGCCGGAGATGCGCATCCAGTCGGTGCAGTGGAACACCCGCTGCTGGGGCTGCTTGTTGGTGGCCTCCATGGTCCAGGGGTCGGTGCGGCAGAAGATCTCCTCAAAGCCCGGCACCGAAAGGGCCCACCGGGTGATGAGGGCCATGTCCCGGGCGGTGGTGTAGTGGCCGTCGTCGTGCAGGCCGTGGGGGTTCATATAGTGGGTGTTCGAAAGCCCCAGCCCGGCGGCCTTGGCGTTCATGGCGTCCACGCCGCCCTGGATGGTGCCGCCGATGTACTCGGCCAGCATATTCGCGCCGTCGTTGGCGCTCTCCAGCTGGGTGCCGTAGAGCACATCCTCCAGGCGCACCACCTCCCCCTCCTGCAAAGCGATGTGGGAAGAGCCGTATTCCAGCTGGTGCACCGCGTCGTAGCTCACGGTGAGCTGGGCGTCCAGCTGGCCCTGGGCCTTTTCCAGCGCCAGGGCCAGGGTCATGATCTTGGTGATGGAGGCGGGATAGAGCACCTCGTCGGCGTTCTTTTCCATGATGACCTGGCCGGTATCGGCGTCCATCACGATGTAGGCCTCGCAACTCACGGCCGGCCCCTGGTAGGCCAGCGCCGCGGGCGCGAAGAGGGCGGCGGCCAGCGCCGCCGCGCAGAGTGCGGTGAAGAGTTTTTTCAAGCCCAACGTCCCTTTGCTTTTCAGAAGATCCGAAACCGCGCCCCAAAAACGTGGCGCGGGCATGTTCTGGAATATTATACATAAATTTTACTGTGCGGCACAAGGCCTGCACAAAATTTCCACAATTTGTTTAAAAAACGAGGGGGACGGTGGTATAATGGGGTGGATATGGCAGGAAAAGAGGCGGCGGCACATGGAACAGAAAAGCATCCAGGAACAAAAGCGGGAGGCGCGGGCCGAAGCCCGCGCCCGCCTTGCCGGCTGCACGCCGGAGGACACGGCCCGCTGGGGCGAAGCAATGTTTGAATACCTGCGGCTTCTGCCGGTGTGGAACACAGCGGCCACGGTGATGTGCTTTATGAGCACTTCCTCGGAGCCTGACACCCGGCCTCTTCTGGACGCTGCGTTTCGGGAGGGGCGCGCGGTCTGCCTGCCGCGCCAGTGCGAGGCGGGCTGGATGGAGGCTCACCGGGTGGCGGCGCTGTTCGCTTTGCGGCCCGGCCCCCACGGCATCCTGGAGCCGCCCTGCACCCTGCCGGTGGTGGACCCGGCGGCCATCGACCTCATCGTGGCCCCCTGCCTGGCCGCCGCGCCCAGCGGCGTGCGTCTTGGCCACGGCGGCGGCTTTTACGACCGGTTTTTTGCCCGCAGCGGCGCGGCCCGGGTGGTCTTCTGCCCGGCGGCGGCGGTGTTCCCCAGCCTGCCCGCCGGCGAATTCGACCTGCCCGCCGACCTGGTCATCACCGAGCGGGGCATCCTCTGAAAAGCGAAAGCGGCCCCCGGAGCAAACGCCCCGGGGGCCGCCTTTTTCACCCGGCGAGCACCGGCTGCAGCTGGCGGCCCCGCATGGCGCACTCCAGCGTGTCGCCGATGAGGGCATAGTCGCTTTGCAGGCTGGCGGGCTTTTTCAGCCAGTCGTCCTGGGCGAAGGGCACCAGGTAGAAGTTCTTGCGGTTGATGAGCCGGGCCAGGTTCTCCATGCTGGCGGCCAGGCCGTCGTTGGTGCTCACCGCCAGCACCAGCGGCTTTGCCCCCCGCAGCATGCTCTTGGCCCCCAGGGTCACCGGCGTGTCGCTGATGCCGGCGGCCAGCTTTGCCAGGGTGGCCCCGGTGCAGGGGGCGATGACCATCGCGTCCGCCATGTTCTGGGGGCCCAGGGGCTCCGCGCCCTGCAGCGTCTCGATGGGCTTGCGGCCGGTGACGGCCTCCACCTTTTCCTTCCAGCTTTCCGCCGTGCCGAAGCGGGTGTCCAGCCCGGCGGCGTTGAAGCTCATCAGCGGCAGCACCTGTGCCCCGCCGCGCACCATCGCCTCCATCGCCCCAAGCGTCTTTTCAAAGGTGCAGAAGCTGCCGCACATCGCCCACACCACACGCTTTGTCTTTGTCAAATCCCCTCTCCCCTTTCTTTCAGCATGGCAAGCACGGCCTGCGCCACGAACTGGCCCGCCGTCACCGGCGCGCACCGGGCGGGCAGGCTGAGGGCATGGATGGCCCGCACCCCCAGCTCCTTCGCCGCCTCAAAGTCGGTGCCGCCGGGCAGGCTGGCCAGGTCGATGACCAGCGCGTCCCCCGGCAGCTGTTTCAGCCGCCGCGCGTCCAGCACCGGGGCGGGCACCGTGTTCACCGCCACGTCGGTGGTTTCCAGCAGGCCGTCCACCGCTTCCATGGGCGCGGCGGCCAGCCCCTGGCTCATGGCCAGCGCCCGCTGGCCGGGGCTGCGGGCCGCCACCGTGACGCGGGCGCCCAGCGCCGCCAGCCGCACTGCCAGCGCCTGGCCGCACCGCCCGTAGCCCAGCACCAGCACGGCGCTGCCCCAGACGGTGCGCCGCCGGTTCTGTAAAATGAGGCCGATGCACCCCTCCGCCGTGGGGACGGCGTTCAGCCGCGCCAGCTCCTCCCGCCCCAGATAGTCCGCAAGTTCGATGCCCGCGGCGGCGGCCGCCGCCTTCGCCCCGTCGCCCACCCGGCCGCCGAAGGCCGCCGTGCCGGGCCTTGCCTTTGCCAGCAGTTGTTCCAGCGCCGCCCCGTCCGCCGCCAGCGGCATGGGCAGCAGCACCCAGTTTGCCCGGGGCAGCCCCTCCGGGCCGCACACCTCAAATCCCCTCTCCCCCAGGTAGTCCGCCGCCGCCTTCTGGCGGGCGTCCTCGCCGATCACCGCGAACACCCCGGGCCGTTTTTGTTCCATCGCCCTTCCCCCCTCGCACCGGGCGCGGGCATTTGTGCGCCCGGGCCGTTCTTGTGCCGATTTGCCCCATGGTATGCGCCGCAAAGCGCAAAAGTGAACGCCGGGCCGGCTTTTCGGCCCCTCTGGCCCCCTTCTGCGCCGGAGGGCAGGATCCCGAAAAAAGGCCCCGCGCGGGAGCCGAAACGGGCAATTTGCAAAAACAGCGGCATTTTTTGCCTTTTGAGTGTTTATTTCGCCGCAAAAAAATTATATAATGGAAAGCAGGATAACACTTTTCTCCGGCAACGGGCGAAGCGTGCTTCGCCCCATTACGTTTTTGAGGTGACCCAAATGAGCTACATCGGCGGTTACAACCCCGGGCTTCTCCGGGGCGTGAAACACCTGCATTTCATCGGCATCGGCGGCAGCGGCATGTATCCGCTGGTGCAGATCCTCAACTCCCGCGGCTACGAGATCAGCGGCAGCGACGTGAACGAAGGCTCCATCATCGACGCGGAGCGCGCCCTGGGCATCACCGTGTACATGGGCCACGACCCGCAGAACGTGGTCGGGGCGGACATGGTGATCTACTCGGCGGCCATCCATGACGACAACCCTGAGCTGCAGGAGGCGGACGCCCGGGGCATCCCCACCCTGGAGCGCAGCGTGCTGCTGGGCTATGTGAGCCGGCTGTACCCCCACAGCGTGTGCGTGGCGGGCACCCACGGCAAGACCACCACCACCTGCATGATCACCACCATGCTGGAACTGGCGGGCCGGGACCCCGCGGCGGTAATCGGCGGCAAGCTGCCCCTCATCGGCGGCTACGGCAAGGCCGGCACCGGCAGCTGCATCGTGGTGGAGGCCTGCGAGTATGCCGAGACCTTTTTGCGGCTGACGCCCCACATCGCGGTGCTGTTGAACATCGACAACGACCATCTGGACTACTACGGCACCATGGGCCAGCTGAAGCTGGCCTTCAAGAAGTTCGCGCTGATGGCCACCAACACCATCGTGGCCAACGCCGACGACGAGGGCGTCATCCAGGTCATCAACAGCATCGACCGCAGCGTGCGCACCTTCGGCATCCAGAAATCAGCGGACTACCAGGCGGTGAATATCCGGGAGTATAAGCCCGGCTTCTATGAGTTTGACGTGCTGGAGTGGGAAAACTACTACGCCCACCTGTGCCTTTCCACCCCGGGCTACCACAACATCTACAACGCGCTGGCCATGGTCAGCTGCGCCCGCGTGCTGGGCCTGGAGGCCGGCGCCTCCGAGGCGGCGGCCCGCAGCTTCTCGGGGGCCGGGCGGCGGTTCGAGGTGCTGGGCGAGGTGAACGGCGTGACCATCGTGGACGACTACGCCCATCATCCCACCGAAGTGGCCGCCACCCTGGCCACCGCCAAGGAGCTGGGCTTCAAGCGTGTGTGGGCGGTGGACCAGCCCTTCACCTACAGCCGCACCCGGGCCCTGCTGCACGAGTTCGCCGAGGCGCTCAGCGCCGCCGACCGGGTGGTGCTGACCCCCATCATGGGCAGCCGCGAGGTGGACGACGGCAGCGTGAAGAGCGAAGACCTGGCGGCGCTGATCCCCGGCTGCGTGACGGTGGCGGGCCTCGAGGAGGCCGCCGGCTACATCAAGGCCAACGCCCAGCCGGGCGACCTGGTGCTGACGCTGGGCTGCGGCGACGTTTACAAAGCCGCCCGCATGATGCTGCAATAAAAAAAAGACCCGCCGGGCAGGCCGCCCGGCGGGTCTTTTTTGTTTTTTCAGGTGGTGCGCAGGCCCACGCTGATGCCCAGCGCCTGGTCCACCTTCTGCTGGGCATCCGGCGGCAGCGCGCCGGTCTTTTCCCGCAGGCGGCGCTTGTCCAGCGTGCGGATCTGCTCCAGCAAAACGATGGAATCCCGCGTCAGGCCGCAGGTGGACGCTGGCAGCGGGATGTGGGTGGGCAGGCGGGTCTTGTCCTGCTTGGAGGTGATGGCCGCGGCGATCACCGTGGGGCTGTGGCGGTTGCCCACGTCGTTCTGCAAAATGAGCACCGGGCGCACGCCCCCCTGCTCCGAGCCCACCACCGGGCTGAGGTCTGCGTAAAACACTTCGCCTCTGTGTACTTCCATGTAACTCTACCCTCCGATGTCGGCCGCCTCACAAAGGCGGCGATGGCTGCCCCCGCCTTGTTGCGCGGGGCCTCGGTGGTAGTATGCCCGGCACGGCCGGGGTTTAATCAGCCCTTTTCCAGCACGGCGAAGGCGGCGGCAAGGCCCCCCTCGTGGCTCAAAGAAAGGCTGGCGTGCAGCCCGTTTTCGGCCATGTGGGCCGCCGCCGCGCCTTTCAGCGCGTAGCAGGGCGCGCCGCTTTCGGCCCGCAGCGCCTGGATGTCCGCCAGCGCAAAGCCGCCCAGCCCTTTGCCGCAGGCCTTCAAAAAAGCCTCCTTGGCGGCAAAGTTCGCCGCCGCGCTGGCCGCCCGCCGGGCCGGGGGCAGCTTTTCCAGGAAGGCCCGCTCCTCCTCGCCGAACACCCGCTGCCAAAAAGCCTCGCTGCCAAGGCTTTTTTCCATCCGTTCGATGCGCACCATGTCCACGCCCACGCCGAAGATCATCCTCTTTGCCCCCTTTTTTATTATTAGAACATATTTTCACCCGGGACGCAATCGCCATCCTTGCTCTGCCGCGCAAACCCGTGATACAATAAAACACAGACCAGCACAAAGGAGGAATTTTGATGTTCTCCCGCCGAACTTTGCTCACGCTTTCCCTCGCCGCTCTGCTGGCGCTGGCCGTCGGCTGCAGCGCGCCTCCGATGACCGCTCCGCTGCCCCCTTCCCCGGAGGCTCCGGCGGCGCAGCCAAGCAGTGCTGCGCTGAGTCTCGCTGTTCCCACCCCTGCGCCGACGCCCGAACCGACGCCGACGCCCGAGCCGACGCCTGCCCCCACCCCGACCCCGGTGCCGCCGGACAGCGCCCTGCTGCCCGATCTTGCCCTGTTTTTGGGCCGGGAGCCGGACAGAGAGCAGACCCGGCGGGATGGGCTGTATCTGGAATTCAATAAGATCCCGCTGGAGCAGGCTCAGCTGGCCTTTGCGGAATTTTCGGAGCTTTTGCAAGAGGACCGCTACCAGCTGGAAGTGACGGAGACCTTCGTGGGTGACCGCAGCGACGCCACCTATTCGGACAGCTTCTTCTTCAATTACACCGGCACGAACCCGGATGTTACCCAGGTGTACAACTCCTCCCGGACCCGCTGGTATAACGTGCACCTTTTCAACGTCAGCTACACCAAGACGGGCACCGCTTCCCTTTGCGTCCACTACAGCAGCGCCTTCACGCTGGAGGACCCGGGCGTATACACCACCGCCGACATCCCCGGCGCGGCGCCGGGCTCCGGCGGCGGCAGCGGGGGCGGCAGCGCCGATTCCCGCGACCCCAACATCCCGGAATTCGCCCGGCTGGACTGCCTGACCTGCGGCGGCTCGGGCGACTGCAACCGCTGCGGCGGCTACGGCTACACCTACAACGACGACATCAAATCCAGTTGCAGAAGCTGCCACGGCTCGGGCGACTGCTCCGCCTGCGGCGGTTCCGGCAAACGATGAGCCTCCCGGCGAAAGCAGTTTGGACCTTTTGCCGCCGCGGCGCTTGCAAAAAGGCTTCGGGTGTGCTATGATTGGCTCTGTAAACGCGCTGACGAAGGAAAGTAGCGCCGTTTTCCCGGCACAGAGAGGGGCCCCCCGGCTGCAAGGGCCCTGCGGCGGAAACGGAGGTGAAGTTCCCTTCCGAGCGGCTTTGCTGAACCCTCAGGGCAGTAGGCAGAGACGGGCTTCTCCCCCGTTACCGGGAGTTTGAGTGTTTGCTCAACGAGCAAAAAACCGGGTGGTACCGCGGAGCGTTTGACCGGCTTCGTCCCTGTGAAAACACGGGGGCGGGGCCGTTTTTTCTGCCCCGGAAGGAGGAAGCACTGCAATGGTAACATCCCGCAAACAGCGGCTTTTCGCCGCCCTGTGGTGCCTTTTGTGCGCCGCGGCGGCGCTGGCTGTCTGCTCCCGCTCGTCGCCCCTTTACCCCACCAACGACTGGGTCGACGCCAACATCTATTTCACCATCGGCCGGGGCATGCTGGAGGGGCTGGTGCCCTACCGGGACCTTTTGGACCACAAGGGCCCGCTGCTCTACTTCCTCCACGCCGCGGCGGCGCTGGTGAGCGATTCCGGCTTCTTCAGCGTCTGGCTGTGGGAGGTGGCGGCGGGGGCGGCCTTTTTGTGGTTCAGCCTGCAAAGCGTGGCCCTCTTCTGCCCGCCGGGCCTCAGCCTTCTGACGGCGCCCCTGCTGGCGGGGGCGGTCTATTCCAGCCCCGCTTTCGCCCAGGGCGACAGCGCCGAGGAGCTGTGCCTGCCGTTGCTGGCCTTTTCCCTGTGGTGCCTGCTGCGGGCCTTCAGGGCGCAGGGCGCGGCGCGGCCCGGGCTCTGGCTGGTGTTCGCGAACGGCCTTGCGGCGGGGGCGGTGTTCTGGGTGAAATACACCCTGCTGGGGCTGCACTTCGCCTGGATGGCCTGCCTCGCCTTGTGGCTGTGGCTGGGGGAGAAGTCCTTTTCCGCCGCCCTCAAAGCCTGCGGGGCCTTCCTCGGCGGCATGGCGGCGGTGAGCGTGCCGGTGCTGGCGTATTTTGCCTTCCACGGCAGCCTGGGCGATCTGTTCGCCACCTATTTTGTCACCAACTTCACCTCCTATTCCGACGCGCCCTCCAGCTGGACCGTTCCCTTTTACAACATGGCGGTGAGCGGGCTTTCCACCCTCGTTTCCAACCCGGTGTGGATGGGCCTCGCCCTTTTGGGCGGCGTGTGGTTCGTCTTCGCGCCCCGGCTGCTCAGCGGCGCCGGGCGGGCCGCTCTCGCGGCGATGGCCTTTTTCACCGCCTTCTTCATCTGGTGCGGCTCCATGGGCTGGCCCTACTACGGGCTGCCCCTGGCGGTGTTCGCCCCTCTGGGCTTTGTGCCTCTTCTCAGTCTTTTGCGGCGGCTGCCCCTGCGCTTTGAGGCCCCGCGGCTCGTCGCCGCCGGGTGCGCGGCGTGCTTTGCCGCCTCGCTGGCGCTGGAGGCGCTGGCAAGCCCCAACGTGAGCTTCATGGCCCTCAAAAAAGAGGACCTGGTGCAGACGAAGTTTGCCGCCATCATAAAGGCCGAGGGCGGCGAGAGCCTTTTGAACTACGGCTTTCTGGACGGAGGATTTTATCTTTCCAGCGGCATTTTGCCCTCCTGCCGGTTCTTCTGCCGCACGAACCTTTCCAACTGGGAAGAGCTGGAACAGCCGGTGCGGCAGATGGTGGCCGAAAACGCCTTCGACTTCATCGTCACCCGGGAGGAAGGCCCCCTCTACGAGATGGAGGGCTACGAACTGGTGTGCACCGGGTACCAGGAGTACGACGGCGTTTTGCAGCCTTACAGCCTGTTCCGCGCAAAGGGCTGAGCCCTTTCGCGGTGGCCATAGACACAACAAACTTTCCGAGAGGAGATAGGATTTATGAAAGAGGCATTGGAACAGATCCGCCGGCAGGCGGACCAGCTGATCGCCGCCGCCGGCAGTGAGAAGGCGGTGGACGAGCTGCGGGTGCGCTTTCTGGGCAAGAAAGGCGAGCTCACCGGCATTTTGAAGCAGATGGGCAGGCTTTCCGCCGAGGAGCGCCCGGTGGTGGGCGCGCTGGCCAACCAGGTGCGTGAGGAGATCGACGAGCGCATCCGCGCCCGCATGAAGGAGCTGGCGGACGCCGCCCTCGCCGCCCGCCTTGCCGGCGAGACCATCGACGTGACCCTGCCGGGCAGGCGCCCGGAGCAGGGCGGCCTGCACCCCTTCCACCTGGTGCTGAACGATTTCAAGGACATCTTCCTGGGCATGGGCTTTGACGTGGTGGACGGCCCCGAGGTGGAGCTGGACCACTACAACTTCGAGATGCTCACCATCCCCAAGACCCACCCCGCCCGCGACACCCAGGACACCTTCTACATCACCGAGAACATCCTGCTGCGCACCCAGACCAGCGGCATGCAGATCCGCACCATGGAAAAGCGCAAGCCCCCCATCCGCATCATCGCCCCCGGGCGGGTGTACCGCTCCGACGCGGTGGACGCCACCCACAGCCCCATCTTCCACCAGATCGAGGGCCTTGTGGTGGACGAGGGCATCACCTTCAGCGATTTGAAGGGCACGCTGGAGGTGTTCATCAAAAAGCTCTACGGCCCCGACACCAAGGTGCGGTTCCGCCCCCATCATTTCCCCTACACTGAGCCCAGCGCCGAGATGGACATGAACTGCTTCAAGTGCGGCGGCAAGGGCTGTTCCATGTGCAAGGGCGAGGGCTGGATCGAGATCCTGGGCTGCGGCATGGTGCACCCCAAGGTGCTGGAAAACTGCGGCATCGACTCGGAGAAATACACCGGCTACGCCTTCGGCATCGGCCTGGAGCGGGTGGTCATGATGCGCTACGGCATCGACGACATGCGCCTTCTGTACGAAAACGACCTGCGCTTCTTAAAGCAGTTTAACTGAGGACAAGGGGGACGACATCAATGGTATTACCCATGAACTGGGCGAAGGAATTCGCCGATCTTAACTGCTCCGCCAAGGAGATGGCCGACCGGCTCACCATGACCGGCAGCAAGGTGGAGTGCTATGAAAACGCCGCCGACGCGGTGGAGAACGTGGTCATCGGCCGCATCGAGTCCATCGTGCCTCATCCGGACTCCGACCACATGGTCATCTGCCAGGTGGAGGTGGGCCAGGCTTCCCCGCTGCAGATCGTCACCGGCGCGGCGAACCTCAAGGCAGGCGACCTTGTGCCCGTGGCGCTGGACGGCTCGAAGCTGCCCGGCGGCGTGGAGATCAAAAAAGGCGTTCTGCGGGGCGTGGAAAGCTGCGGCATGCTGTGCAGCCTGGCCGAGCTGGGCCTGACCACCCACGACTTCCCCTACGCCATCGAGAACGGCATCCTGGTGCTGGACGGGCGGGATTACCCCGAGGGCATGCCCGCCCCCGGCACCCCCGCTGTGGAGGCGCTGGGCATGGACGACGTGGTGTTTGAGTTCGAGATCACCCCCAACCGCCCCGACTGCCTGGCGGTGCGGGAGCTGGGCCGGGAGTGCGCCGCCACCTTCGGCGTGCCCTTCAAGGACCATGTTCCCGAAGTGAAGCCCGGCCACGGCAATGTGAACGGCCTTTTGAAGGTGGACATCGAGAACAGCGAGCTGTGCATGCGCTACTGCGGCGCGGTGGTGGAGAACGTGCGCGTTGCCCCCAGCCCCAAGTGGATGCGGGACCGGCTGCGGGCCTGCGGCGTGCGCCCCATCAACAACCTGGTGGACATCACCAACTATGTGATGCTGGAGTACGGCCAGCCCATGCACTGCTTTGACCACAAGTATGTGAACGGCCAGCACATCCATGTGCGCAACGCAAAGCCCGGCGAGCACATCGTCACCCTGGACGGCGTGGACCGCGCCCTCAGTGAGGAGATGCTGATCATCGCCGACGACGCGGGCCCCATCGGCGTGGCCGGCGTGATGGGCGGCGAGTACAGCGGCACCTACGAGCACACCACCACCGTGGTGTTCGAAAGCGCCATGTTCTACGGGCCCTCCATCCGCACCACCGCCAAGAAGCTGGGCCTGCAGACCGAGGCTTCCGCCAAGTACTCCAAGGGCCTTGACCCCAACACCTGCGCCCCTGCCCTGGCCCGCGCGCTGGAGCTGGTGCAGCTGCTGGACGCCGGCGACGTGGTGGACGGCGTGGTGGACATCTACCCCGCGAAGCGCACCGAGAACCGGGTGCCCCTGCGGCCCGATGTCATCAACCGCCTGCTGGGCACCAGCCTTTCCCGCCAGGAGATGGTGGACATCCTGCTGCCTCTGGGCTTCCGCCTGGAGGGCGACGTGGTGGTCTGCCCCACCCTGCGCGACGACGTGAAACGGGACTGCGACCTGGCCGAGGAAGTGGCCCGGTATGTGGGCTACAACAAGATGCCCAGCACCCTGATGCGGGGCGTGGCCGAGGCACGGCCCACCCCCCGCCAGAGCTTTGACGAAAAGCTCACCCGCACCCTGGCGGGCTACGGCCTGTGGGAGTGCGAGACCTTCAGCTTCTACAGCGCCAAGTGCTTCGACGCCATCCACCTGCCGGAAAGCGACCCCCTGCGCAGCGCGGTGGTCATCTCCAACCCCCTGGGCGAGGACACCAGCATCATGCGCACCACCGCCCTGCCCAGCGTGATGGACGTGGTGGGGCGCAACTTCAGCGCCCGCGCCGCCGAGTGCGCGGTGTTCGAGCAGGCCACCGAGTACCTGCCCAGCGCGCTGGCGGACGAAGTGGCGGACAACGACTTCAACGACTATCCCGCCCTGTGCGAAAAGCTGGCCGCCGAGGGCAAGACCCCCAGCGACCTTTTGCCCACCGAGGTGCAGAAGCTCATCCTGGCGGCCTACGGCCCCCAGTGGGACTATCTGGCCATGAAGGGCGTGGTGGAGGGCCTGCTGGCCACCGCCGGCATCAAGGACTTCACCGTGCGGCGCAACGCCGAGGGCGCCGCCTTCCACCCGGGGCGCGCCGCCGACATCTTTGTAAAGGGCGAAAAGGTGGGCACTGTGGGCGAAGTTCATCCCGCCGTCTGCTCGAACTACGGCGTGAAGGCCCGGGTGGTGGCCGCCGACCTGAATCTCGACAAGCTGTTCGAGCTGCGGGGCGGCGAGCCTCAGTTCGCTCCGCTTCCCAAGCACCCCGCCACCAGCCGCGACCTGGCCCTGGTGGCCGACGAGACCGTGCCCGCCGCCGCGCTGGCCGGGTGCATCAAGGCGAACGCCGGCGAGAGCCTCGAAAGCCTGGCCCTCTTCGACGTCTACACCGGCGAAAAGGTGGGCGAAGGCAAAAAGAGCCTGGCCTACAACCTGGTGTTCCGCGCCGCGGACCGCACCCTCACCGACGAAGAGGTGGACGGCGCCATCCAGCGGGTGCTGAAGGCCCTGGGCGAGATGGGCGTGGCCCTGCGCAGCTGAGCGGTTTTGGAAACAATCAACAAAAATGTCACGCTTTTGTAGTGCTCCTCTGCTTGCAAACGGTGAGATTATCCTGTATACTATTGCATATAAACTACTGCCTTGGTAAAGGGGGGCTTCGAGATGTCTGATCCTACCGCTGTATTCTCCATCTACGACGAGCGCGACCGCGAGATCCGCGCCGTGGTGCAGGAGGTGTACGACGCACTGAAGGAAAAGGGATACAACCCCATCAACCAGCTGGTGGGCTACATCCTCTCGGAGGACCCCACCTACATCACCACCTACAAGAACGCCCGCTCTCTCATCCGCAAGGTGGACCGGGACGACCTTTTGCAGGCGCTGGTGCGCAATTACGTGGATCCCTGATCTTTCAAGGGGGCTCCGCCGGGCGGCGGGGCCCCTTTTCTTGCGCCCCGGCTCATTTGCAAAGGCCGGGGCTTTTTGCTATACTGATGCGTGTATCCTGAACCATGAAAGGGGGCGGGCGCATGGCGCCGATCCGGGTGCTTCACTGCGTGGCGGGCCTGGGCCACGGGGGCTACGAAAGCCTCATCATGAACCTCTACCGCAACATCGACCGGGAGAAGGTGCAGTTCGACTTCGTCTCCTCCTTCCCCGGCGTGTACGAGCCGGAAATCGAGGCGCTGGGCGGCGTGATCCACCGCATCCCCTTCATCACCCAGAAAGGCCCCTTCGTCTACACCGCCGCCCTGGACAAGGTGCTGCGCTCTGGGCCCCGCTATCCCATCGTCCACTCCCACATGGACAAATTCAGCGGCCTTGTGATGAAGCGGGCGGCGAAGGCGGGCATCCCGGTGCGCATCGCCCACAGCCACAACACCAAAAACGAGGGCGGGCCTGCCTTTCAGCTGGTGAAGGACCACTACGGCCGGATGGTGCTGCCCTGGGCCACCGATCTGTTCGCCTGCAGCAAAGCCGCCGCCGGCTGGATGTTCGGCGAAAAGGCCGCATCCGCACGCATCCTCTTCAATGGGGTGCAGCCGGAGCGCTTTGCCCCCAGCGCCGAGGCCCGAAGCCGCATCCGCGCCGAGCTGGGCCTTGCCGAAGGCGCCTTCGTGGCCGGGCATGTGGGCCGGTTCACCGAGCAGAAAAACCACGCCTTCCTTCTGGAAATTTTTGCCGCCCTCCACGCCCGCCGGCCAAACAGCGCCCTGCTGCTGGCGGGGGACGGCCCATTGCGCCCCAAAATGGCCGAGGGCGCCCGCAGGCTTGGCCTTGAAGGCGCGGTGCGCTTTCTGGGCCCCCGGCAGGACGTGCCGGCGCTGCTCTCCGCCATGGACTGCTTCATCTTCCCCTCCCGCCACGAGGGCCTGCCGGTGACGCTGGTGGAGGCCCAGGCGGCGGGGCTGCCGGTGGCCGCCAGCAGCGCCATCACCGGCGAGGTGTGCATCACCCCGCTGGTGCGCCGGCTGAGGCTGGACCAGCCGGCGGGCGACTGGGCCGCCGCGGCGCTGGCGCTGGCAGAAGGCGGTTTTGCCGCCCGCAGCTGCCCCGCCGGGGCCATCCGCGCGGCGGGCTATGACATTGCGGACACCGCCCGCTGGCTGGAAACGTTCTATCTCGCCCGCGCCGCGGGCAGCGAGGGGTGAAACACATGGAGCGACCGCTCATCACGGTGATCGTGCTGGTCTACAACGCCGGGGACTATCTGGGCCCCTGCCTTTCGAGCATCTCCCGCCAGACGCTGGCCGACTTTGAACTGCTGCTGGTGGACAACGGCAGCACCGACGGCTCGGCCGAAGCCTGCGACGCCTTTGCCCTGGCGGAGCCCCGCTGCCGGGTGATCCATCAGGAGAATCTTGGCATCATCGGCGGGCGGGGCGCGGGGGTGCGCGCCGCCCGGGGCGAGTATCTGGCCTTTGTGGACTCGGACGACCTGCTCCACCGGCGGATGCTGGAAGTGCTGGCCGAAAGCTGCCGCTCCACCGGCCTGCCGGTGGCCTGCTGCCGCTTTCTGCCCTTTTTGGGCGAGCAGCCCCCCGAGGTGCCGGACGAGCCGGGCGGGCGGCTGCGCTTTGAAGCGCCGCTGCATCTGGACGCGCTGCTCCACGACAAGCGGGTGGAATACAGCCTGTGCAACAAGCTCTACCACCGCGGCCTGTTTGAAGGGTTCGACTTCTCCTCGCCGGTCATCTACAACGAGGACCTCTATCTCAACTGGCACATCCTGCAGCGGGTGAAGGGCATGGCCTTTGTGGATCTGGTGGGCTATTTCTACCGCCAGCATGCGGCCTCCACCACCCACCGGCCCCTGAACCGCCGGGCGCTGGAGGACCAGCTGTTCGTGGCCTCCAACATCCTGGAGGAAAGCGCGGGCGGCGCGCTGGAACCTTCGGTGCAGGCCTTTTATTACGAAAAGCTTTTGTATCTGGACAGCATGATCCTGCGGCAGGAGAACGCCCAGGACTTTGCCGCCGACCACCGCATGCTGCGCGGCCAGCTGCGCCAGAGCCTGCGGCGGGCGCTGGCCATGGGCCGCCTGCCCGTCAAAATGAAGGCCGCGGCGCTGGCGGCCTGCCTGCCAGGGCCTTTCTACCGCTGGCTGTGCCGCCTTTTGCTCACCGACCGCCGCTGACCTTTCAAACCGCCCGCGTTTCGGGCGAGGTGTTTTGTATGAAGCTTCTTTTTATCCTGGACACGGTGGAATTTCCCCTGGCCCCCACCCCCGCGCTGGCGCGGCGCGTGGCGGGCCTGCTGGCGCAGCGGGGCCACGCCGTGCACCTTCTGGAGCTGTGGGACGGGCGCACCCCGCCCCCCGCCGCCCCTGGCTGCAAAAGCCACCTGCTGGCCTTTGGCGATGAGCGGCGGATGAACGAGGCGCTGGAATTCGGCCGCGCCGGGGGCACGCCGGCGCCCCTGCGCCTTGCCCGCCTTGCCGCAAAGCCCGACGCGGCGCTGGCGGCGGTGCGGCAGATCGCCCTCAAACGCCCCCGCCGCCTCGTGGCCGCCCGAAACGCCATCGAGCGGCTGGACACCGCCGTGGGCTTTGACGCCGCGGTGGCGGTGGCCGCCCCCTACGCGGGCAGCTTTGCGCTGGCCGAAGCCGCCGTGCCCTGCACTAAAATCGACTGGCAGATGGACCCCTACGCGGCCAACGCCAGCTATTCCGCCCCCGGCGCCTGGGGGCGGGAGCGGCAGCTGGCCCAGGCCATGGACAGGCTGCTGGTGCCCCCTGCCATGGCCCGCTACTACGCCCCCGGCGCGCCGCTGGAGGGCTTTGCCGGCCGGATGCAGGTGCTGGATTTCCCCAGCCTGGCGCCTCCCGCCCCTGCCGCCGCGGCGGTGAAAAGCGGGGCCGGGCGGCGGCGCTGCGTCTTTGTGGGCAGCCTCTACCCCGCCCTGCGCACCCCGCACTATGCGCTGGAGCTGTTCCGGGCGCTGGACGACCCGGGCTGGGAACTGGTGTTCGTGGGCGGCGGCTGGGAGAACTACCCCGCCGGCCTGCCCGAGGCCTGCCGTGCCGTTCTGGGCGGGCGGCTGGTCATCACCGGCCCGCTGCCCAAAGAAAAGGCCGAGGGCTATCTGGCGGGGGCGGACGTGCTGCTGAGTTTGGGCAACGACCTGGACAACCAGGTGCCCAGCAAGCTGTTCGAGTATTTTGCCGCCGGCAAGCCGGTGCTGCATCTGGCAAAGCGGGCGGACGACCCCTGCCTTGCCTATTTTAAGCGATGGCCCCTGGCCCTGTGCCTCTTCGAGAGCGAGGGCGCAGGCGCGGGCGTGACGGCGCGGCTGGGCCGCTTTCTGGCCGAAGAGGGCGGGCGCACCCTGCCTTTTGCCGAAGCCCGGCGCCTCTTCGCCGAAAACACCCCCGAATACGCCGCCGGCGTGCTGGAGGCGGCCTGCGCGGGAGCGCAGTAAATCGCTTTTTTTGCAAAAAGTCCCCTTGCCGGGAATCTTCCCGGCAAGGGGACTTTGCTTTGTTATTCTGTCAGTCGCCGGGCCTCCATCAGCCAGGTGCGGCTCACCGGGCCGTTGTCCGGCGGCACCAGGCCGAAGCGGTACTCCATGCGCACCTCGCCCTCCGGGGTCGGGATGGTCACTGTGGCCACCACTTCGTCCACTGGCCGCATGGGGGCATTGCCCTCGGCGGCCTGGTCCTTCGTCAGCTGCCGGGAGTACTCCACCGACACCTGTTCCTCAAAAAAGCGTGCAGGGTCCTCCGCCGCGGGCAGGGCCACAAGACCGTTGTCGAGCAGACCGCTCTCCTGCAGCCGCACGTCCGCGCTGTTCCAGACCCCGTTTTCCGGCGAAAAGTCCGCCTGGACCATCCGCAGCACATCCGCTTGGGAAAGGGCCTGCCCGTCCGTGCCCGGCCAGCTCTGCGCCCGCAGGGCCAGCCAGTGGGTGAACTCCTCCGCCGTCCAGTCGGCGGGAGAGGTGTAGTCCCGCCAGACGCCGCCGGCGGCGAGGGCTGCCAGCTGGTGTTGGAGGATGGCCCACTGGTCGTCGGTGACGGCGAGTTCGGCGGCCTCGAACGGCGCGGGGGCGTCATCGGGGCCGATGTCCGCAACGCTGGACGCGACGATATCATAGCCTTCCCCCGCGGGTTCCAGCAGCGCCAGCACGGTCCAGATGCCGCCGGCGTACTGGGGGCCGTTGATGGCGGCCTCGGGGGTGTACTCCACCCGGAAGACGGCGGCGAAGAGCCGCCGGGCCTCGTCGGCCTCCAGCCAGCCCCGCCAGGTGCGCTCTTGCTCCACCAGGTGCTCGTCCAGCAGCGGGTATTCGTCCCAGCCTTCGGGCGGCACCACCCCGGCGCCGCGCACCTCAAAGGCGGCCAGACGGCTCTCGTCCGGGACACAGCGCAGGCGCAGCGCTTCGGCCAGCGCCGCTTCGTCCAGGGCCTCGTCCGCCGGGGCGCTTTGGGCGGCGGACGTGCCGTCTGTCTGCCGCGTCTCCTGCCGTGACGCCAAAGCTGTCCGGACGCATCCGCAGTTCAGCGCAAGCATCAACGCCAGCGCCGCGCATCCCGCTTTTCTTTTCTTCATTTTCTTCCCCTCCTTTGCATTCCTTTTCGCCGCCCCCGGGCGGCGTCCTTCCATCCCGGTATACGCAGGAGGGACAGGGGTTATTGCCCGACGCAAAGGGCCAGCCCAGGGAGGAGGATGGAAAAAGGTCACCACTGGTAGCGCAGGTCCGCATAGCCCGCGCCGGGGTCAAGGCCGAGGCTTTCCAAAAAGGCGCGGCTGGCGTCGTCCTGAGTGCAGAACACCACAAAATCGTATTCCCGGGCCTGTTCCTCCGTCAGCTCGGTGCAAAAGCCCACCGAGGGGCTGTAGAGCGCATAGCGCACCACATAGCGCTCGTGCCAGGTGTCCAGCCCCATGCCCTCCACATACATCAGGTAGGAAGCGCCCTCCGGCAGGCCGTACTGCTCTTTCAGGCCCAGCCAGTAGTTCTGGCGGGCGGAGGCGGAGGCCGGCCGGGCGGAATACCACAGGCGGGAGAAGCTGCCGTGGGCCCCGGTGATGCCGAAGGAGAAGAGGGCCAGCGCGCCGCAGAGGGCGAAGGCCTGCCACTGGCGCGCCGTGGCGGGAACAAGACCCCGCAGGCGGCCCGCGTCTTCCAGCGCGGGCTCCAGATACACCAGCGCCAGCACGATGGCCGCAGCGGGCAGGCACTCGAACCAGCTGGCGGCATAGCGGCGGATGCTGGCGATGGCCAGCATCTCGTCGGTGTTCATGCTGAACAGGTAGGTCCCGGCCAGCGCCGCCACATAGACGGCGGTGGAACTCGCCCAGGCGGCGGCGTAGCCCGCCGCGGCCCGCCAGCGCATGGCTTTGAACAGCGCCAGAACGAGGCAGGTCAGCAGAAAGACGGCGGAGAAGAGATGGAGCCGCAACACCGACGGGTCGGAGACAAGGAACCAGAAACTGCGGAATTTTTCCCAGAAGGCGGCGATGTCCTCGGGGGTCTTTCCGCCCAGCTGCCCGGCGTAGGCCGAGAGCGAGGCGGCGTGCTTGCTGCTTGCGGCGTCCACAAACACCAGCGCCACGTGGGCCTGCCACAGCCACCAGGTGAGGGCCGGGGCGGCCAGGGGCAGGGCGGCGAGACCGGCGGTTTTGAGGCTGCGGTTCTGCCCGGCCCGCGCCAGCAGCACCATCAGCGGGATGGCGCCCAGCGCCACAAAAAACATGCCGCTGTTTTTCAAGATGGCCAGAAAGCAGAGCACCGGCAGCGACGCCGCCAAAGCGCGCTTCGGCTCGCGGCGCAGCGCCGCGGTGACGGCCCACGCCCCGGCCGTGAGGGCGGTGAGCATTCCGTCCACCCGCAGTTCCCGCCAGGCAATGCTCACCACCGCCATGTAGACGCCGTAGCCCAGCACCGCCGCGCCGGCGTACCACCGCTTTCTGCACAGCGGCGCGAAGGCCAAAATGGCCGCCAGGAACAAAAGGCTCTGGGCAAAGAGCATGCTGCCGTCGGAAAAGCCGACGAGATCGCACACCACCTTGATCCACAGGGTGGCCGCGGGAGGATAGTCCACGAATTCCACCATCGTGTCCGCCATGTTGGGCAGCCGCCCCTCGGTGACCACGGTCTTGGCGGCGATGGCCCAGTGGGCCAGTTCGTCGTGGTTGTCGATCACACGGCCCCGCTCCAGCAGCAGGGTGGCCCCCGCCGCCGCCAAAAACAGCGCCATGGAAACGCAGACGAAGGGGCGCAGCGCCTGCCATTTTTCCCGCACAAGGCAGCCGATGGCCAGCGCCGGGCCCGCCAGATAAAGGGCCAGCTGCACCGGCCAGATCACGTTGAGCAGCCCCGCGGCATACATGACCATCCCCGCGCCGCACATGGTCGCCAACGGGGTAATGGCGGCGGGCAGCTTCGCCTTGCGGCACAGCCACAGGCACCAGCAGCCAAGCCAGGCGAAAAAGGCCCCGCTGCGCAGCACCAGAAACATCGTATGCAACCTTTTTTCCCTCCTTTTGGGCAAAATGATAAAGGCGGGCGCGGCCTCCCTTAGAGGTGGCTGGACCCGCCTTTCGGCCCTTTTTGGGGGCCCGTGTCAAAATTTATTCTTCCTCGGGGGCGTCGCAGTCGGTGCAGCCTTCGCACTCGCCGTCGCACTCGGTGAACTCGATGTCGAACTCAGCGCCGCAGTTGGGGCAGCTGATCTTCTCGTTGAAGAGGGTGTCTTCGTCCACCACGGTCACGGCGCCGCAGTTGGGGCAGGTGAGCTCATACTCCACCTCGGCCTCCAGCTCGCCGTCGTCCTCGCCGTCCTCTTCCTCGTCCTCCATGTCGTCGCCGTAGACATACTCTTCCAGCTCGTCCATGTCCTCGTCCATGGCGTCCAGCTCGTCGTAGACCTGGTCCAGATCGCTGTCCAGGTCGGTGACGGTGTCGCACAGCTCGGCCAGCAGCTCGTACATGGCCTTGAGCACCTTGCCCTCTTTGGTCTCTTCGCTGATCTCCAGGCCCTCCATCAGGCCCTTCAGATAGGCGGCTCTCTCGTTCAGTTCCATAGGGATGTTCCTCCTATTATTGCAGATTTGAAATGAAAAGCCGGGCGGCGGCACTGCCGCCGCCCGGGGCTGCTCGCATTGCTTGGCTCAGGCGCGCTCCATATACTCGCCGGTGCGGGTGTCGATGCGGATCTTGTCGCCCTCGTTGATGAACAGGGGCACGCGGATCTCGGCGCCGGTCTCCAGCTTGGCGGGCTTCAGGGTGTTGGTGGCGGTGTTGCCCTTGAAGCCGGGCTCGGTCTCGGTGACTTCCAGCACAACAAAGTTGGGAGCCTCGATGCCGAACACGTTGCCCTTGTAGCTCAGCACCTTGACCATCTCGTTCTCCTTGACGAACTTGAAGGCGTCGCCCAGGTCCTTTTCGTTGATGGGCACCTGCTCGTAGGTCTCCATGTCCATGAAGTAGTACAGGCCGCCGTCGTTGTAGCTGTACTGCATCTCACGCCGCTCGATGAACGCGGTGGGGAACTTGGCGCTGGGGTTGTAGCTGGTCTCGGTGACGGCGCCGGTGATGACGTTCTTGGTCTTGGTGCGCACGAAGGCGGCGCCCTTGCCGGGCTTCACATGCTGGAACTCAACCACCTGCAGCACCTTGCCGTCCTCTTCAAAGGTAACGCCGTTGCGGAAATCGCCTGCAGAAATCATAAAGGATCCTCCATACTTTTTATAATCTCAAAGCTGAACCTTTGACATATCCGTAAATATTTTACCCTACGAGCGGCTGTTTTGCAACCCTTTTGTGGCAAAAAGCCGCGTTCGGTCAGCCTTCGCCAAGGCTCTGATAATACCGTTTCATCGCCGCCGCGTCCTCCGCCTGGGTGCCGGCGGACTCGCAGACGATCACCGGGGCCAGCCGGCGCTGAAAGAGAAGCTCCAGCAGCGGCTCGAAGGGCGGGCCGAACACCGTGTCGGCAAAGGTGAGGTGGCGCTTTTCGCCCCCGGTGGTGTACTCGATGCGGCTGAAGTGGGCGTGGAAGCTCACCGCCCGCTCGTCCCCCAGTTCCTGGGCCATGCGGTCCAGGATGAAGGCGTACTGCTCTTTCCCCTTGATCCAGCCGCCGTCCCTCGCGTTCAGGTGGCCGAAGTCGATGCAGGGGGTGATGCGTTTATCCACTTTGCACAGGGCCAGCACCTCGTCCAGGGTGCCCAGCTGGCCCGCCTTGCCCATGGTCTCGGGGCACAGGGTGATGTCCTCAAAACCCGCCTCGTCCAGCGCCGCCTGCATGCGGGCCATGGTGTCCATCGCTTTTTTCAGCGCTTCTTCCCGGCTCTGCCTGCCGCAGCTGCCGGGGTGAAAGACGACCCGCCGGCCGCCCAGGGCGCGCACCGCGGCGGCGCTTTGCAGGATGTAGCTGACGCTGTTCAGCCGCTTTTCCTCCTCCATGCTGCTCATGGAGATGTAGTAGGGGGCATGGAGGCTGAAATAGATGCCGCGGGCTTCGGCCCCTTTTCGGATGGCCTGTGCCAGCTGCGCCCCCAGGCGCACGCCCCGGCCGCACTGGTACTCGAAGGCGTCCAGGCCCATGGCGGCGGTATACTGAGGCACCTGGGCGCTGGACTTGTAGCCCATGGCCTTGAAGCTCTCGCTGGCGCCGGCGGTGCCGAAGAGAGGCGTGTTCACAGCAGTTTGCCCCCCTTCTGATAGTAGCGGCGCAGGAAGGGCCGTTCCAGCTTGCGCTTGAGCTGGATGTCCCTGCGGGCAGCCCCGCCCCGGGGCGACACCACCAGCGCCGGGATGCCGAAGAAGCTGGCGGCCAGCCGGTCGGTGAACAGCTGGTCGCCCACGATGGCCATGCGGGCCCGGGGCACGCCGAAGCGGCGGCGGGCGGCGGCAAGGCCGAAGGTGAGGGGCTTGCAGGCCATGGAGACAAAGGGCAGCCCCAGCCGGGCGGCAAAGGGGGCCACCCGGTTTTTGGTGTTGTTGCTGACGATCATCAGCTTGAGGCCGGCGGCGCGCATCCTGCCCAGCCACTGCTCCACCTCGGCGTCCAGCTGCTGGCTGCCGTGGGCGGTGAGGGTGTCGTCCACATCCAGCACCAGCGCATCGACGCCCTTTTCCTTCAAAAAGGCGGGGGTGATGGCGCTGACGCTGGAAAAAAGATATTCCGGTGTGATGAGCATGGGCATGCGCCCTCCTTCATAGTCTCGGAAAAAACGAAAACGGGCGGGCCCCTGGTGGGCCCGCCCGGACGCTTGGTGCGTTGTCAGCCGGTGAACCGGCGCCGCCGCTTACTTATACTTGCGCTTGCGGGCAGCTTCGGACTTCTTCTTGCGGCGCACGGAGGGCTTCTCATACGCCTCGCGCTTGCGAACTTCCGCCAACACGCCGCTGCGCGCGGTGGAACGCTTAAAGCGGCGCAGGGCGCTTTCCAGCGACTCGCCGTCCTTGACACGAACTTCCGACATCTTACTTCCCTCCCTTGGACCTGAGGCAGGAGTTTTGCCGGGCCTTTGAAAGCAAAGTACCCAACATACCCGATTATACTATGCCTCAGAGGATTCTGTCAACCGGAAATTCCACCCCGGAGGGGGGTTTCCCGATCGTTCACAAAGTTTTAACCTTTTACCACCAGGTTGACCAGTTTGCCGGGCACGGCGATCTCCTTCACCAGGGCCTTGCCTTCCAGCAGGGCGGCCACTTCGGGGGCGGCCTTCACGGCGGCCAGGGTGGCGGCGGCGTCCAGGCCGGCGGCCAGGGCAAGGCGCGCCTTGGGCTTGCCGTTCAGCTGCACCAGCACCTCCACGGTGCTCTCGACGCACTTGGCCTCGTCGTAAACGGGCCAGGCGGCGTGAGCGATCTGGCCCTCAAAGCCGCAGCGCTGCCACAGCTCCTCGGTGATGTGGGGGGCAAAGGGGTTCAGCAGCACCAGCAGGGCGCCGAACTCGCCGCGGGTGACGCCGCCGGCGGCGTAGAAGTCGTTCACCAGGCTCATCATGGCCGCGATGGCGGTGTTGTGCTTGAGCACCTCGATGTCCTCGCCCACCTTCTTGATGGTGCGGTGGAGATCGCCCTCCAGCTCGGGGCGGTAGCCCTCGCCGGGCAGGATCCGGTCCGCAAGGCCCCAGACCCGGTCCAGAAAGCGCTTGCAGCCCTTGATGGACTGGGTGGACCAGGGAGCGGCCTTCTCAAAGTCGCCGATGAACATCTCATACAGGCGCAGGGTGTCGGCGCCATACTCGTTCACCACGTCGTCGGGGTTGATGACGTTGCCGCGGCTCTTGGACATCTTCTCGCCGTTCTCGCCCAGGATCATGCCATGGCTGGTGCGCTTTTTATAGGGCTCGCTGGTGGGCACCACGCCGATGTCGTAGAGGAACTTGTGCCAGAACCGGCTGTAGAGCAGGTGCAGGGTGGTGTGCTCCATGCCGCCGTTGTACCAGTCCACCGGGCCCCAGTACTCCACGGCCTCGCGGCTCACGGGGGCGGTGTCGCAGTGGGGGTCCATATAGCGCAGGAAGTACCAGCTGGAACCCGCCCACTGGGGCATGGTGTCGGTCTCCCGCTTGGCCGCCCCGCCGCACTTCGGGCAGGTGGTGTTCACCCACTCCTGGTGGCGGGCCAGGGGGCTCTCGCCCTCGGGGCCGGGCTCAAAGTCGGTGATCTCGGGCAGGCGCAGGGGCAGCTCGCTCTCGGGCAGGGGCTGCCAGCCGCAGTGGGGGCAGTAGACCATGGGGATGGGTTCGCCCCAGTAGCGCTGGCGGCTGAACACCCAGTCGCGCAGCTTGAAGTTGACCTTGGCGCGGCCTTTGCCGTTTTCCTCCAGCCAGGCGGTGATGGCCTTCTTGGCCTGGTCCACCGTCATGCCGGTGAGGAAGCCGCTGTTCACCATCACGCCGGTGGCGCAGTCGGTGAAGGCTTCCTTTTCCACGTCGCCGCCGGCCACCACCTCGACGATGGGCAGGCCGAAGGCCCTGGCAAAGTCGTAGTCGCGGGTGTCATGGGCGGGCACGGCCATGATGGCGCCGGTGCCGTAGGTGGCCAGCACGTAGTCGGAGATGAATATGGGGATCTCAGCGTCGTTCACCGGGTTGACGCCCTTCACGCCCTCCAGCTGCACGCCGGTCTTGTCCTTGGCAAGCTCGGTGCGCTCGAAATCGCTCTTGCGGGCGGCCTCGGCCTGGTAGGCGCGCACGGCGCCGGCGTTGGTGATGGCGCCGTTTTCCAGCCACTGTTTCACCAGGGCGTGCTCGGGGGCCAGCACCATGTAAGTAGCGCCGAAAAGGGTGTCCGGCCGGGTGGTGTAGACCACCAGGTCGTCGCCGGTGGTGGCCTTGAAGGTGACCTCCGCGCCGTGGCTGCGGCCGATCCAGTTCTTCTGCTGGGTGACCACGCGGTCGATGAAGTCCAGGCCGTCCAGATCGTCGATGAGGCGGTCGGCGTAGGCGGTGATCTTCAGCATCCACTGGCTCTTGACCTTGTGGACCACTTCGCCGCCGCAGCGCTCGCAGCAGCCGTTGACCACTTCCTCGTTGGCCAGCACCACCTTGCAGCCGGTGCACCAGTTGACGTTCATTTCCTTTTTGTAGGCAAGGCCGTGCTTATACAGCTGCAGGAAGATCCACTGGGTCCAGCGGTAGTACTCGGGGTCGGTGGTGTTGATCTCCCGGTCCCAGTCGAAGGACAGGCCCAGGGCCTGCAGCTGGCTTTTGAAGCGGGCCACGTTGTTCTTGGTGACCACTTCCGGGTGGATGTGGTTCTTCATGGCGAAGTTCTCGGTGGGCAGGCCGAAGGCGTCCCACCCCATGGGGTAGAGCACGTTGTAGCCGCAAAGGCGCTTTTTGCGGGCCACGATGTCCAGCGCGGTGTAACTGCGGGGATGGCCCACATGCAGGCCCTGCCCGCTGGGATAGGGAAACTCCACCAGAGCGTAGAACTTGGGTTTCGAGCGGTCGATTTTGGCGGCGAAGGTCTTTTCGTCCGCCCAGATCTTCTGCCACTTGCTCTCAACGGCCTTGAAATCGTATTTCACCTGACATCAACTCCAGAAATTGATTTGTTTCAAACGGCGGCGGGCAGGCCGCGCCGGTTCACTGCGCTTGGGGCTCGTCCTCCCCGAGCTTCACGTCCACCGGCTCGGCGTCGGCCCACAGGTGCTCCAGGTCGTAGAAGCTGCGGGCCTCGGGGTAGAACACGTGCACGATGACTTCGCCATAGTCCAAAAGGATCCAGTTCTTGGCGTCGTAGCCCTCGGTGCGCAGGGCTTTGACGCCCTGCTCGCCCAGCTGGAACTCCACCTCTTCGGCCAGGCTTTTCACATGGGTGGAGGAGGTGCCGGTGGCGATGACGAAGTAATCGGCAAGCACGGTGAGGTCCCGCACCTTGAGCACCTTCACATCGGAGGCTTTTTTCCGGTCCAGCACTTTGGCGATGGCGGTGGCAAGCTGCAAACTTTCCATTGGGTTCTCCTTTCGCCGGCCCCGGGCCGGCTGTTGTTGGTGATGGGGGATCAGCCGGCGGCCTGGCCGGTCTCGGCCTCGGTGTCCAGCTGGCCCATGTACTGCACGTTGGGGTCGGTGGACTCGCCCACGGTGGCAAGGGTGGGAACGTCCAGCTGGTCCACCGGGCCGCCGTAGGTGCGGAAATACTCGTTCAGCAGGTCGGTGGTCTTGGCCACGTCGCAGATCAGATGGGACTGATCGTTATAGCGCTGGGCGGCGGAGTAGGTGGGCAGTTTGCACATCATGATGTTGGCGCTGTCCACCTTCAAAAAGCTCACGCCCATGCTGATGAGCTCGTCCATGGGGATGTTGGTCTCCACATACTTGAGGGCCACCGGGGCCAGCTTTGCCAGGTCCCACACGGTGGCGGTGCGGATGCGGGCGAAAAGGCCCTGGTAGAAGTAGCGCTGCATGTCCAGCCGGGCGATGTCCGCCTGGGCGTAGTTGCGGTTGCGCACGAAGAACTCGGCGGCCTCGCCGTCCAGGTTGCGGTAGCCCTGCTCCAGGGTGCTTCCCTTGTAAGAGATGTCCTTGGGGATGTAGACCTCGATGCCGCCGAAGAGGTCCACGATCTCCTTGAGGCTCTGCATGTCGATGGTGACGTAGTAGTCCACCGGCAGCTTGTACTGCTCGTAGATCAGTTCCATCAGGCTGCCGATGCCGTCGTTGTGCAGGGCCACGGCGTTGATCTTGCCGGTGTTGCCGTGCTTGTATTCCTCGCCGGGGTAGGTGTCGCGGGGGATCTGGAGCATGTTGATCTTGTGGTTGGCAACGTCAAAATTGACATACATGATCATGTCGGTCATGCCGTCGTTGGAGCCGTCGCCGGAGTAGGCGCGGCCCTCCTCGTAGTCGATGCCGCACACCAGCACGTTCACCACATCGCCCTTGTACTCGGTGGGGGTGTTGATGATCTCGTTGATGGTGGGATTGCCGCCTTCGGGGCTGATGGAGCGCACCACCCACTGGTAGAGGCCGAAGAGGCCGACGGCCAGCACGCCGAAGAAGCAGCACAGGCTGATGAGCACGGTTTTGAGCACGCCGCGCTTTTTCTTGCGGCGGCGGGGCGCCGGGGCGTGGGCGGCTGCAGGCCGGGAGGCGGTGCGCCCGGAAGAGGAAGCCGCCGGAGAGGGCGCGCGATAGACGTTGCGCGCCGCGCCGGAAGAGGAGGCGGAAGAAGCGCCGCTGCGGTTGATCTTGCGCCCGGTGGAAGAACCGGTGCTGCTGCGGGACGTGCCCGACGCGCCGTGGGACGCGGAAGAAGTGTTGAGTTTTCTGTGCTGATGGGAATCGTTCATGGGGCAAACCTCCGTTTTACCGGGTGCTGACGATACGCTCCATATCGTCCAGCGCCCGCCTTGTGATCGGGTCGATGGTTTTGCCGCAAGCTTCCATCCACTCCACATTGTAGCGCAGGGCCGTGGCCACCGCCGTGTCCAGGTCCTGCAGGGAAAGCCGGCGCAGCTCCTCCACTTCGGGGTAGCTTCGCTCGGCACTGATCATGTCGCTCAGAAAGATGATCTTGTCCAGTTGGGTCATGCCGGGCCGTCCGGTGGTGTGATACCGGATGGCGTTTAGCACTTCCCTGTCCTCCACACCCCAGCGGGTCTGGGCCAGGATGGCCGCGGCCACGCCGTGCCACACCGGGGGCGGGCTGTTTTCAGCGCCGCCTGCTATTATAGCATTTTCCCGTAAAATCTGCAATAATTCCTCTTTCGGCAGCTCCTTGGCCGCGTCGTGCAGAAGGGCGGCCAGGGCCGCCTTCTCCCTGCTTGCGCCATAGAGGGCCGCCAGTTCCACCGCCTTGTCCCTTACGTTGACGGTGTGGGTGAAGCGCTTTTGGGAAAGCGCCTTCTTCACCATTTTTTCGGCTTCGCCGCTCGTCATGTTTTTTGCCGCCTTTCATAGAGATGGTTTTCTTCGATCACCCGCCGGGCCGCCCTGGGCACCGCGGAAAGGTCCCGCCGGTGGGCCCGCAGGTCGGTGGAGGCCAGGGGCAGGGCGGGGGCGCCGGTAAAGATCACCTTGCCGCCCTCGGCCTCCAGGGCCCGGGCGGCGGCGCGCAAAGCCGGCATGTCCCCTTCTTCCCTGCTCTGGGCCACCAGCACCGTGCGGCGCAAAAGGTCCTGCCAGTTTCGCCATTCGGTGAAGCTGGTGAGCATGTCGCTGCCCACGCACAGATACACCGCCGCGCCGGGGTATGCTTTTTCCAGCATCTTCACCGTGTCGATGGTGTAGCTCTTGCCGCCCTGGCGTATCTCCCAGTCGCTGACTTCCAGCGCCGGGAACAGGGGCTTAAAGCACCCGCACATGGCAAGGCGCAGCGCCGCCGGGGTGGCGCTGGCCGCCTTGTGGGGCGGGATGCAGGCGGGCATCACCACCACCCGCGCGGGCTTTGCCGCCTCGATGGCGCTTTTGAGAAAGTGCATATGGCCGTTGTGGGGCGGGTCGAAGGTGCCGCCGAACAGCAGCACCCGCTGGGCCGCGGCGCGCTTTTCCCCTTCCATGGCAGGTGCTCCTTTCGGGTATGCGGGGGTCATTTCAAAAGGTCGTCGAAGCGGCTCTCCTTCTTCTTTTTGAGAAAGAGCACGAACCTGGAGCCGATGACCTGCACCACCTCGGCGCCGGTCTTTTCGGCCAGCAGCCCGGCGGCCTCGTGGGCGGAGTAGGCGCTGGTCTCCAGTACCTTCATCTTGATGAGTTCCCGGGCGGCCAGGCAGTCGGCGGCGGACTTGACGAGGGCCTCGTCGATCTCGCCCTTGCCCACCTGGAACACCGGGTCCAGGCCGTTGGCGGCCTTGCGCAGCGCGGCGCGCTGTTTGCTTGTGAGCATAGAAAAATTTCCTCCGTTGTGTTTTTGTTTTCAGCGCAGGGTGCGGGTGAGGCGGTCGCCGTCCCGCTTATAGTCCTGTTCAAAGCCCAAGGACCCCTCGATGGCGGTGATGGGCGCGCCCGCGCCCTCCCCCGCCGCCAGGAAAGCGGGCAGCTCTTTGTCCAGTTTTGCCATGGCCACGCCCCGGTGGCTGATGGCGTCCTTCTCCCAGTCTTCCAGCTGGGCGTAGCTGCGGCCCCCGGCGTTGGGGGCCTTGCCGCCCCCCGCAAGGCCCACCTCGTCGGGGATGAACAGCGGGTCGTAGCCGAAGCCGTTCGACCCGGCCCGCTCGAATCCCACCCGGCCCGGGCACTCGCCCAGCACCGTCAGCTGGCGTCCGCCGGGCAGGTAAAAGCACACCGCGCTGACGAACTTTGCCGTGCGGCGGCCCTCCTCCACGCCGGAAAGGGCGGCCAGCAGCTTGTCGTTGTTGGCCTCGTCGTCGCCGTGGCGGCCGCAGTAGCGGGCGGAATAGACCCCCGGCGCGCCGTCCAGCGCGTCCACCGCAAGGCCGGAGTCATCGGCCAGGGTGGGCAGGCCGGCGGCTTCGCAGATGGCCCTGGCCTTGATGCGGGCGTTTTCGGCAAAGGTGGCGCCGGTCTCCTCCGGCTCCAGCGTGATGCCCAGCTCCTTCTGGCTTTTGACCGTGTGGCCCTGGGCCTCCAGGATGCGGCGGATCTCCTTGAGTTTTCCGGCGTTGCCGGTGGCGGCGCAGATAAGCATGTCGTTTCTCCTTTTTTCAGTGCTCCGCGAAGAGAGCGTCGGTGAAATCCTCGGCGGAAAACTCCATCAGGTCGTCCATGCCCTCGCCCACGCCCACAAAGCGCACCGGCAGACCCAGCTTCTGCTTGACGCTGATGACCGAGCCGCCCTTGGCGGTGCCGTCCAGCTTTGTGAGGATGATGCCGCTGGCACCGGCGGCCTCGATGAACTGGGCGGCCTGGCTGATGGCGTTCTGGCCGGTGATGGCGTCCAGCACCAGGAGGGTCTCCACGCTGGCACAGGGGCAGGCCTTCTCCACGCTGCGGCGAATTTTTGCCAGCTCCGCCATCAGGTTGTGCTTGGTGTGCAGGCGGCCCGCGGTGTCGCAGATGACGATGTCCACCCCTTTGGCGGCGGCGGACTGCACCGCGTCGAACACCACGGCGGCGGGGTCGGCCCCTTCGCCGTGGCGCACCACCGGCACGCCCACCCGGCCGGCCCAGATGGCAAGCTGCTCGGCGGCGGCGGCGCGGAAGGTGTCGCCCGCGGCCAGCAGCACGCTTTTGCCCTGGCCCTTGTAGAGCCGGGCCAGCTTTGCGATGCTGGTGGTCTTGCCCACGCCGTTGACCCCGATGACCATGATGACCGCCGGGCGGCCGGAGAGGTCCATCGGGCCGTCCGCCCGAAGTTCTTCCACGATGATGGATTTCAGGGCTTCCAGCGCTTCGGCGGCGGTCTTGATGTGCTCGCTGCGCACCCGCTGGCGCAAAGCGGCCACCAGCCGGCCGGCCTCGTCGGCGCCCGCGTCCGCCAGGATGAGCTGGTCCTCCAGGTCGTCGTAGAAGGAGTCGTCGATGCTGCCGGCGTTCATCATGTCCAGGATGCCGGCGAAAAAGCCCTTGCGGGTCTTGGCAAGGCCCTCGTCCAGTTTCTCTTTGCGGCTGAAAAATCCCATGGTCTGTTCCCTCGTTTTCTGGTTTTCCCGCCGCAGAGGGCGGGGCGTACTGTAAGTATATACGGCCGAAAAGCGGCGAATGTTGCAAAACCCGCCGGTTTTCACACCTTTTCCTCAGGACACCAGCGAAGCGTCCACCTCGTCCAGGTCAAGGCGCAAAAGTTTCGACACGCCGTCCTCCTGCATGGTGACGCCGTAGAGCACGTCCGCGGCCTCCATGGTGCCCCGGCGGTGGGTGATGACGATGAACTGGGTGGCATCGCAGATGCGCTGGAGGTACTGGGCGTAGCGCACCACGTTCACGTCGTCCAGGGCGGCTTCGATCTCGTCCAGGATGCAGAAGGGGGCGGGGTTCACCGCCAGGATGGCAAAGTAGATGCTGATGGCCACCAGCGCCTGCTCGCCGCCCGAAAGGGCGGACAGGTTCTTGATGACCTTGCCCGGCGGGGCCACCTGGATGTCGATGCCGCTTTCCAGCACGTTCTCCGGGTCGGCCAGGGACAGGCTGGCCGACCCGCCGCCGAAGAGGGCGTTGAAGATGCGCCCGAAGTGGCCGTTGATCTGGCCAAAACTCTCGGTGAAGATGGCCTTCATCTCGCCGGAAAGCTCGTTTATCATCCGTGTCAGCTCGGCCTTGCTCTTTTCCACGTCCCGCACCTGGGCGCGCAGGGTCTCGTAGCGGGCGCTGACCTCTTTGTATTCCTCGATGGCGGCCACGTTCACATTGCCCAGCGACCGTATCTTGCCCCGCACCTCGCCCACCTGGCGGCGCAGCTCGGCGGCCGAGTCGAACTCCACGCAGATGCTTTGCGCGTCGGTCATGGTGAGCTGGTATTCCTCCCAGAGTTTCGCGATGGTCTGGTCGTACTCCACCTCGGCGGCGGCCTTGCGCTCGGCAAGGCGGGCCATCTCCTGGCTCATCTTTTCCCGCTGGTCGGTGATGGCGCGCACCTTCTGGGCCTTCCGGGCCGCCTCGCCCTCCTTTTCCATGCGGCGGGCGCTGGCGGCGGCGATCTTCGCCTCCTGTTCGGCAATGCGGCCGGCGGCCTCCTCTTTCTGCAGGCGCACCGCGGCCATCTTTTCCTCGTTCCCGGCGTTCAGCGCCTCAAGGCGGGCGATGCCCGCCTTGAGGGCCTTGTCCCGTTCCTCGCTTTCGCCCGAGCGGCTGGCCAGGGTCTCCAGCGCGGCGGCGTGGAGGTCCTTGTCCTTGCCGGCCTCCAGCCGCTGCATCCGCACGGCGCTAAGCTCGTCGGACAGGCGGGCGCGGGTGGCGAGAAAGCTGTCGTCGCTGCCGGCCAGCTGGGCCAGTTCTTTTTCAAGAGCCGCGATCTCGCCGGCCAGCTTTTGCTGCTGGGCGGCGGCGGCCTGCCCTTCTGCCTCGTCCTTTGCCTTCTGGGCGGCGAGGGTGCCGGCCTCGGCGGCGGAAAGTTCGGCGGCGGCTTCGGCCTGGCTGAGGGCCGTCTCGATGCGGCGGGCCTCGGCCTCGGCGCGGATCTTATCGCCCCCGGCGGTGATGGCCTCGCTGGCGGCGGCGGTGAGCTGGGCGTTCAGCGCGTCCACCTCCGCCTTCCACTTGTCGGTGGCTTCGGCGGCGGCGTCCTGCTTTTTCTCCAGGTCCGCCACCTTCTTTTTCAACTCCTCCATCTCCTGGCGGCGGCTGAACAGGCCCGCCGAGCGGCTGGTGGAGCCGCCGGTGAAGGAACCGCCGGCGTTGATGACCTGGCCGTCCACCGTGACCACGCGATTGCGCCAGTCAAGGCTGCGGGCCACGCGGGAGGCCTCGTTGATCTCGTCCACCACGATGATGCGGCCCAGAAGATTCGCCACGATGTTGTCGTATTTCGCGTCGCACTTTACCAAATCCGCCGCCACCCGGGCAGAGCCGGAAAGGCGGGAGGAGTCCATCCGGGCGCCCTTGACGGTGTCCAGCGGCAGGAAGGTGGCGCGGCCGGCCTTTTCGTCCCGCAAAAAGGCGATGGCGGCCTTGGCGGCGGCCTCGCCGTCCACCACGATGTTCTGCAACGCAAAGCCGAGGGCCGTTTCGATGGCCAGTTCGTAGCCGGGCTGCACGGTGAGCAGGCCGCTCACGGTGCCCAGAATGCCCCGCAGGCGGCGGCCCTGGGCGGCGCGCATCACGGCCTTGACGCTCTGCTGGTAGCCGTCCATGTTGCGCTCAAGATCCCCCAGCACCTGCAGGCGCTGGGTGGCGGCCTCCCGCTGGCGGGTAATTTGCTGCTCGGCGGCGTCCGCCTCGTCCAGCTGTTTTGTGCGGCTGGCCAGCTTCATCGAAAGGCCCTTCTGCACGTTTTCCAGCCGGGCGAGGGTGTCATTCACCGCGGCAAGGTAGGCCGCGGTGTCCGCCTGCTCGGCTTTCAAGGCCTTCAGCGCCTCGGCGTTTTTCTCTTTTTCAGCGGCGATCGCGTTCAAACGCTCGGCGGCGGCCGCCGCGCTGGAGGCGCAGGAGGCGGCCCGCACCCTGGCGTCGGTCTGGCGGGCGGTGAGCTGGGCCAGCAGGCCGGTCACCGCGCCCCGGCGCTCGCCGGTGGCGGCGTTTTCCGCCTGGATGGCCTGCAATTGTTCCTCCCGCCGGGCGGCCTCGGCCTCCAGTTCGGCCATTTTGGCTTCCAGTTCCTCGATGGCCTTCTGATGGCCGGCGATTTCGGCGGCGATGCCTTCCTTGCCCGCGCCCGCGGCCTCGATTTCCTCTTTAAAAGAAGCGATGGAGGCGTTGTTGTGGTCGATGTCGTTCTGCAGAACGGCCAGGCGGCTGTCGCTGCCCGCCTGCTCCTCGGTGATGGCGCGGATGGCGGCGTTGCACCGCTCCACCTCCACCATCAGCCGCTGCATCTCCGCCTGGACCTGTTCGGTCTCGGCGTCGATGGCCTCGATCTCAGCGCACAAAGCGTCGTAGTCCGCCTGGGCGGTCTCGTACTGGCGCTGCTGGGTGCGCACCGTCTCCTTGGCGCGGCGCACGCCGTCCACCCAGAGGGTGACCTCCAGTTCCTTTCGCTTTTCACTCAGCTCCAAAAACCGGGCGGCTTTTTTGCTCTCCTTTTCCAGGGGGCCCACCCGGCTTTCCAGCTCGCCCAGGATGTCCCGCAGGCGGGAAAGGTTGTCCTCCGCGCCCGCCAGCCGGCGCTCGGCCTCGTTTTTGCGGTAGCGGTATTTGGCGATGCCGCTGGCTTCCTCAAAAATTTCCCGGCGCTCGGCGCTTTTCGCGCCCACGATCTCGGCGATGCGGCCCTGGCCGATGATGGAGTAGCCGTCGCGGCCAAGGCCCGTGTCGAGAAACAGCTCGTACACGTCCTTTAAGCGCACGTTCTGGCCGTTGATGGAGTATTCGCTCTCGCCGGAGCGGTAGTATTTGCGGCCGATGACCACCTCGTCGGCGTCCACTTCCAGCCGGCGGTCGGAGTTGTCCAGCGTGAGGTTGACCATGGCGTAGCCCATGGCGCTGCGCAGCTGGGTGCCGCCGAAGATGACGTCCTCCATCTTGCCCGCGCCCCGCAGCTGCTTGGAGCTGGTCTCGCCCAGCACCCAGCGGATGGCGTCGGAGATATTGCTCTTGCCCGACCCGTTGGGCCCCACCACGGCGGTGATGCCCTGGTCGAACTTGACGCGGGTGCGGTCGGGGAAGCTCTTGAACCCCTGTATCTCCAGTTCTTTCAGTACCATTGCGTTGCTCCCAAAGCGTTATTTCACCAGGCCCATCAGCTCGAGGGCCTGCCGGGCGGCCGCCTGCTCGGCGGCCTTTTTGCTGTGCCCCTCGCCCCGGCCGATGAGGTTGGAGTTGAGGTACACCGCCATTTTGAAGTGTTTGTCATGGTCGGGTCCGGTCTGGCCTTCCAGCTCGTAGCGCAGGCGCTCCTCGGGGTTCTGCTGGATGACCTCCTGCAGCTGGGTCTTGTAGTCGGCTTCGGCGGCCTTGCCCTCGGTGAGGAAGGGCAGGATGAAGGCGCGGGCCGCCTCCATGCCGCCGTCGAGATACAAGGCGGCGATGAGGGCCTCGAAGGCGTCGGACACGACGCTGGGCCGCGTGCGCCCGCCGCCCCGCTCCTCGCCCCGGCCCAGGCGCAGATAGCGGCCAAGGTCGATCTCCTGGGCGAACTGGAACAGGGCGCTCTCGCACACGAGGCTGGCCCGGGCTTTGGTGAGTTCCCCTTCCGGGCGGTCGGTCCAGTGGTGGAACAGGTAATCCGCCACCACGATGGAAAGCACGCTGTCGCCTAAGAATTCCAGCCGCTCGTTGTGCTTCACGCGGCCCCTGGCCTCGTTGGCGAAGCTGGTGTGGGTGAGGGCGGTCTCCAGAAGGGAGGGGTTTTTGAAGGTGTAACCGATGACGGTCTCCAGTTGATGCATGGAAAAGCGCCTCCTGTATGGGTCAGTTGCCGGCTTCGGTATCGGCCAGGTTGGCGAGGCTTTCGGCCATCACGCCGCACAGGTCGTTCTCCACGCAGGCCTTAGCCTGGCGGATGGCGTTCTGGATGGCCCGGGCATTGGAAGAACCGTGGGCCTTGATGACCGGGCGGCGGGTGCCCAGCAGGGGCGCGCCGCCGTACTCGTCGGCATCCATGCTCTTTTTGAAGTCGGCCACGCCGCCCTTCAAGAGCAGGTAACCCACCTTGGTGCCCAGGCTCTTTTTGAACATTTCCTTCAGTTTGGAGCCGAAGTACTTGGCAAGGCCCTCGGTGAGTTTTAAGACCACATTGCCGGTGAAGCCGTCGGCCACCACCACGTCCGCGGCGCCGGCGGGGATGTCCCGGGGCTCGATGTTGCCCACAAAGTGGATGGCCTTGTTGTGTTTCAGCAGCTGATGGGCCTCCACATAGACGGGGGTGCCCTTGGACTCCTCGGCGCCGTTGTTCACCAGCGCCACCCGGGGCTGTTCCAGGCCCATGACCTTGTTCATGTAGACGCTGCCCATCACGCCGAAGGCCTCCAGCATGGAGGCGCGGCATTCCACATTGGCGCCGCAGTCCAGCAGCAGAAAGGGCGTTTTGCCGGGGATGACGGTGGCCAGCGCCGGGCGCTTGACCCCCTTCACCGTGCGCACGATGAGGCTTGCGCCCACGTGCAGCGCGCCGGTGGAGCCGGCGCTAACAAAGGCGTCGCCCTTGCCCTCGGCCAGCATCCGCAGGCCCACCACCATGCTGGAATCCTTCTTGGAGCGCACGGCCCTGGCGGGCTCGTCGCACATCTCGATGACCTCGGTGGCGTTCACGATCTCGATGTTCTTCATCTCGATGGCGTTTTCTTTTACGCAGGCGGCGATCTTTTCCGCGTCGCCCACGGCCAGAATTTCCACATCGGGCCAGGCGGCGGTGGCCGCGGCAGCGCCCTTCAGGATCTCGGCGGGGGCGTTGTCGCCGCCCATGGCGTCCAGAATGATCTTCATGGCAGTTACACCCTTTCCTTGTTGTTCTGTGTGTTATTCCGTTTCCTTCGCCCAGAGGGCCATGGCGGCCTGGGCCCGCTGGGAGATGGCCGCGTAGCGCAGGCGCTTGTCGCGGATGGGCTCGGCCAGCGGGGGCAGCAGGCCCATGTTCGCGCCCATGGGCTGGAAGTTCTTGTTTTCGCTGGTGATGTAGCGGGTGAGCTGGCCCAGCATGGTGTCCGCCGGGGGCGCTTCATAGCTTCGCCCGTTCAGCGCGGCCCAGAGGCTGCGGGCGGCCAGCAGGCCGCAGGCGGCGGACTCCATGTAGCCCTCGAAGCCGGTGATCTGGCCGGCGAACCACAGGTTCTCGCGGCCTCTGAGCCGCAGGCCTTCGGTGAGCAGCCGGGGGCTGTTCAAAAAGGTGTTGCGGTGCATCACGCCGTAACGGGCAAACTCGGCGTTCGCAAGGCCCGGTATCATGGAAAAGACCCGCTTCTGCTCGCCGAACTTGAGGTTGGTCTGAAAGCCCACGATGTTGTACAGCGTGCCCGCCTCGTTCTCCCGCCGCAGCTGGACGTTGGCCCAGGGGCGATGGCCGGTGGCGGGGTCCACAAGGCCCACCGGGCGCAGCGGCCCGAAGCGCATGGTGTCCGCGCCGCGGCCTGCCATCACCTCGATGGGCATGCAGCCCTCGTAGACGGTGAGGTTGCCGTCGAACTCATGGAGTTCCGCCCGCTCGGCGCCGGCCAGCGCGGCATGGAAGGCTTCGTACTCCTCTTTGTTAAACGGGCAGTTGAGATAGTCCGCCTCGCCCCGGCCGTAGCGGCTGGCGGCGAAGATGCGGCTCATGTCCAGGCTCTCGGCGGTGACGATGGGGGCCGCCGCGTCGTAGAAAGAAAGCTCGTCGCCCCCGGTGGCTTCGGCGATGGCTTCGGCCAGCGCCCCGTCGGTGAGGGGGCCGGTGGCCACCAGGGCGGGAAGGCTTTCGTCCAGCTCGGTGACCTCTTTGCGCACCACGGTGATGTTCGGCTGGCTTTCCACCAGCTTCGTCACCCCGGCGCTGAAGGCGTCCCGGTCCACGGCCAGGGCCCCGCCCGCCGCCACCCGCACCTTGCGGGCCACCGGCAGAAGGTGGCTGCCCAAAAGGTCCATCTCGGCCTTGAGCAGGCCGGAGGCGGAGTCCGGCCGGTCGGCCTTGAGGCTGTTGGAGCAGACCAGCTCGGCAAAGTTTCCGCTTTTGTGGGCGGGGCTTTTGCGGGCAGGCTTTTGCTCGAAGAGCTCCACCTCCACCCCCTTTTCCGCCAGCCACAGGGCGGCCTCGCACCCGGCGAGGCCCGCGCCCAGCACCCTGACCCTGCTCATTTGGCCACCTGGGTCTCGAACCCGCAGCCCTCTTTCGCGCAGTAAAGGCGGCTGCCTTTTTTGAACAGGGTGGCGCCGCACCTTTCGCAGGTCTGGGGCACCGGCTCGTCCCAGGTCATGAAATCGCAGTTCGGGTAGTTCTCGCACCCGTAGTAGACCCGGCCCTTGGCGCTGCGGCGCAGCAGCATCCGCCCGCCGCACCTGGGGCAGCGGCCGCCGGTGTCCTTCACAAGGCGGCGGGTGTTGGTGCACTCGGGGAAGCCCGGGCAGGCCAAAAACTTGCCGTAGCGGCCGGTCTTGATGACCATCTTCCGGCCGCACTTTTCGCAGATCTCGTCGGTCTCCTCGTCGGGCACCTTGATCTTCTTGCCCTCCATGTCCTTCTCAGCCTTTTCAAGGCTGGCGGCGAAGGGCTTGTAGAAGGCGTCGATGATGTCGTGCCAGTCGGCCTTGCCGCTTTCCACCTTGTCCAGGTTCTTCTCCATGTCGGCGGAGAAAGCCACGTCCACGATATTGGAGAATTCGGCCAGCATCAGCTCGTTGATGGTGCGGCCCAGCACGGTGGGCTTGAGCTTTTTCTGCTCCCGCTCCACATAGCCCCGGTCCACGATGGTGGTGATGATGGGGGCGTAGGTGGAGGGGCGGCCAATGCCGTTTTCCTCCAGCGCGCGGATGAGGGTGGCCTCGGTGTAGCGGGCGGGGGGCTGGGTGAACTTCTGCTCGGGGGAAAGCTGGCAGAGCTTCAGGGTCTGGCCCTCCTCCAGCGGGGGCAGGGCGGTCTCCTTCTTCTCCTTCTCGTCGCTGGCCTCCTCGTAGAGGGCGGTGAAGCCGTCGAAGGTGACCACGAAGCCCGCCGCGCGGAACTGATAATCGCCGGCGGTGATCTGGGCGGAGACGGTGTCCTGCTCGCAGTCGCTCATCTGGCTGGCGATGAACCGGCTCCAGATGAGGCGGTAGAGCTTGGCGATGTCGCCGGAGATGCTCTTTTCCGCCTCGTCGGGGGTCAGGGAGGGCACGCTGGGCCGGATGGCCTCGTGGGCGTCCTGGGCGGCAGTGGCGCTGCGGCTCTTGTAGGTGCGCTTGCCGGTGTAGACGTATTTTTCGCCGTACTGCCCGCCGATGAACTCCCGCGCGCCGGCCACCGCCTCGTCGGAGATGCGCAGGCTGTCGGTGCGCATGTAGGTGATGAGGCCCAACGTGCCCCGGCCGGCGATGTCCACGCCTTCATAGAGGGTCTGGGCGGCCCGCATGGTGCGGGTGGCGGTGAAGCCCAGCCGGCGGCTGGCCTCCTGCTGCAACGTGGAGGTGATGAAGGGGGGCGCGGGGGCCTTTTTGCGGCTGCCCCGGGTGAGCCTGGTCACCGTGTAGTCCTTGCCCTCCAGCGCCGCCACCACCTCGGCGGCCTTGCCGCCGGTGGGGATCTCCAGCTTTTTGCCCGCGGCGGTGCCCCAGAGCCGGGCGGTGAACTTCTTGTGCCCGGCGGCGAGGGTGGCGTCGATGTTCCAGTATTCCTGAGGCTGGAAGGCCTCGATCTCCTTCTCCCGGTCCACGATCAGGCGCACGGCCACGCTCTGCACCCGCCCGGCGGAAAGGCCCCGGCGCACCTTGCGCCACAAAAAGGGGCTGAGCTTGTAGCCCACCAGCCGGTCCAGCACCCGGCGGGCCTGCTGGGCGTTGAACAGGTCCATGTCGATGGCGCGGGGGTGGGCCATGCCTTCGGACACGCCCTTTTTGGTGATCTCGCCGAAGGTGACCCGGTTGGGCGCGTCCACCGGCAGGCCCAGAAGATAGGCCAGGTGCCAGCTGATGGCTTCGCCCTCCCGGTCCGGGTCGGTGGCGAGGAAGACTTCGTCGGCCTTTTTGGCCTCGGCCTTCAGCTCTTTGATGAGTTTTTCCTTGCCTTTGATGTTGATGTATTGCGGCGCATAGCCGTGGTCCACGTCGATGCCCAGCTGGCTGGCGGGCAGATCGCGGATGTGGCCCATGCTGGCGGTGACTTCATAGCCGTCGCCCAGATATTTCCCAATGGTTTTCGCCTTGGCAGGCGACTCCACAATGACCAGTTTCGACATTTGCTTCTCCTTAACGGTTTCATTTGCGGCGGAACAGCCCGCCGGCGCAGCCCACGGCCTTGCCCGCCACCTCCAGTTCCAGCAAAGCGGCCAGGGCGCTGCCCGCGTCCAGGCCCGCTTCGGCGGCCAGCGCCTCCAGCGGGCGGGGCGTCTGGGAAAGGCGCCCCAGCATGGCCTTCGCCCCCGGCGAGAGGGGCGGCGCCTTTGGCGCGGGGGCGGCGGGCTTTGCCCTTTGCCCTTCGAGGCCCAGGGCCTCCAGCAGCGCGCCGCCGCCGGTGGCCATGCGGGCCCGGCCTTCCGCCAAAAGGCGGTTGGTGCCGGCGCACACCTCGCTGAAGATGCCCCCCGGCACCGCCCACACCGCCCGTCCGTAACGTTCGGCGTGGCGCACGGTGTTCATGGTGCCGCTTTTTTCCCGCGCCTCCACCACGCAGACAGCGTCGCTCAACGCGGCGATGAGGCGGTTGCGCAAAAGGAAGTTGCTGCGCCGGGCCGTTTCGCCCGGAAAAAACTCGCTGACGACCGCACCCGTCTGTTCCATCTCGGCCCGCAGGCGGCGGTTGGAGGCGGGGTAGGTCTGGTCGATGGCCGTGCCCAGCACCCCGATGGTGGGCGCGCCGGCAGCCACGGCGGCTTTGTGGGCTTCGCTGTCCAGCCCGTCGGCAAGGCCGCTCACAAGGCACACGCCCGCTTCGGCCAGCTCTTTGCCGATGCCGGCGGCGGCCTCCACCCCGTAGGCGCTGGGCCGGCGGGAGCCGATCATGCCCACGGTGTGCCCGGCGTTCAGCGCCGAAAGGTCGCCGGTGGCGAAAAGCGCCGGGGGCGCGTCCGGGATGCCCTTAAGGCGCGAGGGGTAATCCGGGCCGGCCATGGTGAGCACCTGCGCGCCCAGCGCCGCGCACCGGGCCTCCATGGGCGCAAAGACGGCGGGGTCGGTGGAAAGGCGCTCGCACTGGGCGGGGGTGAGCAGGCCGGAGAGGTCCTCTTTGCCCACCGCTTCGAATACTTCCCGGGCGCTGCCATAAACGTCCAGCAGGCGGCGGCAGTGGGGCGCGCCGGGCCCCAGCACAAAAGACAGCCACAGCCAATAGCAGGCGCCGGTCATCTGCCCGCCCCCCGGAAGTGCCACAGCAGAACGCTGCCCGCCACGCCGGCGTTGAGGCTTTCCACCTTGCCGGTGATGGGGATGCGCACCGCCGCCGAGCAGGCGGCGACGGCCGCGTCGGACAGGCCCTGGCCCTCGCTGCCGATGACGAGGCACACCCCGCCGGGAAATTCGGCGGGCACCTCATCCAGCGGGCGGCTGTTGTAGAGGGCGGCGGCCAGCGCCGTCACGCCCTTTTGCCGCAAAGCGGCCAGCGCGTCGGGCAGATGAGGCGCCTGCACCACCTTGAGGCGCGCCGCGGCCCCCATGGAGGCCCGCAGGGCCTTGGGGCCGAAGGGGTCGGCGCAGCCGGGCGAGAGCAGCACGCCCTCGAAGCCGAAGGCGGCGGCGCTGCGCAAAAGCGCCCCCACATTGCCGGGGTCCTGCACCCGCTCCAGCGCCAGCAGGCGGCCGGGCACGGGCAGGTCCTCAAAGCGGGCGGCGGGGCGCTCAAAGACGCCGAACACCCCCTGGTGGGAGGCGCCTTCCGCCAGTTTTTCGGCCACGTGCTCTTCCACCAGATAATTCTCCCGGCCGAGGTTTTCCAGCGCGGGGGTCTTTTGGAGGGCGGCGGCGGTATAATATATTACCTTTATGGGGCAGGCGGCGGCCAGGTCGGTGCAGAGCTTTAGGCCCTCCGCGAAGAAGGCGTTTTCGCCCCCGCGGAAGGCCGCCGAACGGGCCAGTTTGCAGGCATATTTTATTTTGTCGTTTTCACGGCTGGTAATGCGGTCGGGCACTTCGCACCTCACAAGAAAAGCGCCGCGCCGAAGACGCAGCCCCGGCGCGGGGCCTTTTGCTGTCAATACAAAGCGACGCCCGTGCGTGCGCGCGGGCGTTGCTCATTTTTTTATTTTACAGCGCCTTCTTGGCGGTCTCCACCAGGGCGGCGAAGCCGGCGGCGTCGTGGATGGCCATCTCGCTGAGCATCTTGCGGTTCAGCTCGATGCCGGCCTTCTTCAGGCCGTTCATGAAGCTGGAGTAGTTCATGCCCAGAGGCCGAACGGCGTTGTTGATGCGGGTGATCCACAGGTTGCGGAACTGACGCTTCTTCAGCTTGCGGCCGACGAAGGCGTAGTTGCCGCTCTTCATGACCTGCTGCTTGGCCATCTTGAAATGCTTGGATTTGCTGCCATAAAAGCCCTTGGCCAGCTTGAGGGTCTTCTTTCTGCGTTTGCGGGTCATCATCGCGCCTTTGATACGAGCCATTGTTCTATCTCCTTTACACAGTCACTTGTCGAATTTCAGAGTCCTTGCCTTTTAAAGACCTCAGGCGTAGGGCAGCATGGCCTTGACAGCGGCTGCATTGGTCTTGTCGGCGTAGGCGTTCTTGCGGTAGCCGCGCTTGATCTTGGTGGTCTTGCCGTGGCCGTTGAGCAGGTGGCTGCGGTAAGCATGGCCGCGTTTCACTTTGCCGGTCTTGGTGAGCTTGAAGCGCTTCTTCGCACCGGAATGGGTTTTGATTTTAGGCATTGTTCGTTCCTCCTAAGATTTTGTGTTACTTCTGCTGGGCGCCGGGCTTGGGGCTCATGAACATCTGCATGCTGCGCCCCTCCAGTTTGGGAGCCTTGTCGACCTGCGCGCCGGGCAGCGCGTCGGCAAAGCGTTTTTCCACCTCGAGGCCCAGGTTGGTGTGGGCCATCTCGCGGCCGCGGAACCGGATGGAGACCTTGATCTTGTGGCCCGCCTTCAGGAATTTCTCGGCCTGGTTGACCTTGGTGTTGAAGTCGTTGGTGTCGATGTTCAGGGAAAGGCGGATCTCCTTGATCTCAATGACCTTCTGGTTCTTCTTGGCTTCCTTTTCGCGCTTTTGCTGCTCGAAGCGGTATTTGCCGTAGTCCAGGATCTTGCACACAGGCGGCTGCGCCTGGGGCGCGATCTTCACCAGATCCAGGTCCTGCTCCTGCGCCAGGCGCAGCGCTTCCCGGCCGGACATGACGCCCAGCTGGCTGCCGTCCGCGCCGATCAGGCGGACTTCCCTGTCACGAATGGCCTCGTTGATCTCGATCTCTTTTTTGCCGTTGGTAGCGATTTGGATACACCCCCATATCATTTGCCCGGAAAAATGAACGCGGCTGCCGATCTCCGGCAGCCGCGCGAACACACAAGACACACCGCGCCCAGAGCGCGGCAGAACATCTTGACCCGGGCCCGTGGGGCCCCAAGGTGAGCGCGGCGGCAAACCGTCAGCTGCTTTCTTTACCCGAATAGCTTACCACGCCGAAAGGGCGCTGTCAAGCGGTTTTTGAAAAAATCATTCCAGAGGCACGTCGATCTCCCGCCCCAGGGCAAAACTGTAAAGCGTGAGCTTTTTCACCGGCTTTGCCAGCCGCCGCGCCGCCGCCGCCGCGTACATCCGCAGCTGGGCGGCGTAGGCTCTGACAAGTTCTTCCCCGCTTTTGCCCCGGTCGGTCTTGTAGTCCAGAATTTCCAGCCGATCGCCAAATTCCAGCACCACGTCCGCCACGCCCTGCACCAGCACCCGCGCGCCGGCGCCCGCCGCTTCGGGCGAGAGCTGTTCGGCGGGGATGGAGGTGATGAAGGCGTACTCCCGCAGGGCCCTTTCGGCGGCCTGCATGCGGGCAAAGGCGCCGCTTTCAAAAAAGGCGCGCAGGGCCTTCCAGGGCAGGCTGCGGTGCTGCTCGGCGGTGAGCAGCTTTGCCTCCAGCTGGCGGCGGCCCTCCCCCTCGGGGTCTTTGGCCGCGGCGGCAAGGTCGGCGTGCTGCAAAAAGGCGTGCAGGGCGCTGCCCTGCTCCGCGCCGGTGAGCCCCTCTTTGTACATGAAGGCCGGCCGGGCGGGGATGAGTTCCTCGCCGGTGCGGGCCAGCGCCGTGACGCTGACCTTGGCGGGCACCGTTTGCAGCGCCGCCCGCCCGCTTTTCCAGCCCAGGCGGGCGGCCAGGGCCGCGGCAAGGGCCGCGTCCGGGGCGGCGGCGGGCAGGCCCGCGGCAGCGGCGGGGGCGGGCTGCGCGTCCTCCGGCTGCTGAAAGGCCACGGTGAGGGCGCCGGCCAGGGGGCGGGGGCGCACCGGCACCGGCGCGTTCACCAGCCCCCGCAAGCATCCGGCGGACGGGTGGGTCAGCAGGGCCAGCAGCACCCAGTCCGCCCGGCTGGCGCAGTGCTGCAAGAGATAGGGCCGGCACCGGCCTGCGGCGGTGAGCTGGGCCGCCAGCCGCTCCAGCGTGCCCAGGGGGTTTTTCAGGCTCATGGTGAGCAGCAGCCTGTCCTTGGCGCGGGTGGCGGCCACATAGAACACCCGCATCTCCTCGCTGACGGCGTCCGCCGTCTGGGCGGCCTGCACCGCCCGCAGGGGGGCGGTGGCGTAGGCGCCGCCCGTTCCTGCCCGCAGGGCGAGGCCCAGCCCCAGCCGGGGGTGCAGCACCACCGGGGCGATGAGGTCCTCCCGGTTGAAGGGCCGGTCCAGCCCGGCGGCGATGACCACCGGGAATTCCAGCCCCTTGGAGCGGTGCACCGTCATGATGGACACGCACCCCGGGCGGCTCTGGCCCTGCTCGGGGCCGGGCACGCCGCCCTCCGCCAGGGCCGCGTCCATGGCGCGCACCACGCCCGCAAGGCCGTTTTTGCCGCAGTCCGCGGCAAAGGCGGCGAAGCGCCGCAGGTTCTGCCGCCTCGACCGGCCTTCCTCCATGGCGCCGGCGGCGGCAAGGCAGCCGGTGCGCAAAAAGATCTCCTCCATCAGCCGGTCCACCGGCAGGGTCTGGGCCAGCCGCTGCAAGGTTCGCAGCCAGTCCATGAAGGCGGCGGCTTTGCCCCCGGCGGCGCTCACCGCGCCGTAGAAGCTGCCGGCGGGCTGGACCGTGCGCAGGCGCACCAGGTCGTCCGGCTCAAAGCCGCCAAGGCCCAGCATCACCGCCGCCAGATGCACGTCCTGGGAAGGGTTATCCAGCACGCGGACAAGGCTGGCCAGCGCCCGCACCTCCGGCGCGTCCAGCAGGTTTTCGGCCCGGTCCACATAGACAGGGATGCCCGCGGCTTCCAGCGCGTCGGCGTAAACGTCGAAGTTGGAGCGGCTGCGGGTGAGGATGCAGAAGTCCTCATAGGCGGCGGGCCGCTCACCGCCCCGGCCGTCCCGCACGGTGAAGTTGGAGGCGGGGCCCGCCATCTCCCGGATGCGGCGGGCGATGAAGGCCGCCTCGGCGGCGGGGCCGCCGTCCCCTTCCACAACGTGCACCTCGCACCCGCCGGCGTAGCCGCCGTAGGCCGCAGGGCCGCCGAGGCCCGGCGCCAGCTTTTCGCCGGGGCCGTAGTCCACGCCGCCCACCTCGCTGCTCATCACCGCCTCGAAGATGGCGTTGATCCCGTCGATGACCCCCGGCGCGCTGCGGAAGTTGGCGTCCAGAAAGACCTTCTGGGGGCCGGGCTGGCCGTGGGGGGCGTAGCGGGCCAGCTTTTCCCGGAACACCTCCGGGTCGGCCTGGCGGAAGCGGTAGATGCTCTGTTTGAGGTCGCCCACGAAGAACAGGTCCTCGCCGCCGGGGGCGGCCAGGGCGGCGTAAAGCGCGTCCTGCAGGGCGTTGGTGTCCTGGTATTCGTCCACCATCACCGCGGCGTACTCCCGCCACAGCTGCTCGGCCAGTTCGGTGCGCCGGCCCTCGGGCGTTTGCAGCAGGCGCAGGGCCAGGTGCTCCACGTCGCTGAATTCCAGCAGCTTTTCCTCGCATTTTGCCTGCCAGAAGCGGGCGATGAAGTCCCGCTCGGCCCTCGCCAGCGCGGCCACCAGCGGCGCGGCGGCGGCCCGGTCGGCGGCGAACTCCTCCCCGGTGCAGACGAACACCGTGTCCTGCAGGCGGGCAAAAATCTTTTTCAGCACGTCCCGCCGGGCCTTGATGCGCTCGGCATGGCAGCCCTTGTAGCCCCGCGCCGCCTTGAGGGGCTGGTAGCGGAGGGTTCGGAAGGTTTCGAGGATGCCGTCCCAGGGGGCGGACGCCACGGCGGCCTCCACCGCCCGGGCGGCGGCCACATCGCTTTGCAGCGCGGGCAGATAGTTGCCCAGTTCCCCGTCCCCTTCGGCCTCGGCCAGGTTTTCCTGCGCCAGCGAAAGGGCGCACTTTGCCCCCCGCGCCCCCTCGGCTCGCAGGGCTTTGCCCCACTCGGTGGCGTCCAGGGGGCGGTCGGCCGCCCAGTCGGCGGCCAGCTTGTCCAGGCTGGCGTCCGGGAAGGGCATGCTGGAAAGAAAGTCATAGAGCTGTTCCAGCACCCGGGCGGCCTGCTTGTCGCTGCGGCCCTTGCCGTACAGGTCGGCAAAGGCGCAGAAGTCCGGGTCGGCGTAGGCGTTTTCCAGCGCGGCGGCCAGCGCCCCGGCCCGCAGGCGGGCCAGCTGGGGCCCGTCGGCGGTGGAAAAATCCGGCGGGATATCCAGTTTGCCGAAGTGGGTCTGCACCAGCTGCAAACAGAAGGAGTCGATGGTGCCGATGCTGGCCCGCTGCAGCAGCATGCGCTGGCGGCGCAGCCAGGCCGAGCCGGGGTGTTTGAGCTGTTCCTCCGCCAGCCGGGCGGCCAGCTTTGCCCGCAGGCTTGCCGCCGCCGCCCGGGTGAAGGTGACGATGAGCAGCCTGTCAGCGGGCACGGGGTCCTTTTCCCGGGTCAGCAGGCGGGCGGCCCGCTCCACCAGCACGGCGGTCTTTCCGCTGCCCGCGGCGGCGCTCACCAGCAGGGCCGAGCCCTCATGGTCGATGGCGGCCCGCTGGTCCTTTGTGAACTGCATGTTCCCTTCCCCCTTTCATTCCTGCCGGCGGCAGACGTTCCGGTAATCGCAAAAGCGGCAGTGGGTCTCTTTTTTGCGCCCGGCGGCCAGCGGCTCGGCGGCGATGCGCCCGGCGTAGAGCTCCTCGGCCATCTGCACCACCAGGCGGTCCAGCTCGCCCTCCAGCTTCGCCAGCTCCTCCACCGAGGTGAGGGCCTCGCCCAGGCGGGGGTTGCCCGCCTTGTCAAAGCGCACCGGCACATACAGGCCGGTGGCGGCGCTGTCCATGGCGGAGAGCACCCCGGGCTCGTTCACCACCACGCCCTCCACCTTGTAGTCGAGGCCCCCGGCGGCGGCGCTGCGGTCGGCGCGGGCGGGGGCCGGGTCGGCCATCAGGTAGAGCACCCCCGCCGGGGCGGGGTCCTGGAAGGCGCCGCCGGCATTGCGCACCAGCGTGAACAGATACACCAGCATCTGGCAATTGAGGCCCCGGCGCACGTCCTCCAAAAGGAACTCCTTGCTGCCGGTCTTGTAGTCCACCACCCGCAGCCAGGTCCTGCCGCCCTCGCGGCAGGCGTCCACCCGGTCGATCTTGCCGGTCATGCGCACCGTTTCGCCGGTCTTGGTGGTGAGCACCACCGGCGGCACCTGGCCCGGCCCGTCGCCGATGCCCAGCTCGAAGGCCACCGGGCGGAAAGACCCCTGGCGCTGCTCGGCCTGGATGAAGGCCAGCAGGGCCGCGGCGCTTTTTTGCAGCCGGCGGATGAGGTATTCAAAGCGGGCCCCTGCGCCGGGCATGTTGGCGGCCACATACTCCCGGGTGACGGCGGCGGCAAGGCCGGCCAGCTCCGCCTCCGAGAGGTCCACAAAGCCCTCCCCCGCCCGCTTCAGGGCCTGCTCCAGGATGTAGTGCACCAGGGTGCCGGTCTGGTCGGCGGTGAGGGCCGCCTGCCTGCGGGGCCGCGCGCCCAGCACATACTCGAGGAAATAGGCGAAGGGGCAGGAGTAATAGCGCTCCATCCGGCTGGGGGAAAGGCGCATATTCGAGCCCAGCAGGCGGCGCATGGCCGCGGTGTCCCGCACCTGGAAAGGCTCGGCCAGCGCCGCGTGGCGCACCGGGGCCAGGGCGGCTTTGCCCTCTTCGCTGCCCTCCACCGCCTCGTAGAGGGCGGCGGTGGCAGGGCTGTGCACATCCCAGCTTTCGCCCAGCAGGTCCAGGGCGGCGGCGGGGGTGGCGGCCAGGTCCGCCGTTTCCAGCGCGGGGGCGGCGGGTTCCAGGCACTCCTTTGCCTCGGCCAGGGCGCTGGTCATGGGCAGGGAGGCCGGGCCCGCGGCCCAGCTCATCCACACCCCTTTGGCGGCGGCGGTGAGGGCTTTGTAAAAGCACACCTGCTCGCGCACCATGCGGTTTTCAAAGCAGTCGGGCATCTCCACGCCCTGGCGGATGAGGGCGTCCCGCTCGGCGTGGGTCAAAAGCCCCCGCTCGCCGGGGGCGGCGGGGAACTCCCCCTCCGCCAGGCCCAGCACGAAGCAGTAGTCCGGCTCGTCCAGCCGCATGCGCCCGGCGGTGGTGAAGATCACCGCGTCCAGGCTCTGGGGGATGTGGCCCAGGTCGGTGGTGCGGGCCAGCAGGTCGAACAGCTCGCCGTACTCGGCGGCGGGCAGGGTCTCGTCCCCCAGCAGCAGGGCCATCTGGTCCAGCAGGTCCGCCGCCAGGTCCCACACCCGCACCGCCTCCTCGGCGGCGGGGATGCCCTCCTCCTGTTTCAGCGCCTCGGCAGAAGCGGTGAGCTTGTCCTCCGCGCCCAGGGCCAGCATGGTGCAAAAAAGCGATTTGCACAGCGCGGCGGCGGGCTTTTTGCGCGCCGAGGCCGCGAAGTTTTCCAGCACCGGGGCGAGTTTTGCCCGGGCGGCCTCCGCCAGCGCCAGCTGCTCGGCGTCGGCGGGGCGCATCTCGCCCCCGAAGCCCGCGGGCGAGAGGGTGAAAGGCTGCTGCCACTGGGCGGCGGACAGCTGCCAGGTATAGGCGTAGTTTTCCAGCGCGCAGAGCTCGGCCTCCGAGAGGCCCGTCAGGCCGGTCTTGGCCACCGCCAGCACCGTCTCGGTGGAAACGCCCCGGCGCGCGATGCTCAAAAGCGCCTTCACCAGCCGCAGGGGCGCGGCATGTTCGGCGCTGGCGGGCTCGTCGAAGAAAAGGGGCACGCCCGCCAGCCGGAACTCATAGCGCACGGCGGAAAGGTACTGGGAGGCGTCCCGGCAGATGACCGCCATTTTTCCATAGGGCACCCCCGCCCGGGCCAGCTTTGCCACCGCGGCGGCGGCCAGCTTGGCCTCGGTCTGGCGGTCCTCCGCCCGCAGCAGGGTGAGCTGGCCGGGGCCGGCGGGGCCGGGCGCGGGCATGTCCCCCGCCAGCAGCGCCGCCAGCCTCGCCAGGCCCGGGGCGTTTTTGTGGCGTTTGTCCTCGGCCAGGATCACCGGCGAAGCCACCGCCGCGCCGTTTTTGCGGGCCATCTCCCGCAAAGCGCCGGCCATCTTTTTTGCCCCGCTGAACAGGCCCAGGCCCCCTTCCTGGTCCTCCAGCCCGTCGGCGCACAGGGCCACCGTGATGGACGGGGCGCATTGGAGCATGGCCTCCAGCATTTTGCGCTTGGGGGCGTTGAAGGTGTCGAACTCGTCGATGAACACCTCCACCCCCTCGAAAAATTCCGGCGCAATGCGCTCGGCGGCGGCGGCCACCCGGTCGGTGGGGTCCATGGCAGAGCCCTCCAGAAGGGCCTGATAGGCGGCGTAGACCCCCGCCAGCTCCCGCAGTTTTTCACCGGAAGCGCCCGCGCCCGCCGCCAGCTGCTCCAGCTGGGGGGCGCTGATGCCGGCGCTTTTCAGCTCGTCCAGGGTCTCGGCGCACTTTTCGCAGAAGGCGGTGCTGCGCCGGTGGCGGCTGTAATAGTGCACGGTGTCGCCCATGGCCTGTAGCGCCCGGCGCACCAGCACCGCGCGGCCCGCGTCGGTGAGGGTGCGCACCGCCGCGCCGCCGTAGGTGTTCAGCAGTTTTTCCGAAAGGCTGGTGAAGCTGTGGCTCTCCACCCAGCCGGAGTATTCGTCCCCCAAGAGGGAATAGATGCGGTTCTCGGTGCTGGAGGTGAACTGCTCCGGCACCAGCAGCAGGCTGCGCCGGCCAGCCTGGGCCCGCGCCTTGACGCGCCCCAGCAGATAACTTGACTTGCCGCTGCCCGACGGCCCCAAAACCAGTTGCAGCATGAACGTCCCTCCCTGCGAAAAAATCTCCTAAAGCTATCATACGCAGGAAGGGGCGGTTTGTCCACTTGGCGGGCGGGGATTTTTTTGCCCGCCGCCTCTGGCAATTCCCCGCCCGGTGCGTTATAATGGGGAAAAATCACCGGAAAAGAGGTCAATATCATGCCCGGACTTACCATGGAGACCGCCCGCCGGCTGCTGGCGGCCACCACCACCGAGGACCATCTCTTGGAACACGCCATCGGCGTGAGCGCCGCCATGGGCGCCATGGCCCGCCACTTCGGCGCGGACGAGGAGTATTGGAAAGCGGTGGGCTACCTGCACGACTATGACTACGAGCAGTTCCCCGAGGAGCACCTGGGCCACACCGCCGAGCCCCTGCGGGCAGCCGGGGTGGACGAGGAGACCATCCGCGCCATCCTGGCCCACGGGTGGGGTCTGTGCACCGACGTCAAGCCCGAGACCGACATGGAAAAAAGCCTGTTCACCGTGGACGAGCTCACCGGCCTGGTGGGCGCCACCGCCCGCATGCGCCCGGGCGGGCTGTCTGACCTGGAAGTTTCCAGCGTGAAGAAGAAGTTCAAGGACAAGCGCTTCGCCGCCAAGATCGACCGGGCGGTCATCCAGCAGGGCTGCGACATGCTGGGCATGGACCTGGCCGATGTGATCGGCCTGTGCATCGAGGGCATGCGCGGCGAGATGGACGCGCTGGGCCTTGGCCCGAAGGAATAAATCGCAACAGCAAGGGGCCCCGCCGGCAAAAACCGGCGGGGCCTTTTTATTTTGGATTTCCATCTTGCATTTTCTGAAGATTCATTGTATTATTTTTCTTGAAAACCAGGAATGCCAAAAAAAGGGGGGCTTTTGATGGCAAAGACGGTGACCATTTCGGTGACGCTCACGCAGGCGGAGCTCAAACTGGCAGAAAAACTGGCCAAAGAACACGGGCTGCCGCTGGCCCAGTGCGTCAAGCAGTTTCGGCTGTGCGACCAGGTGTTTGAGGAACACTTTGAAACGCTGAAACGGCGGGCGGCGGCCCAGCCGGAGGGGCAGCCCTTCACGGTGATGGGCCTGTTCGACGACGCCGAGTGGAACGACCTGGACCGGGGGCTGAAGCTCTCCCTCGGGCGCACCTTCAATCATTTTGTGCGGGGCGGCAAGCTGCCCGGCGTGCGCCCTGCCGGCAAGAACAGCTCCAACGTGCAGCTTTATGAAAAGGAGCGGGCCCAAACGGCGCTGGAAGAGCGGCTGGCCGCCCTGGCCGCGGAGTACGGGCTGGAAAAAGCGGAACCCGGCCCGCTGATGGAAGAGCTGGTGGAGCGGGGCGAAGCGGCGGAACTGGCGCAGCTTCTGGAGGAGGCAAAACTCGCCGGCAGCAGCACCGAGCAGGCCCTTGCCCGTCAATACGAGGCGGCGCTGGACGAGGCCCTGCGCTTTGACCCTCTGGAAAACAGCCGGGACGAAGCCTTCTGCAACTGCGGCGAAGAAGCGCAGGGCGAAGCCTTCGACGGATGGGATCTTTGACAAAAGCGGCTCCGCCGGCCATGCGGCCGGCGGGGCCCGTTTTCGCTTTTCAGGCGCGCAGGGTGCCGTTGAAGGCCATCACCAGGGCGCTCCAGGTGGCGGGGCCGACCTTGCCGTCCTCTGCAAGGCGGGCCAGCCGCTGGAAGGAGCGCACCGACGCGGCGGTGGCGCTGCCGAACTTGCCGTCGATGGTCACCTTGGGCACGACGCCGCCCAAAGCGGACAGGTAGCTCTGGACGCAGCGCACCGAGTCGCCGGTGCTTCCCTGCCGCAGAAGGCCGGGGTAGCGGGGCAGCACCGGGGTGGGCGCGCCCGCCAGCACCTGGCTGTACACCTTGGCCAGGGCGGCGAAGGTGTTGCGGCCGAAGGCGCCGTCGATGCCCAGGGCGAACTGCCGCTGGAACTGCTTGAGCGCCGCCGCGCTGGCGCTACCGAAGGCCCCGTCCGCGCTGATGGAAGCGATGGCGGTGTAGACCTGGCGGATGCGGATGAGCTTCTGCTGCATGCTCTTGACCACCGCGCCCCTATCGCCCGAGCGGGCGGTGACGCCGCAGAAGACCTCCCCCGTGCCGCGGATGTCCGCGAAGGCGCCGTAGAGGGCGTTCCAGGTGGAGGGCCCCACCTGGCCGTCGGCGGAAAGGCCCGCCACGGTCTGGAACGCCTTCACCGCGTTCGCTGTGCCGCTGCCGTATTTTCCGTCCACCGACACCGACGGCACCTGGGGCCAGCGGCTGTGCGCCCCGTTCAGCCAGGTCTGCACCTGGGCGGAGTCCGGCCCGGAAGAGCCGTTTCTCAAAACTGTTCCGAAATAGGGCGGCATCGCGGTGGCGGCGGCCCGTTCAATGGTTGCCATGATTCGCATCCCTCCTTGCCCCATTGTATGCCCGGGGGCCGGGAAGGGTGCGCCGCGCTCAGCCCCCCGCTTCGCCGGTGAGGTGCTCCAGCCATTCCAGGGCGGCAAAGCGCACCTCCACTCTGGGCGATTCCACCAGGTTCTGCTGGGCCTCGGTGGGGTACACCGCCGCCTCGCCGGCGGCGGGCAGGCACAGGCCGGGGTAGAGCACGCAGAACCAGTTTTTGCCCGCGTGGGCCCCCAGCTCCACCCGCAGCGCGTCGTAGACCCCGGCGGGCAGGGTGAAGCTCTCATAACAGGTGGTGTCGAAGTACATCTCGGTGAGGTAGACCCGGGCGGAAAGGCCGCTGCCCTGTTCCTTCAGCGTGCGCTCCACGCAGGCCTGCAATCGGGGCAGCGACTCTTCCGCAATGCGGCGGGCGTCCGCCTCGTCCTTTGCGCCGGCGAAGAGGGCGGCGGCCTCTTCCAGCACCGCGTCCCGCACGGTGAGCTTGAGGGCCTGGTCGGCCTCGGAATCGGAATTTGCCTGCACATGCAGGCGCAGGGTGTTCATCCGCACCTCGTCGGCCAGGGCGCAGAAGCTGGACATCCAGCAGGTAAGCGCCACGGCCAGGAGAAGGCCCAGCCCCGCGCTGAATTCCAGCGCCGCCCGGCGGCTGAGGCGGACATGAAGATGAGGGAACAAAAAAACACGTCCTTCCTTTTGGTAACATCTGCCAAAAGTATAGGCGTGTTTTTTGCGGCTTATTCAGCCCCGGCGCTTGGGCGGAGGCAACACCCGCGCGCCGCCCCGGTCGGGGCTGGCCAGATACACCTGGCGGTACTCCTTTGCCAGCGCGGCCCGGGCCACCTCGGCCCGCTCGGGGTCGTCGAACACCCCGAACACCGCCGCGCCGCTGCCGGTCATCAGCGCCTGCTTTGCGCCGTTTTGCACCAGCAGCTCCTTGATATGGGGCGTCTCCTTCGCGCCGCTGCACTCTTCCAGGGCGTTGCCCATGGCGGCGCACAGGGCGGCGAGGTCCCCCGCGCGCACGGCGGCCTCGGCGGCCTCGCCGTCCGGGTGGATGGTGCTGCCCACCCGGTCGTAGGCGGCGAAGGCGGCGGGGGTGCTCACCCCCACGCTGGGCATGACCGCCACAAAGCGGCAGTCCGGGCAGGGGGGCAGCGGCCGCAGAAGGTCGCCTTTGCCCTGCACCCGGCAGGTGCCGCCCAAGAGGGCAAAGGGAACGTCCGCCCCGAGGGCCGCCCCGAGGGCGCACAGCTCGCTCATGGAGAGGCGGGCGTCGTAGAGGGCGTCGAGGCCCACCAGCACGGCGGCGGCGTCGGCGCTGCCGCCCGCCATGCCCGCCCGCACCGGGGCGGCCTTGCGCACCTCCATCTCCACCCCCGCCAAAAGGCCGGTGTAATGGAAGAAAGCCAGGGCCGCCTTCCAGGCGGTGTTCTTTTCATTGGGAGGCACCCGGCTGCCCGGCAGCCGCAGGATGAGGTCCCGGCTTTTGCGCAGGGTGACCCGCTCGTGGAGGGTGATGGCCTGCATGATCATATCCAGCGCGTGGTAGCCGCCGGGCAGAAGGCCCACCACGTCCAGCGTCAGGTTGAGTTTGGCCGGGGCCAGCACGGTGACCTGTTTCATGGCGCGTTCACCTCACAGTTTTTGAAAGAGGAAAAACCGCTTTGTGTCGATGGCCTGCACCGGGCAGACCTCGTGGCAGCAAAAGCAGCGGATGCAGTCTTTGGGCTTGATGTGAGCCTTTTTGTTTTTCAGCTCGATGGTGTGCTGGGGGCAGATCTCGGCGCAGCGGCCGCAGCCGATGCAGCGCTCCGGGGCGATCTTGGGCCGTGGAGCCACCCACTGTTCCACCGCGGGCACCGCCCAGCGCACCGCCCGGGGGGCGGAATCGGAAAAGTTCATCTTTCGCCAGGAGTCCGGCAGGCGGAAGTTTTCCACCGGGGCGAACAGCGCCTTTTCCCCCGCCGCCAGGGCCGGGTCGAAGGACGCGGGGCAAAGGCCCCGCCTTTGAGCCGCCGCAAGATAGGGCACGCTTTCGGGCGCAAGGCCCAGCATGGCGCACAAAGCCAGGTCCATGGACAGCGGGTCTTCCGCCGCCGCCAGAAAGCCCAAAGGCCGGGGGCTGCCGCCGCTGGGGCCGTTGCCCTCGTGGGCCACCACGCCGTCCAGCACCGCGAAGGCGGGCCTTGCGGTGAGCAGCAGGTCGACGAGCATGTCGCCGAAGTCCTCTTTTTGGGGGCAGCGCATGTGCCACTCGGCCTTCTGCAGGCCGGGGATGCAGCCGAAGAGGTTCTTGGTGGCCGCCGAAAGGCCGGTCATCATGTGGGTCTTGGCCTTGGGCAGGTCGATGAGCACGTCCGCCGCCAGCACCGGCTCCAGAAAGGTGAAGCGGCGCTTTGCCCCCTCGGCCTTGGGGGCCTCGCCGCTGGCGGCGCCGGTGTAAAGGCCGACCCCCTCTTCTGCGCAGACGGCGGCGATGCCGCTGGCCTTCCAGGCGGCCTTCACCAGGCCGGAGGCGTGGGGCCCGCCGGGGGAATCGGCCACAATGATGTCGGATGCGGCCACGCCCCGGCGCTTTGCGGCACGGATGACCGCCTTCACCACCGCCGGGTGGGTGGTCACCGCCTTTTCGGGGGCGGAGCCGCAGAGGAGGTTCGGCTTCAGCAGCACCGTTTTGCCCGGCGCAAGAAGCGCGGCGGCGGGCAGCTGCGCCAGCAGCCCTTCCACCGCCGCGTCCACCGCGCTTTGGGAATAGCTTGGCGCGGCGGCAAAGAACACCCGCTCATCCATGGACGCCCAGTTCCTTCAAAAAGCGCTCGATGCGGTCCAGCGCCTCGGTGAGGTGGGCCACCGAATAGGCGTAGCTCACCCGCACGAAGCCCTCGCCGGAATCGCCGAAGGCGGTGCCGGGCACCACAGCCACCTTCTGGCTGTAGAGCAGCTTTTCGCAGAATTCGGCGCTGGAAAGGCCGGTGCGCTGGATGCTGGGGAACACATAGAACGCGCCCTTGGGCTCGAAGCAGTCCATGCCCATGCCGTTGAAGCGCTTGACCAGCAGGCGGCGGCGCACGTCGTACTCCCGGCGCATGCGCTCGATCTCGTCGTCGCACTCCCGCATGGCCACCACCGCGGCGTACTGGCTGGTGGTGGGGGCGCACATGATGCAGTTCTGGTGCAGCTTTGTCATGATCTTCATCACCGGGGCGGGGCCGCAGGCAAAGCCCAGCCGCCAGCCGGTCATGGCAAAGGCCTTGGAGAAGCCGTTCACCACGATGGTGCGCTCGGCCATGCCCGGCAGGCTGGCGATGCTCACATGGCGCTCGGCGCCGTAGTTCAGCTCGGCGTAGATCTCATCCGAGAGCACCATGATGCCGGTGCCCCGCAGCACCTGGGCGATGGCCTCCAGATGCTCCTTTTCCATCACCGCGCCGGTGGGGTTGCAGGGGAAGGGCAGCACCAGCAGCTTCGTTCTGGGGGTGATGGCGGCCTTCAGCTCCCTGGCGGTGAGGCGGAACTCGTTTTCCGCCTTCAGGGGCACCGGCACCGGCACGCCGCCGGTGAGGGTAGTGATGGGCTGGTAGCACACAAAGCAGGGCTCGGGGATGATGACCTCGTCCCCCGGGGCCACCAGGCTGCGGATGGCCATGTCGATGGCCTCGCTGCCGCCCACGGTGACCAGGATCTCGTGCAGGGGGTCGGCGTATTCCAGGCCGAAGCGCCGCTGCATGTAGGCGGCGATCTCACAGCGAAGCTCTTTCAGGCCGGCGTTGGCGGTGTATCTGGTGCGGCCCTTTTCCAGGCTGCGGATGCCCGCGTCCCGGATGCACCAGGGGGTCTTGAAATCCGGCTCGCCCACGCCCAGGCTGATGCAGCCCTCCATCTCGGAGGCCAGGTCGAAAAATTTGCGGATGCCGCTGGGGCGCATAGCCGCCGCGGCAGGCGCGATCACCTTGTCGTAGTTCATCACAGCGTGGCCCACTCCCTCTCGTCCTTTTCCTCGTCCACATAGAGCACGCCGTCTTTTTTATAGGTGCGCAGCACGAAGTGGGTGGCGGTGGACAGCACGTCGTCCATGGGGGCCAGGCGCTTGGCCACAAAGAGGGCGATCTCCTGGAAGCTGCGCCCGGTGAGGATGAGCTGCAGGTCGTAGCCGCCGCTCATCAAAAGCACGCTCTGCACCTCGTCGTAGCAGGCGATGGCGGAGGCGATCTCGTCAAAGCCGTGGCTCTTTTTGGGGCGCACCCGCAGTTCGATGACCGCCTTGACCCGGTCGGCGTTCAGTTTTTCCCAGTCCACCAGGGCCTTGTAGCCGCGGATGACGCCGGCCCTGGCGTACTCGTCCATTTTTGCGGCCACCTCCTCCGGCGTGGCCGCAAGCATGGCGGCCAGGTCCTCCACCGGCAGGCGGGCGTTTTCTTCCAGCAGTTGCAGCAAACGTTCCATATTCACTACCTCGGTTCTTCGCTGTGTTAGCGGTTTGTTCTTAATTATAAAAAAAAACATGCGCAAAGTAAACAAAAAGAGCGGAAAATCTGGTATAATGAGCCTAACCTTTGCGGCACGTTTCTTTGCGCCGGGGGTGGAAAGCGAGGAAAAAGCATTATGAGAGCTGTTATCACCGTGGTAGGCCGGGACACCGTGGGCGTTGTGGCCCGGGTCAGCCAGGTCTGCGCCGAACTGAACATCAATATTGAGGACGTGACCCAGAGCATCATGCAGGAGATGTTCTGCATGATCATGCTGGTGAATCTGGAAAAGTGCACCGCGCCCATGGAGACCGTGCGCGCCGCGCTGGGCAAGGTGGCCGCCGCCATGAACATGGAGCTGCACCTGACCCGCGAAGAAGTGTTCGACGCGATGCATCACATTTGAGCGGGAGGCGGTTTCAATGAGCATGATCAACACCCGCGACATCATGGAGACCATCAACATGATCTCCGGCGAGAACCTGGACGTGCGCACCGTGACCATGGGCATCAGCCTGCTGGACTGCGCCGACCCCGATCCCGGGCGCGCCTGCGAGAAAATATACAACAAGATCACCGCCCGCGCCGCGCGGCTGGTGGAGGTGGTGGAGA